>JBMNNX010000097.1:0-21656 GCA_050942745.1 Myxococcales bacterium
CACTTGGTGGCCTCTCGGCTAGCAAGCTGGGGCCGCACGTAATGAGCAACCCCTCGGACAGCAGCGCAGTCGCCGTGCTGAACGAGTGTCCCCGCCTCGCCAAGTGGATCTCGCGCGCCGGCGAGGTCGCCCCCGCCATCGGCGAGTACCGGGTCCGCTGTCCCGGCGCCGCGGTCGTCGTCCGCGTAGACGTGCAGCTCGCGGAGCCGTACCACGCCACCGCTTCGGCGGAGGCTGCGGCGGACGACTACTGGCGGCGGATGCTGAGCGGGCTGGCCGGCCTCGACGCGCAATGGGTGGACTGGCTCGAAGGGCCCAACGAGGAGGAGGCGATGCCCGGCTGGACGCGAGATCCGGCCAAGGCAGCCTGGTACGCCGAGTTCTGGTCGCGGCTCGCCGATCTCATGACGCAATCGGGATTCGCCCCGCTCGTCGGCGCCATCCCCATGGGCGAGCCCGCGCTCGGCAACGAGCTCGAGCCGCGCTCGCCAAACCTCTTCAAGCCGATCGCCGAGGCGATGAAGGCGAAGCCCTACCGCTGGGGATGGAGCTACCACGCCTACTCGCGCAACCTGAGTCGCGACTTCTGCGCCGAGCTCGACAGGACGCTTCGCTATCGAAGGATCCGCGACGAATGCGGCCTCGAGGGCGTCCCCATCGTGCTGAGCGAGGCGGCGATGGCCGCGCCCGGTTGGCTGGCTAGCGGAACGTCGAACGAGGCCTACATGGAGTGGCTGCGCTGGCTCGACGCACGGGCCCGCGAGGACTCCGAGGTGCTGGGCGTCGCCCTCTTCCAGTTTGGCGACAAGACGACGGCGAAGGACTTCGACCTCGCCAAGCTCGAGGACGAGCTCGTCGCCCACCTGCGCTCCCCGCCCGAGCCCGGCGAGCGGCCCGACCCGGACACGTGCGCGCCGGCCGACCCGACCGACCCGACCGACCCGGGCGACGATGGGCCCAGCGGCGGGACAGGAGCAGGGGGCGGTATGCGGCCTGGCGTCTGGGACGAAGGCAACGGCTGCGGCTGCTCGAGCTCGGGCACCTCCTCGCTCCTCCTCCTGGCTTCGCTCCTCTTCCCGCTCGCCAGGCGGAGGCGAATCAGCGCGACTCGGCGCTGACGAACGGGCTGACGAGCTCGCCGTCGCGCACCGCGACGGTCCGCGGCAGCACGAAGGCGAACCGGCTGCCGCCGCCGGGGCAGCGCTCGCCCGTGAGGCTGCCGCCGTGGGCGCGGATGATCTCCCGAGACAGGTAGAGCCCGAGGCCGAGACCAGGCTGGGCGCGAGCGAGCTCGGCCACCCGGAAGTAGCGATCGAAGACGCGGGAGCGCTGCTGCTCGGTCAGTCCTCGACCGTAGTCTCGCACTGACACGCGGACCGAAGCCGGATCGACCTCCAGGTCGATGTCTATCGGCTGGCCCGGCTCCGAATACTTGATGGCGTTGTCCACGAGGTGCACGAGCACGTGCGCGATCCGCCTGCGGTCGGCGAGCAGGCGCACCGGGCCGGCAGGCGCGTCGATATGCACCTGCCTGTCGTCCGCGAAGCGTCGAAGCGAGCCGACCACCTGCCCGATGATCTCGCGCAGATCGACCATTTCGAGGTGAAGGCGGAACGCGCTCTGCTCGAGCAGGGAGACGTCGAGGAGGTCGTCCACGATGCGGGCCAGCCGCTCGCACTGGCGCTGCATCCGTTCGACGAGGTCGGGCTCGATCGGCCGGCGGGCTCTGACCCTGCGGTACGCCTGCTGGACGAGGAGCCGCAGCGGCGTCAACGGCGTGCGAAGCTCGTGGGAGGCGGCCGCCAGGAACTCGCTCTTCAGCCTGTCGAGCTCGAGCCGGTAGCTGATGTCGCGGGCGACCCAGAGCACGGTGTGCTCGTCGAGCGCCGCGAGCGCCGCGGAGAACAGGTGCGGCTCGCCGTCGATCTCGAGCGAGTACTCGGCATGGGTGACGACACCGGAGAGCGCCTCGCGCACGTAGCCCAAGAACTCCTCGGCCTGTTGCGGCGCGAAGACCTCGGCGAACGTCTTGCCGAGGAGCTGCTCGGCGGGCTTGTAGAGCAGCGCGGGGTTGGTCGGCGCTATCCGCAGGTAGCGCCCCTCAGAGTCGATGATGAGCACCACGTCGGGCAGCGCGGCGACGAGCGCGCGCAGCTCCGCCTCTGAGTCCCGCAAGCGCTCGATCTCGGCCCGCTCGGCTCGCAGCCGCGCGTTCTCCTGCTGGAGGGCGCGCACCTGCTCGCGCAGCTCTCGAATCTTGCCGTCCGCCGGCGCCATCGCGCGGCTCCGTTCCCCTTCCCCCTGCGCTCGGCGGGGATCCAGGGGAAATCTGCGGCATCCGAACGGGTTCGGCCGTCAGGGGGCGAGCGGCGGCCAGAGCGCGGCGGAGCTGCGCCCGAGCGAGCGCTCGTGCATGGCGGGCGCGCCCCTGCGGTTGCTACCTCAATGGCAGATGGAAGCGTTCGGCGGACAGAGCGCGCTCGGTCAAGAGGAACGCGAGCGCGCGCAGGCCCGGCAGCGTGTCGAGGAGCTCAAGGAGCTCATCCGCTATCACGACTATCGCTACTACGTGCTCGACCAGCCCGAGATCTCGGACGCCGAGTACGACCGGCTGCTCGCCGAGCTTCGAGCGCTCGAGGCGCGCTTCCCCGACCTCGTCACGCGCGACAGCCCTACGCAGCGAGTCGGCGGCCGCCCCTCCGAGCTCTTCGCGCCCGTGCGCCACGGCGTCCCGATGCTCTCGCTGGACAACGCCTTCTCCCTCGCCGAGCTCGAGGCGTGGGGCGCGCGCATCGCTCGGGCGACCGGCGGAAAGGCCGAGTTCTTCTGCGAGCTCAAGATCGACGGCGTCGCGGTCGCCCTCACCTTCGAGCGCGGCCTCTTCGTGCGCGGCGCGACCCGCGGCGACGGCTTCGTCGGCGAAGACGTGACCGCCAATCTACGGACGGTGCGCGGCCTGCCGGCCCGCCTGCGCGGCGCTCGTCTGCCGCGGCTGCTCGAGGTCCGGGGCGAGGTCTACCTCCCGGTGCGGGCTTTCGAGCGGCTGAACGAGCAGTTGAGGGCGAACGGCCAGCGGCCGTTTGCCAACCCGCGCAACGCGGCCGCCGGCAGCCTGCGGCAGAAGGACCCGGCCGTCACCGCCTCGCGCCCGCTGCGGCTCTGGTGCCACGGGCTCGGCCGCGTCGAGGGGCTCTCGTTCCGCAGGCACTCCGAGGCCCTCGAGCGGCTTCGCCAGATGGGCCTTCCGGTCGATCCTCGCGCGCGCGCCGCAGGCACGCTCGAGGAGGTCTACGCTTTCTGCCGCCAGTGGCAGGAGCAGCGGCACGCGGTCGACTACGAGATCGACGGCGTCGTGGTGAAGGTTGACCAGCTCGAGCTGCAGGACGAGCTGGGCGCGACCGCGAAGGCGCCGCGCTGGGCCATCGCCTACAAGTTCCCGCCGCAGGAGCGCACGACCTTGGTGCGCAGCATCGAGGTCCACACCGGGCGCACGGGCCGGGTGACGCCCTTTGCGCGGCTCGAGCCGGTCTTCGTCGGCGGTGTGACGATTAGCCTCGCGACCCTGCACAACGAGCGCGAGGTGCACCGGCGCGACGTCCGCGAAGGCGACACGGTGATCGTGCGGCGGGCGGGCGAGGTCATCCCGGAGATCGTCGGCCCGGTCCTCTCCAGGCGGCCGCCCGGCAGCCGCCCCTGGCGCTTCCCCCGGCGCTGCCCTTCGTGCGGCACCGAGCTGGTGCGCGCGCCGGGCGAGGCCGACTGGCGCTGCCCGAACCGCCTGGGCTGCCCGTCCCAGGGCGTCGAGTGGATCACGCACTTCGCCTCGCGCGGCGCGCTCGACATCGAGCACCTCGGTTACAAGACGGCGCTCTCGCTGCTCGAGCGCGGGCTCATCAAGGACCCGGGCGACATCTACTCTCTTTCGGCCGCCCAGCTCGCCGAGCTGCCGGGCTTCAAGCGCAAGTCCATCGACAACCTGCTCGCCGGCATCGAGGCGTCGAAGGACAGGCCGCTTTGGCGACTGCTCGTCGGCCTGGGCATCCGACACGTCGGCAGCCACGTCGCCCAGACGCTCACCGCGGCTTTTCCGTCGATGGACGAGCTCGCCCGCGCATCGCTCGAGGACCTCGAGCGGGTCGAGGGGATAGGCCCTCAGATAGCCGAGAGCGTCCACGCCTGGTTTCGCGAGCCGGCCAACCAGCGGCTCGTCGAGAAGCTGCGCGCCGCGGGCGTGCGCATGCAGGAGGCGCCCGCGGCCAGGACGGCCGGCCGACCGCTCGCCGGAAAGACGATCGTCATCACCGGGTCGCTCGAGTCGATGTCGCGCCAGCAGGCCACCGAGGCCGCCGAGGCGGCGGGCGCCCGCGTCGCCTCCAGCGTCTCGCGCAGCAGCAGCTTCCTCGTCGTCGGCGCCGAGCCCGGCAGCAAGCTGCAGAAGGCCCGCGCGCTCGGCGTCGAAACGATCGGGGAGAGGGAGTTCCTGCAGCGGCTCGCGGGGAGGGAACGCTAAGGGGGGAACGGACCGCCGTGTGGCTTGTTGAAGTGATTCGCCCGACCCAACCTGCTGATTCGCGCGCAGGGCAGGAGTCTCCATGACCAACCGCTCGACAGCTTCTTCCAGCACCCGATGGGCAGGCGCCCGAGGCCCGAGGCTCGTCCTGCTCGGGGCCCTTGTTGCCGCCCTGCTCGCCCCCGCGCTCGCCTCGGCATCCACCCTGCGCGAGCCGGTGAGCGGCGAGCAGTTCGAAATGGTGCGCACCGAGGGCGGGACCCGCTTTCGCTGCATCGGGGTCGGCGCCCACAAGATCTTCACCTTCAAGGTCTACGCGGTCGCCTACTGCGTGGACGAACGGCTCGCGGGCCAGTCGCTCGGCGACTATGCGCGAACCCATTTCCCGGACAAGCGCGGCCGCCCGCTCGTCGAGGCGCTCCAGGACGACCCCGGATTTTTCGAGATGCTCGCCAGTCTTCCGGGCGACAAGATGATGGTCGTGCGCTTCTTGCGCGACATCCCGGGCGACCGGCTCGCCGGCTCGTTCCGCGAGTCGCTGAAGAAGTTGGTGCCGGGCGAGGACGCCGAGCGGGTCGCCCAGGCGATAGGCGCCCGCAGCGTGGCCGAGGGCGAGACCGCGCTGCTCTACTCGCAGGGCGCGGACCTCGTCATGCAGCTCGGCGGCACTCAGCGGGTGCTGAGCGACGTCCCGCTGGTCACCGAGCGGCTCTGGCGCGTCTGGCTCGGCAAAGGCACGCCGACCCCGAACCTGAAGCGCTCGCTCGCCATCGAGGCGGCGCGGCAGCGGTAGGCGCGCGCCGCGAGGCGCCTGCCCCAGCTCGAGCGCGAGCTCGTCTTCCGGCGCCGCTCGCGTCCCGTTTTCGTACCTCTGGACCGAAAGGCCGATGGAGCCGCAGGGCCCGGCGAAGGCGAATCGTTCGGCGTCGCTTCGCCGGCCACGGCCTGGCCTCTGTCCGGGACCCGAGCGATCGCTCGCGGGCTGGGCTTGCTCGCGGCGATTTGGAGGATCCGCGACGGCCGGCAGGATGGAAAAACGCCACACGAAGGCCGGCGCTCCGGAAATTCGCCGGCACGAGGCCCGGCGCTCCGGAATTCGCCGGCAGCGGTCGATCGTGCGCTTGAGGCAGGCGCGACCGGGCCGCGCCCCGGCGAGCGGGACGCCCGCAACCCCGCTAGCTGACAAGTGATTTTGGCCGACCTCTCATCGCCGACCTGGCTAGCGGGCGAAACGGCAACCCCTTGACACTTCCGGGGTTTTCTGCCATTTACCGCGCTCTTTTTCGCCTGGGAGTGTCCAGGCGAACCGTTTTACCAGGCGGGCGACAGCCCGCCCATTCTGGCGCATCACGTCCTGCCAAGCGGGGGGTGAAGGCGGCAGCTTCTGGAGGCAGTGAAATGACGCGCATCGAGTTGCAGGCGACCGTCCGCGAGAAGTCCGGCAAGGGCTCTTCCCGGCGACTGAGGGCGAAGGCCCTGATCCCCGCGGTTCTCTATGGCCGCCACCTGGAAAAGCCGATCAACCTGGCGGTCGATCCCAAGGCCCTTCGCGAGGCCATCGCGACGCCCAAGCGGCTGAACACCATCCTCACGCTCAAGCTGGACGACGGCCAAGAGCGCACCGTGCTGCTCAAGGACTACCAGACCGCTTCGGTCAAGCGCGCCCTGCTGCACGCCGACTTCATCGACGTGCGCATGGACGAGATGGTCACCGTGCCGGTGCCGCTCGCGTTCGAGGGGATGCCCATCGGCGTCAAGGAGGGCGGCATCCTTCAGGTGCTGCGGCGCGAGCTCGAGGTGAAGATGCTTCCGGCGGAGATTCCGGACAGCATCCCCGTCGACGTCTCGGAGATGAAGATTGGCGCCTCTCTCCACCTGCGCGACCTGCCGATGCCCAAGGGCATCACCCCGACCGCGACGGTCAACTTCACCATCGTCTCGGTCGTCGCACCGGAGAGCGAGGGGGCGGCTCCGGGCGCGCCGGAGGCAGCGGCTGCGGCGGCGGCAGGAACCACTCCGGCGGCTGCGGCCCCGGGTGCGGCGGCTGCCCCGGCGGCGGCTGCCACTCCGGCCAAGAAGTAAGGAGCCTTCGGCGGCGGGCGCTCCGGCGCCCGCCGCTGTCGCAGTGGAATGAAGCTGATCGTCGGTCTTGGAAACCCTGGGCGCCGCTACGAGGGCACCCGCCACAACGTCGGGTTCAAGATCGTCGATGCCCTGGCGAACGAGGCTCGAATCGCATTCTCGACGAACAGGTTCGACGCCGCCTACGGACAGGGGACGCTCGAAGGACAGAAGATCGCGCTGCTCAAACCGCAAACCTTCATGAACCTCTCGGGCAGCTCGGTTGCTCCGGCCGCCCGGTTCTACAAGGTGGATCCCGAGGAGCTCATCGTCGTCCACGACGAGCTCGACCTGCCGCTCGGTCGGCTGCAACTGAAGCGGGGCGGCGGCACCGGAGGGCACAACGGGCTCAACTCGATAGTCGAGCGGCTCGGCAGCAGCGACTTCATCAGGGTCCGGGTCGGAATCGGCAAACCCGAAACCAAGGAGAGAGTGGTCGCGCACGTCTTGTCGGGCTTTGAGAAGGACGAGGCTTCAGCGCTCGAAGAGGTCACCAAGCGAGCGGTCGACGCGGTCCGCACCATCCTGCGCGAGGGACTTCCAAGAGCGATGACTGAGTTCAACAAGAAGTAGCCGTTTCGGGTTTGGGCCGCCGGCTCGCCTCAGCGCGCGAGCCGGCGGCCGAGGCCCGAACCGGAAGAGTCAATCCGGGAAGACCCCGACCGCCGGACGAATCGCCCGGCGGGCTCCTCGCTGCGGCATGGGGCCGTAGCTCGAGCAGATCGATCCGTGAGGAGAACCACATGGCAGAAACCGCAACCGAGGGCGGCAAGATCCGCCTTCGCGAGTACGAGACCGTACTCCTGATCAAGCCCGAGGTGAGCGACGAGGGCGTCGAGCGCATCAAGGAGCGCATCCGCACCGCGGTCGCCCGCGACGGCGGCAAGGTCCTCAAGTTCACGCACTGGGGCAAGAAGAGGACCGCGTTCCCGGTGGCCAAGCAGCTTCGGGCCATCTTCGTCCACGCCAACTACCTGGGCGGCCCCAAGACGGTCGCCGAGGTGGAGCGCAACCTCGCCATCACCGAGGACGTGACGAAGTACATGAGCAAGCGCCTGGCCGACAACATCGACCCCGACACCCGTCAGGTCGAGCCGGACGTCAAGCTCACTGGCGACGCTGACGAGCGCCCGCGCACCGAGCGCGAGACCTCTTCCGAGGAAACCGCGGCCACCGAGGAGCAGAGCGCCTAAGCCCGGCGCTCCTGCGAGACACGAGATTTTAGGAGTTTTGCCATGGCAAGAGTGGATGCGAAGGAAAGCCCCCGCGAAGGCCGAGAGGGCGGCGAGGGCGGCGGCCGCCGCAGCTTCGGGCGCCGCAAGGTGTGCCGCTTCTGCGTCGAGAAGGGCCTGGTCGTCGACTACAAGGACGCCAACACCCTCAAGTACTACGTGACCGAGCGCGGCAAGATCATCCCGCGGCGCATCAGCGGCAACTGCGCCAAGCACCAGCGCGAGGTGGCCACCGCCATCAAACGCGCCCGGATGGTCGCGCTTCTCCCCTACACCGTCCTGCACACCTAGGAGGCGCCGATGAAGCTCATTCTGCGCGAAGACGTTGCGAACCTTGGCCGTTCCGGCGACCTCGTCGAGGTTCGCGACGGCTACGGCCGCAACTTCCTGCTGCCCCGCAAGCTGGCCGTGGTGGCCAACGAGAAGAACATCCGCCAGCTCGAGCACGACCGGCGCGTCATCGCCGCTCACCAGGCCAAGATGCGCGCGGCCGCCGGCGACATCGCCGCCCAGCTCGAGCGCACCGAGATCAAGATCGCCCGGAAGGTCGGCGAGCAGGACAAGCTGTACGGCTCGGTGACCGCGCTGGACATCGCCGACGCGCTCGTCAGCCGGGGCATCAAGATCGACCGGCGCGCCATCAACCTCGCCGAGCCGATCAAGTCGACCGGCACGTACGAGGTCGACGTGCGCCTGCACTCCGACGTGACGGGTAAGGTCAAGGTCGAGGTCGTCCCCGAGGCCTAGGCCCCCGGCGCGTTTTCGGTTCCGGAGCCGGCGTCCGCGACGGGCGCCGGCTCTTCTTTTCGCGGCTCGATCGATGGGCGGCGCTCGCGCCCCATCGCCCAAGGCGCACCGGGCCGCCTCGGGCCTTCGAAAGGCGATTGTCTGGCCGCTCGCTGCGCCTTCGGCGGACGCTCCGAAGCCGGGCGCCGCGGTCGAGCGCGTGAGGCCGAGCCAAGGGCGCGGCCTCGACGAGCTTGGGCTCGATCGGGTGCCCTTCCGGCTCTTCTCCGACCGCCAACATAGTTAGAATGCCGACTGCCGAGAGGCGCCTGCGCCCTCGAGGAACCCCATGGTCGAGAGCGTTGCCCAAGACCGACTGCCGCACGATCACGCCGCCGAGCGCGCCGTGCTCGGAGGCGTGCTCGCCGACCCCAAGATCTTCGCGGAGATCGCCACCCTCCTGCAGCCCGAGGACTTCCACCACGACGGGCACGCGGCGATCTACGAGGCCTTCGTCCACCTCGAGACCACCTCGCAGCCGATAGACGTCCTCACCGTCGGCGCGACGCTCAAGACGATGGGCAAGCTCGGCCTGGCTGGCGGGCCCGCCTACCTCGCCGAGCTCGAGGCTTCGGTCCCCACGACCGCGAACACCCGCTCCTACGCAGTCCTCGTCCAGCAGAAGTCGATCAAGCGGCGGATGATCGCCATCTCGCGCGAGCTCAGCCACATGGCCGTCGAGCCCGCGACGCCGGTCGAGGCGCTGCTCGAGGAGGCCGAGCGGCGCATCCTGGCCGTCTCGGAGCGCAGCCTCGCCGGCGATCTGCGCCCGTTCTCCGCGGTGCTCGACAAGACGCTCGAGAACATCGACCGGCTGCGAAGCACGGGCGGCGGCGGGGTGACCGGGCTGCCGACCGGGTTCCACGACCTCGACCACATGCTGACCGGCCTGCACCCGGGCGAGCTGATCATCCTCGCGGCGCGGCCTGGCTGCGGCAAGACGAGCCTCGCGCTCAATATCGCGGCGCACGCAGCCTTGCGCGTCAAGAAGGCGGTCGCGGTCTTCAGCCTCGAGATGCCCGAGGACCAGCTCGCGATGCGGCTGCTGTCGGCCGAAACCCGCGTGGAGATGAAGCGCATCCGCGAGGGCCGGCTCGGCCAGATGCACATGGAGAAGATCACCGAGGCGGCCAACCACCTGTGGGAGGCGCCGCTGTACATCGACGACTCGGGCTCGCTTTCCTCGTTCGAGCTGCGCACCAAGCTGCGGCGCCTCAAGTCGCGCCTCGAGAAGCTCGAGCCGAGGCAGGAGCTCGGCCTGGTGATGATCGACTACCTGCAGCTGATGCGACAGCACGGCCGCGTCGAGAGCCGCCAGCAGGAGGTCCAGGAGATAAGCCGCAGCCTCAAGTCGCTCTCCAAGGACCTCGCGGTGCCCATCCTCGCGCTCTCTCAGCTCAACCGGAAGGTCGAGGAGCGGCGTGGCACCAAGAGCAAGCCGATGCTCTCGGACCTCCGCGAGTCGGGCGCCATCGAGCAGGACGCCGACGTCGTGCTCTTCATCCATCGGGAGCAGAATGACGACGACGAGGGGGGCGCTCAGGCCCCGGGGCAGGGAGCCGAGGTCGAGATCGTCATCGCCAAGCAGCGCAACGGCCCGACCGGCGGCGTCCCGCTGCTGCTGTTCCCGGAGTACACGCGCTTCGAGAACATGCTCAAGGAAGGCACAACCCACTAGCCGAGGCTCACCATGAGCGACAGGCCAAAAGCCCGCATCCTGGTCGCCGACGACGACCTTCACACCCGCAACCTCGTGTGCGAGGTCTGCGAATCGCTTGGCCACACCACGCAATTCGCCGAGGACGGCGAGCAGGCGCTCGCGCGCGCGATCGAAACGACGCCCGACCTGATGCTGCTCGACGTGATGATGCCCCGGCTCGACGGGTTCGAGATCCTGCGCCGCCTGCGCGCCGCACCGGGCACCAGCGACGTCGCGGTGATCATCCTGACGGCCATCGGCGACATCGACGGGAAGCTGAGGGGCATCGAGCTGGGCGCCGACGACTACGTGACCAAGCCGTTCCGCGTGGCCGATCTTCAAAGGCGCATCGACCTCGTCCTCGACAAGCGGCGCTATCGGCGCGAGCTGCGCTCGGCGCAGGGCCGGCCTCAGGACGCGCTCCGGGGCGCGGGCGCCTATCACGAGCTGAAGGCTCACCTAGAGCGCAGCGTCGCCGAGGCGCGCGCGGCCGGAAAGCCGCTCGCGGCGCTCTTCCTGTCGGTCGATGACCTGGCCGTCGCCAGCGCCGGGCTCGAGCCGCGGGCGAGCGGCGGGCTGCTGCGAGAGGTGGCGGAGCGAATCGAGCGGGCGTTGCGCGAGCCCGACCGCGTCTTTCGCATCGACCTCGAGACCTTCGTAGTGCTCATGCCCGACACCACGTGCGAAGCAGCCAACCGCGTCGCCGAGCGGCTGCTCAGAGCCGTTCGCCAGGCACCGACGGCTCCGTCGGCGGACCTCAGTGCCCTCACCATCTCCGCGGGGATCGCGGGATTTCCGCGGTACGGAGCCGACCGGTCCTTCGACCTGATCCACGCCGCCAGCCTCGCGCTCGCCAATGCCAGGCACAGCGGCGCCGGCGCGATCTGCATCGCCTGAAACGGCGGCTTCTCCTCGCTTCGAGCCTCCAACGCGTCGAGCGGCGCGCAGGCGCGGGCGGTGCTCCCGTCAGCAAGGCCGAAAGCCCGTCATTCTCGCGCTCCCGAACCGAAGCGCGGCGCCGATCCTTCCAAGGAGTCCGGCGCTTGGCGAGCGCTGTCGGCAGCCGCCTCGCGGCCGCCTCCCAACTGCCGCGCGCCGCCGGCCCGCCGCGCATCAGCTCACGAGCGGGCCCCGGGCGAAGCCCGCGCCGACCCCTCACAACTCACAAACTCACAACCAACAACTAGCTCTCAAAACGTTCCCGCCACTCCGACCCCCTGGGGCGAGATCCCGAGCAGCACCGGCGGCGGCCGGCTCAGGTCGAGCGTCAGCAGCGCGGCGCCAAGCAAGATCGACGCCCCCGCCCCCACCGCCGCGCCCGCGCCCGCCGCGCTGTAGACGGCCGCGCGCGACTGGGCCCGAGGATCGGTGGCCCTGCTGTTGGCCGCCTCGTTCGCGAGCAGGAACATGCCCGCCGAGCCCGCGCCGAGCACGAGCCCGCTCGCGAGGGCGACCCAGGTGCGCGACTGAACGCCGGTCGAGGGGCGCAACTCGTCGGGGTGCGCGTACAACGCCGCGAGCGCCTCGTCGCCAAGCTCCTCGGGCAGCACCGGCTTGCCGGGGTTGGGAGGCACCGGGAGGCGCAGCAGCGAGCAGTAGGCCCGGTAGAACGAGTAGTCGAACGGCCTCGAGAACAAGGCCCGGCGGTACTCCTCGTCGATCGCCCCGCGGCTCGCGCGCCGCCGCTCGCCGAAGGACGCCGTGTTCGCGGCGATGAGCGTCTTCTTCGAGAAGTCGAGGAGGCTCTCGCCCTCGCGGCCGCTCAAGTAGTAGCGGCCAGAGCCCCACACCGCGAAGACCGAGGGGATGCCTTTGGGCTTGTGCAGGTCGAGCAGCCGCTCACCGTCTTCGGATTCGACCTCGTAGTGGCCTTCGAACCGCGCGTCGAGCATCACGAGTTGGCGGGGACGAAAGTCGTTGCGGTCGGAGAGCGCGGCCTCGGCGCGTGCCGGCGGCGGGGTGACGGTCACCTCGAGCCGGGCCCGCGGGTCCTTGACCGCGCCGGAAGCGGCGGCGATGAAGGCGCCAAGCTCGGGGTAGGTCACGCGCCCGTCGAGGTCGATGTCCGCGGCGCCCGACAAGCCCGAGCGCACCAGGTGCGAAAAGACCCCGCCGCGGTAGGCCGACCACTCGTGGACCTTGACGTCGCCGCTGGTGGCGAGCACGAACCCGACGTGCGGATAGCTCTCGGTGGCCGAGGCCGCCCCGAACAGCTCGCCCATTCGCCCGGAGTAGTCCTCCTCGGCCGGGGTGAGCCCCGCGCCCCGGTCGTGGACGACGAAGTAGGCCGAGCAGGCGTCGATGATCACGTGCATCGCGTCCGGCCGTTCGAGCGGGTCTTCGGGCGGGCTGAGCACGAGCCGGTGCAGCTCGGTCCGGGTGAGCTTCTCGCCGACGAGGTTGACATAGCCCTCGCCGTCCCTTTCGCGAGCGCCGTGGCCGATGTAGACAAAGTAGACCTCGGCCTGCTCGCCCGCCTCGTGGACCGCGCGCACCTTCGCTCGAAGATCGGCGATCGCCCGCTTGAGCTGGTGCTTGTCGGGGATGCGCGCGCGGCGCGCGAGATCGTCGTAGACGAGCCGGCTCTCGGCATCGAAGACCGTCAGCAGCGTCGTCTCGCCGGCCAACCTGTCGAACAGCCGGACGTATTTCGCCGCGTCGTCATCGGCGTACTTGAGCGTGGCGACGCCGGGGTCCACCGAGGTGTTGACGCCGAGCACCACGGCGAGCGTGCGGGTTTCGGCGCGCGCGGGCGAAGCCGAAAGCAAGAGGGCCAGCGCTGCGATGCCAGCGAGGCACAGTCGTCTCATCGTGCGCCTCCTTCTCACGGGTTCTCGAGTCGGTAGCCAAGCCGCGTGACGACGCTGTCGTCGCCCGCGGATCTGCGCAGATCCTCGCCGGCCTGCGCCGCGGCCTGCAGGCGCGCGGCGTCGACCTCGCGGCCGAAGACCGCGACGAGCGAGACCTCGCCGGCCGGAGCGTCGGGCTCGATGGCGAAGCTGCCGCGCAGCGGGTTGGTCCCAACCCCGGGCTCGAGCGCCTGGCCTCCCTGCCCGGAGGCGGGCACGAGCACGCTCGGCTCGCCGTCGCGGATCGCGAGGACGACCAGCCTGTCGCCCGGGCGCGCGCGGCGGTAGGCGAGCGCTACGCGCCCACCGCGGGGGCAGGAGGGGAACGGAGCGCTCGGGGTAAGGTCGCGCGGCGACTCGGGCCCCTTGCCGCGCTCCTCGAAGCAGACGGCGAGGAGCTCGGGGGCTTCGGACACCTGCGCGCTCGGTCCGCCCCGCGCCAAGAACCGATCCTCCGGCGCGGACCGGGGCACCAGGACCATCAGCGCGAGCGCGGCGGCCGCGCCGGCGATGACGGTCGGGAACGGCCAGGTGAAGGCCAAGCCGCCGGCGAACAGCGGCTTGCGCTCGCTCGCCTCGAGCTTGTCGAACAGCTCGACGCCGATGCGCTCGACCTCGGCCTTGCCGCCGTCGGCCGCCTCCTCGAAGGCCATCAACCGATCGTAGTAGGCGCGGCACCCCTCGCACGACGACAGGTGCTCCCGAAGCTTGCGCTGCTTGCGCGGGGACAGCGACTCGACAAAGTGCTGGTCGATGAGCGCTCTGGCCTTCCGCTCGTTCATCTCACGCTCCGCGGCGCCGCAGCGGGCGAGCCCGGGCGCTGAACCGAGGTTTCGTCGGTAGGTTCCGGGCGAAGGGCGAAGGTGGGAAGAAAAAAGGTGAGGAGGATCACGGCAGCCGCAGCTCGGCGCCGGCGACCTCCAGGTAGCCGACCCGCTTCAGATAGGAGATCGCCTTCTCTCGCAGCTTCTTCTCGAGGTAGCGGACCTGGTCCTCGCTCATGCCGAACCGCTCGGCGGTCACTCGGCGCGCGGGCCGGGTCATCATGTGCGCTTCGAAGAAGGAGCGCTCGCGCTCGTTGAGCTCGGCGAGGAACCCTTCGAGCACCTTGCGGGCGGCCTCTTCTTCGAGCTTGCGATCGACCTCCGGCGGCTCGGAGGGCTCGGCAGGCTGGTCCGAGGCGATCCGCTCGTTGCCCGCCTGGCGAACCCTGTCGGAGCGAAAGCGATGCAGCAGCAGGTTCTTGGCGATGCCGAGGACGAAGCCCTGGAAGGACGATATCCCCGAGAAGCGCAGGCGCGTCTCCTCCTTGAACGCGGTGAGGAAGACCTCCTGCACGAGGTCCCGCGCGTCGGACGCGCTATGCAGCCGATCGCGGCAGTACCGATAGACGACCTCGCCGTAGGCGACGTAGACGTCGCGCAGGACCTGGCGGTCGCCCTTGCGAAAAGTTCTGAGCAGCTCTGGCTTGCCGTCGAAAAACATCGAGCGCGTCGCGTCCTAGGCGCCGGCGGCCAGAACCAGCGGGATTTCGACGTCGAAGGCATCTCCCTCGAACGAGGGGAAGACGATGCGCTTGGCCTTCTGCTTGAGGCAGCCGCCGAGGTCCGAACCGTCGATGTCGGCCTTGTCGATGCCGGCCTTGGTGACGACGCCCGAGCTGCCGATGGTGAGCGTGATCTTGATCTTGCCGCCGGCGAAGCTCGGATTTCGCCGCAGCTCGTTCTCGGTGCAAATCTGGAAGGCCTTCAGGTTCTTGCTGACAACCTCGCTGATCACCTTCGGCTCGAGCCCGGCGGCGCCGTCGACCGCCTGGGGCCTGTTGAGCATGTTGGGGTCGACCACCGGCATGGCCAGGTCCCTGTCGCGGTTCCTCAGGTGGCTCGCAATCCGCTCGCGCTCGGCGGGGCTCGTGTCGAATTCGATCTTCGGCTTGGCGACGACCGGTCCCTCGCCATCGGCGGGCCCACCTGCCGGCTCGGCCGGCTTCGCGGGCTGCTTGCCCGGCTTCTTCGGACCGCCGGTGCGGGGCCGCGGCTTCTCGTTGTTGCCGAGCAGCAGGTCGCGCAGCCCCGAGAGCCCCTCGGAGCTGAAGACCGGCGTCTTGACCTCCTGGCCGGTCGTCTCGTCGACCTGAGTAATCTCGAGCGGCACGATGCGCAGGTGCGAAAGCGCGTAGAGGGCTGCGAGGGGGACGGCGACGAAGAGGCAGACGGCGATCGCGACCTTCCACCAGGGGTTGCGCTTGGTGACGCCCGCCTTCGCCATGAAGAAGCGGGTCTGCTCGCCGATTTCGCCGGGCTTCGAGATGCTCGGATTGTCCGGGACCATGGCGAACGGATCGACGGGCGGGGCGACGTCCGAGCCCATGTTTGGCGCGCCGCCTCCTGCGTCGGCCTCGAGGTCTCGAGCGACGAGGGCCGCGACGTCGATGGGCTTGTTGGTCTGGGTGGGCGCGAGGGCGAGGTCGTCGTCGAACAGCAGGCTGTCCAGTTGCTTGTGCGCAGCCTGCGCGGCGACCGGTGGCTCGGCCGCAGCCGGCTGCTGCACCTCAGGCGCCGGCGGGACGGGAGGCGGAGCGGGCGTGGGCGCGGGGGCCGCGAGCAGCGGCTCGAGCTCGCCCACCTCCCCTGCCTTCTTCCAGTCGATCTCGCCGTCGCGCCAGACGTAGGTCTGAGCGCTGAGGCGCCCGGACTTGAGGAGGCGCAGCGTCTCTTCCGGCGGCAACGGGCCGAGCTGCTCGCCGTCGATAATCGCGTACCAGCCGTCGGACACCGTGGGGCCCGCGGGAGCAGGTGCAGGCGCAGGTGCAGGCGCAGGCGCAGGTGCTGGGGCGGGAGGCGCCGCCGGCGCAGGCACGACCTGCGTCGATGCCTGGGTAGATGCCTGCGCTGATGCCTGCGGCGCGGCTGCCGGGGCCGCGGTTCCTGAGCTCGTGGCCCGCAGCGCTTCCAGGTCGGCGAGCGAAGCGACGCGTGTCGCCTCCTCTGCCTCCTGGGGCTCTTCTTCGAGAACCTTGCCGTTGACGGTGATCCGGTTGCCGCACTTGCTGCATTTGACGGCCACCACCTTCCCGCGGACTTTCTCATCCGCGATGGTGTACTTGGCCGCACATTTGTCACAGGAAAAGCGCACGGGAACCGCACCTTACCGTCGGCAGCGCCAGCCCTCGGTCACTCCGTACGTCAGCGGCGATCGCCGCCGGCGCACGCCCGCGAGGAGTGCCTTCGGCCTGGTTGCACCGGGGACACGACTCTGTCGATGAAGGGCTCTGGCGCATTGAATTGCACGAGAGGTTCGCGAGGCTGACGAATCTTAGATTCCACCCGGGATCCGGTCAACGCGGTTGACCGCCGTGCGGCGAGGGGCTCGCGTCAGCGCAAAGCGAGAGGCCGTGGGGGCGCTTGACAACGCAATAGCCCCTGGCTAATCAGGCCCGCCAAATCTGGCTCGACGTTCCACGCGCCGAAGAAGGCGAGGTGTCCGAGGATGGCTGCTAAGGATTTGGGGACCAAGTACACCTGCTTCAAATGCGGCACCCGTTTCTACGACCTCAAGCGACCTGAACCCATCTGCCCGAAGTGCGGAGCCGACCAGCGCGAGGCCGCTACCCTCAAGCCCGCGGAGAAGACCGAGCGGCGCCGCGCTGGCCGTGCCCCGATCGACGAAGTCGAGATCGAACAAGAGCTCATCGAGGAAGAGGAGGTGCTCCCCGAGGAAGACTTCGGCGAAGAGCCCGAGGAGGACTACTAGCTCCTCTCGAACGCCGGCGAGACCTCCGAGTCTCTACCCCTGCTCCGATCGACATCGAGCGCCGCGGGAGAGAGCTTCTGCGGCCGAGCCCCGCCGGTCGAGGCTAGCCCTCCCGCTAATCGGCTTCGCGAACCCTGGCGGCCTGCCGCTTCGCCTGGCGCTGCATCGCGTCGAGCTCTCGGACGGCGCGCTGCACGCGCCTCCAGAGCGCTTCGTCCATCGCCTGCAGGCCCGCCGGCCTCTGCTGCGCCACCCGGCGCGCGAGCTGCGGTCTGCCCCTCGCCACTGTGCCTCTCGTTGCCCTTCCGTCCATGGCGCGGGGACGGGTTGCAGGTGCCGTGCCGAAGCGCGATCAGACCTCTAAGTCCGCGCAATGACTCAACGCCGGGCGTTCGACGCCGCGCCAGCCCCGGCGAAACTGGCGCCTCGCACCCGTGCGTTGCGGCATTTCTGACATGCCCCGGGGGCCAGCTCACTCTGGAGGCGAATAGGGCTGCGGTCGCGCCCGACTCGACAACGCCCCCGCGCCGAGGCCGGCCGCGAGCCCGCCCGGCTTGCCTTCCTGGCTTCGCGCTACTTCGCGCCTCCTTGCCGGTTCAGCCCGGGGCAGCCGCGCAGCTTCCAGTGCAGCAGCGCGGTGGCGACCAGCGCGTGCGTGATACGGCCCTCGAGCAGCAACGCGTCCACCGCCTCGACCTGCTCGACGACGACCTCCACGTCCTCGGTGGCGTCGAGCTTCGGCTCAGCGGCTCGCCGGCACCCGGTCGCGAGGAAGGTGTGGGTCGTATTCGGCTGCAGGGCGGGATTCGAGTGGATGGTGCCGAGCAGGCGCACCTCGCGCGCCTCGTACCCGGTCTCCTCGTACAGCTCGCGCACCGCCGCCTCGCGCGGGCTCTCGCCGGCATCGACCATGCCGCCGGGGATCTCCAGCGAGACCTGGTCGATTCCGAATCGATGCTGCCGGACGAGGACGATGCCGCCGTCGTCGGTGAGAGCGACGACGTTGACCCAGTCCGGGCAGTCGATGACGAAGAACTCGTGCGTCTCGCCGGTCTTGGGCGAGCGAAAGCGGTCGGCTCGGACCTTGAACACCCGGCAGTCGCAGACCTCGCGGCCACCGAGCCGTGCCCACGGCTTGACGCTCATGAGCGCGCGCGTGCCTTGGCTTTCGGGGGCTCGGCGCTCGCCTTGCGCGCAGCGGGCTTCTTGGCACCGGCCGGCTTCTTCGCCGCAGCCGGCTTCTTCGCGCGGGCAGGCTTTCGGGCCGCCGGCCTCCGAGCGGCCGGCGTCTTCTCGCTGCGGCGCGGCTGGCTGCTCGCCTTCTTGCGGCCGTCGAGCGCCTTGATGACCGCCCTGCCGACTCTCAAGGTCAGGGTCTTGTTCGCGGCGCTGGAGACGATGATTCCGACGAGCGGAACCGCGCGGGCCAACCCCTTGCCGGCATACAGCAGCGCGAGCTTGACGAAGAGCGCGCCGACAATCTTGCCGAGCTGGCGCGGCGTGTAGTTCCAAATCGCGTCGGCCTCGACCTTGAGCACGTCCGCGAGGGGATTGGTGCCGCTGCTCGCTTCGTAGGTGTGCGCCGCGGCCAGCAGATAGGCGAGCTGGCGCTCGCGCGGGTCCTCGATGGAGTAGCCGCGCGCGGCCGCCAGGGCGAGCACCATCTCGACCTCGAACTTCAGGCAGAGCGTCATGTCGAGGAGGCTGCCGCCGAGGATCGCGGTCAGGCTGCCCAGCCCGGGGATGAGCCCGGGGAGCGCCGAAGCGCCGCCGGCCATCGCGGTCTTGTTCGAATAGGCCGACAGCAGCTTGGCCTCGACCGCCTTGCGGACCTGCTCCTCGGTCGCATCGTCCGGAAGGTTGCGCCGGGCCTCCTCGGCGACCTCGGCGACGTGCGCGCGAATCTTTTCCGGCGCATCGACGATGCGCTCGACCGCCGTCAGCAAAGCCCGCCCCTTCTTCGCACTGTCGTCGCCTCGCTTGCTTCCTCTCGCCTGCGGCATGGGACCTCCCGTTCGTTTGGTTGCCGAAGGATAGACCCGATCCGGACGGTGGCCCAAGCGCCGGTAAGGACTGCGCGGCTGAGCTCATTCCGTTCGTCGTGAACTCTTCGATTTGCGGGGTTCGTGAGGCGTGAGGCTGCGAGTAGGCTGCTCCGGGCTCGAAGGCGCCACCCGGCCTCGACGAATCGAGGCCGGGCACTCCAAAGTCGCCCCTTCCAGCGGCCAGTCGTGTGCTGGGACTCTGAGAAGGCCTGTGGCATCCGCCAATCGTCTTCTGGAAGTCAGAGAACGGCTCTGGCGCCCGCCAATCGTGTTCTGGGAGTCACAAAGAACGGCTCTGGCGCTGGGAAATCGCGTTCTCGGAGCCGGAGAAGGCCTCTGGCGCTGGGAAATCGCGTTCTGGGAGCCAGAGAAGACCGTGTCTCCGACTCAGCCTCTCGGCAACCTCGTCCCCGCGAGCGCGAGCACCCTGTCGAATTGCCCTCTGTGCCAACGTGCGTGAGACACCGACCCCACTCGCAATTACTGTGAGACGAGGGCGGGGAGAGAAGACGTATGCACACCAAGAAGACCCAGCCCGAAACCGCCGTGGACCCCGCCGCCCGACCCCGAGGTCCTCGCCGACCGCCCCAGGCGACGCACCTTCACCGCCGAGTACAAGAAGCGGATTCTCGACGAGGCCGACGCGTGCTCCGAGCCCAGACAGATCGGCGAGCTGTTGCGCCGTGAGGGTCTCTACTCCTCGCACCTTGTTGACTGGCGCCGGCTGCGCGACGCCGGGGCGCTCGCAGGGCTCTCGCCCAAGAAGCGCGGCCCGAAGGCGAAGGTTGTCGATGCCCTCGCTGCGAGGGTCGCCGAGCTCGAGCGCGACAAGCGGCGCCACCTCGACCGACGCCCAGTCGCCCTGCTTGGCTCGGTGACGCGCCGCTTGTCGCTGCTCACCCTGCAGCAGCACTGGGCGTACGGTGATGGCAGAACTCCGGCGGAGTCGACCTGGTCGCACGCCCGGACCTTCGTGCGATCACAACAACCGATGGTGTCGAGACAGGCCGAGAAACACGTTTGTCCGTCACCAGCCACCGAGAAGGGCAGCTCTCCCCTTACCAATGGCTCGCGCTCGTACGAAGGCATGGGGGCGTCGAGGGCCATCACAACACGCTCGACACCGCGTTCGACGAGGACGAGCGACCCGGCGTTGTCGCCGATGACAACGGCGTGCTCGTCATGGTCGCCGCGCGTACACGCTGCTGACGCTGTTTCAGAGCCTGCCCCAGAAGACCGCCACACGCCGTTCAAGACGTTGATGCGACGGCTCTACAGCGCCGCAGTCGCTGCGTCCGAAACCACGCTCGCCGGCCTTCGGCAGCGGGCCAGGTTGCACGTCCGGGCCTAGTACGCCGTCCCGCAAGTTGCTTCCGGGTTGAGCGATAGGGGGCCAAGGCTGCATAAGGACGCATGCCCGGCCCGTCAGCACGCTCCGTCGTTCTCTCTCCGTCTGCCAAGGCGGAGTTTGAAGAAATCGCCCGCAGCACCACCGCGCCGTTTCGCACGGTCCAGCGAGCGACGATTGCGCTACTCGCCGCACAGGGAAGGACCAACGTCGACATCGCCATGAAGGTCGGCTGCACCGAGCGCACGGTGCGTTCATGGCGCTCCCGCCTGTCGGTCTCGCCGTGCTCAGACACCCTGGAGGACAGACCAAGAAGCGGCCGCCCGGCGACGGTTCCGATCGCCGTTCGGTGCGAGCTCATCAAGCTGGCCTGTAAGCCGCCTTCGGAGGTGAACGTTCCACATCGCTCTATTTGGACGCAGGAGGCGCTGCGGCAGGCGCTTGCACAAGAGACCGGCGTGAAGCTCAGCCGCAGCGAAGTCTGCAGAATCCTCAACGTCGAAGACCTGCGTCCGCACCGAATGCGGCTCTGGCTACATAGCCCAGACCCCGAGTTTCGACCGAAGGTCGAGCGAATCTGCGAGCTGTATTGCAGGCCCCCGGCGGGAGCGACCGTGCTGTGCATCGACGAGAAGACCTGCATTCAGGCGCTCGGTCGCAAGCATCCGACGAAGGTGGCGCTTCCTGGTAGAGCCGGGCGCTTCGAGTTCGAGTACATCCGCCACGGAACGCGGACTCTGCTGGCCGCTTTCAACACCGGCACTGGAGAGGTGTTCGGTCAGGTGCGCGAGCGCCGAACCGCCAACGACTTGCAGGAGTTTGTGGAGGCGCTTGCCCAGCACTACCCGACCGGCGAGGTCTTCGTCGTCTGGGACAATCTCAACATCCACCACGGGCAAGCTTGGCAGCAGTTCAACGAGCGGCATGGCGGCCGATTCCACTTCGTCTACACGCCGAAGCACGCCTCCTGGATGAACCAGGTCGAGATCTGGTTCGGCATCCTGCAGAAGCGCGTCCTCACCTATGGGGAGTTTCCCCGTCTCGATGCCCTTCAGCAGGCCATCGAGGGCTTCATCGCTCACTGGAATCGCAGCGAGGCCCATCCTTTCCGCTGGACGTTCCGAGGCCGCTTTCACCAACATCGCCCCAAGAACGCCGCATAAGCGGCAAGGGGCAACATGCCAAGCTTTCCTGTCGGAGCGGCCGAGCAAGCGCTGGTCGAGGACCAACTTCGCCAACGAGACGGCCTGCATCACCTGCACGTGCGGATACACGGTTCGCTTCTTGTGATCGAATCGGGCCCCGCTGAGACA
>JBMNNX010000484.1:0-3012 GCA_050942745.1 Myxococcales bacterium
TCTCGCCTGTCGCGACGGCCCTCCTCGGCACGGTCGGCATGGCCGCCGAGCGTGCGGCGGAGCCAGCTTTTCGCGAGCGAAAAACCGTTCGGCCCGGGTTGACCGGCGCGCCCGCCTCCCGGCATCCTCCGTGAACCAACCGGCATCTGCCAAGAAGGGGGCACTGTCCGTGGCCAACGTCATCCTGGGCGTCAACTCCGCCTATCACGAGTCCTCCGTCTGCCTTGTCGTGGACGGCAGCATCGTCGCCATCGCCGAGGAGGAGCGCTTCAACCGCTTCCGCCATGGAAAGCGGTCGCGCATCGACAACTGCGACGAGCTGCCCGAGCAGGCGGCCGAGTGGTGCCTGAAGCAGGCCGGCCTCGGCTGGCGCGACGTCACCGCGATTGGCTACTCCTTTGATCCGGACGCGCGGCTGAAGGCGAGCCTCAACCTGCCGGACGCCCAGCGGGTGCTGCCCGGCGGCTGGGGCACTGAAGAGGGCGAGCGCGCCTTCCACGCGAGCAACCTGCGGGCGAAGGAGAAGCTGCTGGCGCTCGCGCCGCAGGCCTCGTTCGACTTCCTCGGCCACCACCTGTGCCACGCGGCCAGCGCCTTCCTCGTCTCGCCGTTCGAAGAGGCTGCCGTGCTCGTCATCGACGGCATCGGCGAGGGCGCCTCGACCTGGCTGGGCCACGGCAAGGCCGACGAGCTGCGCGCGCTCGAGACGGCCGAATACCCGCACTCGATAGGCTTCGTCTGGGAGCGGATGTCCGAGTTCCTGGGCTTCGACGTCTACAGCGGCCCGGGCAAGTTGATGGGCTACGCCTGCATCACCGACCCGCGCGGCGAGCTGAGCGGCCGCGACTACCTGAGCGCGATGCGCGAGGTGTTCCGCGAGGAGCCGAACGGCACCTTCTTCGTGGACAACGACGCCTTCCGCTTCCGCACCGAGGACTTCTCGGGCCTCGAGCGCCGCTTCGGCCCGCGGCGCCCGCAGGCGGTCGATCGCTACGAGGACGCCTCCATCGCCGCGGCGTTGCAGACGGTGACCAGCGACGTGATGGTCCACCTCGCCAACCGGCTCTACGACCGGATCAACGAGGGCCGCGCGACCCCGGTGACCGACCTCTGCATGGCCGGCGGCGTCGCGCTCAACTGCGTGGCGAACTACGAGATAGCCCTGCGCAGCCGCTTTCGGCGCATCTGGATCCAGCCGGCGGCCAACGACGCGGGCACCGCCATCGGCGCCGCGGCGCTGCTGCACCACCGGCTCGGCGGCCGCGGCCGGCTGCGCATGGACCACGCCTACTGGGGCCCCGGCTTCACCGAGGACGAGTGCCGCGCGGCGCTCGAGGAGAAGAAGCTCGACTTCATCCGCCCCGACGACCTGCCGGCGCAGGTCGCCGCGAGCATCGAGCGGGGCGAGGTCGTCGCCTGGTTCCAGGGCCGGCAGGAGGTTGGCCCGCGCGCCCTCGGCAACCGCACCATCCTCGCCGACCCGAGCCGCTTCGACACGCGCACCCGGCTCAACCTGCGGGTGAAGTACCGCGAGTCGTTCCGCCCCTTCGCCCCCAGCGTCCTGCCCCGAGCGCTCGATCGGTTCTTCGAGACGCCCTCGGACATGGTGTCGGCCCGCTACATGCTGTTCGCCCTGCCGCTCAAGGACAGGCGCGACGTGCAGGTGATCCCGGCCGTCATCCAGGAGAACGGCTCCGACGGCCGCGCCACCGCGCGCATCCACCTCGTCGACGCCGAGCACAACCCGCTCTACGCGCAGCTCATCGGCGAGTTCGAGCGGCTCACCGGGCTGGGGCTGGTGCTCAACACCTCGTTCAACATCTCCGAGCCCATCGTCACCACGCCGCGCGAGGCGGTGGCGACCTTCCTCAGGTCGTCGATGGACGCGCTCGCGATAGGGCCGTACCTCGTCAGGCAGCCGAGAAAGCCATGAGCGGCCGGCCCGTCGTCGTCGAGTGGGTGTCCGCGCAGGTGGAAGGGCGCGATGCGTTCCGGCTGATGGTCGTGCTCGCGGCGCCCGGCTGCGCCTGGCACCGCAAGTCGGGCGGCTGCACGGTCTGCGCCTTCCCGAGCTCGCAGGGCACCGGCAAGCCGGTGTCGCTACAAGACTACGAAGCGCAGCTCGACGACGCGCTCGCGCACGTGCCGCCCGACTATGCGGGGCCGTGGCAGCTCGATCTCTTCGTGTCCGGCTCGTTCTTCAATCCGGACGAGGTGCCCTTCGACGCCCAGGAGAGCCTGCTGCGGCGCGCGGCGAGGCAGCCGCGCATGCGGCGCGTGGTGGTCGAGACCCGGCCCGAGTACGCGACGGCCGAGGCGCTCGAGAGGGCGCGGGCGGCGGTGCTGGCGAGCTCGACCCCGCCGGCCCTGGAGATAGGCATCGGTCTGGAGAGCGCGAACGCCGAGATCCGCGAGGGGCGCATCAACAAGGGCTTCACCTGGGAGCAGTTCGTGGAGGCGGCGCGCCAGGTCGCCGCTATCGGCGCTTCGCTGCTGACCTACGTGCTACTCAAGCCGATAGGGACCAGCGAAGCGGAGGCGCTCGAGGACGCGGTGGGCTCGGGCGAGCGCGTCTTCGAGCTTTGCGCCTCGCTCGGCCTGCCGGTGCGCATCGCCCTGGAGCCGTGCTTCGTCGCGCCGGGGACTCCGTTGGCGAAGGCGTTCGACGAGGGGCGCTTCCATCCGCCGTGGCTCTGGTCGGCGGTCGAGGTGGTGCGCCGGCTCGCGCCGCTCGGCCCGGTGCAGGTGGGGCTCAGCGACGAGGGGCTCAATCCGGCGCGCTCGGCGCACAACTGCGCGCGCTGCACCGCCGGCGTCAGGCGGGCGCTGGCGACCTTCAACGCGAGCCAGCGAGTGAAGGTCTTCGACGGGCTCGACTGCGCCTGCCGCGAGAGCTGGCGGCATGAGGTGCAGGCAAAGACGGGGTGAGGGCGGGGGCGGATCGCCGGCCTTCGTGCCGGCGCCGCCGAGCGCGGATTCGGGGAAGACGGAGCGCCGGCCTTCGTGCCGGCG
>JBMNNX010000098.1:0-21566 GCA_050942745.1 Myxococcales bacterium
CGGTTTCGGGCTGGGTCTTCTTGGTGCGCATACGTCTTCTCTCCCCGCCCTCGTCCTACAGTAATTGCGAGTGGGGTCGGTGTCTCACGCACGTTGGCACAGAGGGCTGAGGCCGCAGAGAAGCCTGCTCGCCACTCCTCAGAACAGACCGATGCTGAAGTGCGGCACGAACTGGCTCTCGTTGAGCAGAAGGTCGGGCACCAGGTTTACGCCGAGGTCGAGGGCCGCGGGGCCGATGGGCGTGATCGCGCGAAGGCCGACGCCGGCGGTGTAGCGCAGCTTGACCGGGTCGAACCTCGTCTGGTCGAGCCACAGGTTGCCCGCGTCCACGAACAGCGCCGTCTCGAGCTCGCCGGTCAGCGGGATGCGCAGCTCCGCGCGCGCGAGCGTGAACAGCTCGCCGCCTTCGCTGGTGAGCTGGCCGTTGTTGGCCAGCAGCGTCGCCGCCGTGCTGCAGCCGGTCTTGTTCAGCACCGCGTTGCACTGGCGCACCTGCTCGCGCAGCAGCTCGCGACTGTCCTCGGGCAGCAGCGCGTCGTCGAAGAAGCCGCGTATCGTCCCCGAGCCGCCCATGAAGAAGCGCTTCGGCGCGATCGTTCGCGAGGTGCCTTCCGGATCGAGCGGGTAGATCTTTCCGCCGCTCACCGAGAGCGCGAGCACGCTGCGGCCCCACAACGGCACGTACACGTTGGCCTGGCCGCTCGCCTTCATGAAGAAGAAGTCGCTCAGCTCCTCGTCGCGAATCCCGAGCGACTGCACGAACTTGACCGAGCCGCTGATCATCAGGCCGCGGCGCGGGTTGACCGGGTCGTCGCGGAAATCGAGCCGCACGCTCGGCCGCAGGGAGTGAAGCCAGCCCTTCTCGTTGCGCAGCCGGTCGCGGTCTACCTTGGAGAGCACGACGCTCGTCTCGGCGGTGCGCGCCACGTCCACGTTCTCGACTTCGTACTGCAGGCTCGCCGAGAAGGGCCCGGTGGCGACCACGTCGGCGCCGGCGATGGCGGCCCAGCGCTCGAAGTTGTACGAGGGTCGGATCACGCGCTCGTGGACGAGGTCGAGCCGCAGGCCCGCCTCGGTCGGCAGCAGCCAGAGCAGCCGCGGGTACTGCACGCCGATGTTGATGCGGCGGCCAAGCGCGTCGAAGCCGTCCTGCGCCTTGCGCACGTCGGGCAGGAGGCTGGTCTTGAACCAGTTGAGCTTGCCGCGCGCCTGAAGCTGCAGCGCCTGCCCGAAGATGTTGATGCGCCCGTACTCGAAGAACGAGCGCATGCCCTCGACCATCGAGTAGCCGGCGCCCCAGGTGACGTACTGTCGCCTGCGCTCCCCGACGGTGACGTAGAGGTCCTTGACCTCCTCGACGACCTCGGGCGCGTCGATGCGGATGCTGACGGTGTTGAAGATGCCGAGCCGGATGAGGTTGCGCTGGCTCTGCGCGACGAGCTCGGGGTCGAGGATCTCGTCTTCGTCGAGCGCCAGCGCGCCGCGCACGACCGCCTCGTCGGTGCGCTCGATCCCCTGGACCAGGATCCGCCCGACGCGCACCTTCGGCCCCGCCTTGATCTCGAAGTCCACCCGCGCCGCAGTGCGATCTGGCGAGAAGGCCACCCTCTCCTCGACCCGGGCGAAGAGGTGGCCCTGCTGGCCGAGCGCCCGTTGAATCGCGAGCCTCGAGTCCTCCACATGCTGGGCGTTGAGCGGCTTGCCCTTCCTCGTCGCGACCGTGCCGGCGAGCCGCCGGACGATTGCGGGCGGCGCGCCCGGGAAGCCGACCTCGGAGACGACGGTCTGAGGCCCCTCCTTGATCCGCAGCGTCAGGCGCGCCTCGCGGGTCTTCTCGTCGCGCTCCACCACCGGCATCTCGACCACGGCCTCGAGGAAGCCGTCGGCGCGGTACCGGTCGGCAATCCGCATCGTCGCCCGCTTGTAGGCCGGCTCGTAATAGACCTCGGTCGGATTGACCGTGTAGCGAGGCGCTCGCGGCGAGCCGGCCGGTCCGATGATGACGTGGCTGCCGTCGGTCGCCCGCTCGCTCTCATCGACGGGGACGGCCTCGCGCAGCGTGTCGTGGACCTCTTCGAGCAGCACATCGTCGCTGAAGTGGCTGTTCCCCTCGAAGTTGAGCTGTCGGACCCGCAGCGGCTCGCCCTCCTCGATCTCGAAGGTGACGAACGACCGGTGGCGATCGTCCGAGCGGACATCGCGCGCGGTGACCCGAACGTCGGCGAAGCCCATCAGCCGGTAGTGCGAGGCGACTCGCTGCTCGAGGTGCGCGATGAGCGCGCTGTCGAGCGGCTCCTCGCCCGCGTAATCGAGCGCGCGGGTGAGCTCGTCGACCGTGAGCGCGCGGTTGCCGCGGAAGCGAAACTCGACCGAGGGGCCGGCGCTGATGAGAAGCTGCACGACGGCCTTGCCGTCCACGAAGACGATCTCGGGCAGCCCGAACCGCGCGCGGAAGTGCCGCTTCGCGAGGTAGAGCGCCCGAAGCGCTTCGAGGCCGCTTTCGAGGGCCGCGTAGTCGAGCACCGAACCAGGGCTCAGCCCGAGGGTCGAGAGGATGACGCCTATCGGGAGCTGGGGGTCGCCCGCGACGGTGATCGAACGGATGCGCGTCGGCTCGCCCTCGACGATGGTGAAGGTGAGGACGCTCTCTCCGGCCGGTCCCTGTCCGAGCGTCGGGGTGATCTTCGCCTCGCCGTAGCCGACCCGCTGGTAGGTCGCCTCGAACTGCGAGACGAGCTGCTCGACGAACTCCGGGTAGTACTCCGGCCGCCCGTCGCCGAGCCCGAGCGCCTTGCGGAGCACCACCGTGCTCACGACGCGGTTGCCGACGAGCTCGACCTTGTCGACGTAGGTGCGCGTCGAGGCCTCGATGACAATGGCGACGGTCCCGTCCTCCAGCTCGCTCTGCCAGACGACGATGTCCGCGAAGCGGCCGGTCGCGAAGAGGCGCTCGATCGAACGGCGCACGTCGCGCTTGGTGAGCGGCGAGCCCTTGCGGATGGCCACCAACTCCGCGAGGCCGGCCGGGTCGGAGCCGGGCGGCAGGTGCAGCTCCACCGAGGAGACGATGGGCGGAGGATCGGTGAGGACGGCGACGCTCTCGGGCTCGCCCCCGGCGTCGGCCGGCGCGGGCGCGCCACCCGCGGGGCTGGCGCCTTCGGCCTCGAGCGCACCCCTCGGAGCCGCGCCCGCCCACGAGGCGTGGAGGGCGACCAGGCATGCGGCCAGGAGGCTGGTCAGTCGAGCTCCCACCGGAGTTTTAGATCGAGCCCGAGGTCGCCGACGGGCGACTCGCTGCTCTCGTTGTCCCACTGCGCCTGGGCGGACATGTGATCGTTGAAGCGGTATTCGGCCTGGGCCCGCCGGCCTTTGCCGGAAATGACCGGTTGCGACAGCCGCAGCCTGAGCGAGTCGGTGAGGAACTTCGACTCGAACTGCGCGGTCGGCTCCACCATCCCGCTCACCTCAGAGTACTGGGTCGAGATGTGGAAGCTGAAATCCCGCAGGATGGTGTTCTTGGGGATGAAGCGCTTCACCTGCTTGTCGAGGCCCGCGATGCTGAAGAGCGTCTCGCCGACCAGGCCCGCGCCCGCACCCGCGGTGTTCATCCCGGGATCGTTGCTGGTGAAGCCGAGGGTGAGCAGCGTGACCAAGTCCGCGCGGGCGAGCTCGGGCTCGCTCGTCAGGTCGACCTCGGGATCGCCGGCCGGGCCATAGGCGTGGATGTAGATCCGGTAATCGCGCACTTGGGTCTCGCCGTGCACGTCGATGACCGGGGCGATCCGGTCGCGCTCGGTAAAGTCGACCGAGACGCGGGTCAGCGAGATCTCGTTGCCGCGGAAGAAGCCCCGGCCGCCCTCCTCGCCGGTGAGCGTCCCGAGGATGCCCATGTGGACGTTGGTGCCGACCACCTGCAGATTGCCGTTGAGCGCGAGCTTGACCAGGTTGTTGTCGATGCGCGTGTCGCCCAGCACGTGGACGGCCAGGTCGTAGCGAAGAAACTCCTCTTTCTTCTCGAAGCTGCGGTCCTCGCCACCTTTCTGCCGCAAGTCGCGCAAGAAGCCCTCGAGATCGACGTCGTGCGAATAGCGCAAGCGCACGAGGTCGACGTCCCCCGCGAGGATCAAGTTGTCGAGGGGCCCGTAGAGCCGCACCTCGCCGGAGAAGGTCGATGGGATGTCGTTCGGATAGCGGAACTGGACCCCGTCCATCAGCATCCCGAGCTCCAGCCGCTGCGGGCTGAAGTTCTTCATGGCGATCTCCCCGCGCACGAGGGCCCGGCCGTTGTTGAACGAGCCCTCGACGTCGTTGAGGAAGATCTTGTTCTGCGAGAACTCGATGCTGCCCTCGAGGTCGCGCACGGACACCGGCCAATCGGGCACGACGAAGCGCCCGCCGCGCAGCTCGGCCGAGCCGACCATCGTCGGCGAGTCGGACGGGCCCGCGATGCTGACGCTGGCGCGCACCCGGCCGCCCGCCTGGCCCACCCACGGGGTGAACGACTCGATCAGGCGGCCATCGAACGAGCCGTTGACCGAGAAGTCGAGGTTGCCGTCGGCCTCGCGGACGCCCGACGCCGAGAGCTGGAGCGAGTGGTTTCCGCGCAGCCGCAGGCTCCTCAGCTCGACGACCCCGCTGTCGAAGCCGATCTCGACGGGGGCGGCGGCGACGTAGCTCTGCCCGTCTTTCTCGAGATCGAGGCGCGAGACCCAGATGTCACCGCGCGTCTGGCGGTAGCGCTCGATGGTGCCGGTCGCGAGCAGCTCACCGGCGAGCGAGCCCTTCAAGCCCGGCACGCTGCGGAGGTAGTGGCCGACGTTCTCGGTGCTCAAGCTGACGCCCGCGGCGAAGGGGAGCGGGCCCTCTATCACCATGCGCCCGTCGAGGAGCACGTCAGTCCCGAGCGGCCCGCGCAGCCAGAGGTTCGTCCGGTCGAGGCCCAGCTCGAGCGTGCCCCCGCCGAGCTCGACGCCAAAGATCGCCGCGTCGGCCACCTCTACTGAGCCGTCCATCTGGACGTGATCGAACGGGCCGAAGAGCCGGGCGGTCACCGTCGCCCTGCCCGCGGCCTCGAGCCACTCGGCGTCGGGCTTGGCCCACTCGTCGAGGTAGAGCGCCGGGGCGACGATCTGGAAGTCGAGGCCGCGGTCGAGGTCGACCTGCCCGCTGAAGGAGAGCTTGCCGCACGGCCCCTCGAGCTCGAGTTGGTCGATGGCGACGATCTGGCCGTCCTGCGCGCGGAACGCGAGCGCGCCCGAGCCGAGCTTGCGCTCGAAGTACGTGGTGTCGAACAGGCTCACGTCGATGAGCGCGTAGGGCTTCATCAAGAAGCCGCTCACCGAGGCCTGGCCGCTGATGCGCGCCTCGGCGCGGTCGCGCAGCAGGTCGAAGATCCAGTGCTCGTCGCCGATGGCATCAACGAGGTCGCTCAGGCGCGCGTTCTCGAAGGTTCCCCTGCCCCGCCCCATGGGCCCCTGCTCGTCGCGAAAGTCGAGCTCGCCCTCGACCCAGAAGTTCGAGCGGCCCTTGTGCGCGTTGATGGTCGGGAAAGCGAGCACGAGGTCCGAGAAGCGCACGAGCGCATCGACGCTGCCCAGCTTGAGCTTGTGGAACTCGAACTCCTGTCCCTTGATCGCGCCGTCGATGGCGATGTCGGCGTATGGGCCCTTCAGCTTGGCGGTCCCCGAGACCCGCCCGGCCCACGGGATCTCGAGGATGTGGCCGAGGTCCGCGAGGTCGAGCTGGTTGATGCCGACGTCGATGTCGAGCCCGCGCTCCTCGCTGAAGTAGAGCGAGGCGTCGGCGTCGAGGTCCGAGCGCTCCGTCCTCACCCGGCCGTTGCCCAGGCGAGCGCGCTCGGGGTTGAAGTCGGTCTGCAGCGTGACGTGCGCCGCGTCGAACTGCAGCACGGTCTCGGGGTTCGGCCGGTCCCAGCCGCGATCGTGGACGCGGAAGTCGCGCACGTCGACCGTCGCCGGCCCCGCGAGGTGAAACGGCACGATCTGCCCCTCGACCTCGGCGCGGCCGGTCGCCTTGAAGTTGACCCAAGCGTGGTGGAGGCTCAGCTTGTCGAGGATGCGCGCGAACTCGACCTCTTCGAAGTCGACGACCGCGTTTAGCGGGAAGCCCTTGGTCAGACCGATCCGCCCGCGCGCTCGGGCGGTCTTCTCGCCGATCCCCACGTCGAGCCTGTCGATGACCACGTGGTCGCGCTCGAGCCTCGCCTCGAGGTAGGCGTCGCCGATTTCGAACTCATCGACCCGCGCGCGCGACAGGGTGACCTCGCCCTCGAGCGCGGGCTCCTCGAAGCTGCCCTCGACCCGCAGCACGACGGCCGCGCTGCCGCTGAGCCGAGGCGCTTCCTCGCCGAGCACGCCCGAGATCAGATCGAGCGGCGCGTAGAGCGAGACCTCGAGATTGGGCCTGGGGGCGCAGAGCGTCTCGATGTCCCCGCGCAGGAACACAGACAGATCGCCCGCGGCCGCCTCGAGGTGCCCGACCGTGACCTTCTCGTCGTCGAGGTCGAGCGAAGCGGCCAAACGCACGCGGGAGACCGGCACGTGCATGCCCGCCGAGACCACCTCGCCGCGTGGCACCGAGACCCGGACCGAATATGCCTTCGAGGCAAGCCGTGCGTCGGCGTCAAGGTCGTCGACCCGAAGCGAGCGTCCGTCGGGCCCGCGCAGCTTGAGCTGCGCGCCGACCACGGCGAGGGCGTCGATCTCGATCTTCTCGAGCGGACGCAAGAAGCACTCATCCGCCTCGTCCTCCGACCCGCTGCCGAGCGTGGTCAGGTCGAGGCTGACGCGCGGGCGATCGGCCTCGACCCTGTCGAGCCGCACCCTGCCCGTCACGACGTCGATGGCCCTGAGGCGCACGAGGAGCCTGTCGGCAGCGAGCAAGGGCTCGACCGCGCCCGGCTCGCGCACGCTGAAGCCGACGACTTCGACGCCGCCGCGCAGCGGATCGAGGCTGCAGCCGCCGAGGGCGACCTCCATCCCGAGCAGCTTCGGGAGGCGCTTGCGCGCCAGGCCGCAGACCTGCTCGCCGGCGTAGTCGGTCTGCAGCAGGGCGACCAGGAGTGCGACCAGGCCCACCGCCAGCAGCACCATGGTCCGCCCGAGGTTACGCTTCATGACTCGGTCGCCATGGCCATCCCGGCCTCAGCGCCCTCCTGACAGGTGCGGATGACCGCGCGCCGGCGGGCCCTGTCGGCGGCACCACCGCATGGGAACCAGGCGTAGGCGGACACGTTGACAACGATGGGTTCAGGCCCGCTTGAGCCCCTCGAGGTACCGATCGATCTCGTCCAGATCGGCCTTGGGCCGCGAGCTCTTCTGTGGGACGAAGAGGCCTGCGCGCTCGCGCGCCGCCTTGGCCTCGGCCTCTTTGGCCAGAGTGCTCAGGCCGAATTCGGTGGCGATCCGCTCGACGAGCGGCCCGTCAATTATCTCCTTCTTGGCGATGAAGGCCTCGAAGAGCGCGTTGTCGCAGATGGTGTTGATGACCCGAGGGGTGCCGCCCGAGAAGCGATGGACGACCTCGATGGCCGCGGGCTCGAAGGGGTTGCGCGGGCAGCCCGCCAGGCGCAGCCGGTGCTTGACGTAGGCCTCGGTCGACTCCTGCGTGAACGGCTCGAGCCGGTAGCGAAGCGAGACGCGCTGCGCGAGCGGAGGGTCGAGCTTGAGGTTCTCCTCGATCTCTGGCAGCCCGAAGAATACGAAGGAGATGAGCTTGCGCTCCGGAACCTCGAGATTGAGCAGCCCGCGAAACTCCTCCATTATCTCGCGCGTCTGCAGCATCTGGGCCTCGTCGATGAGGACGACGGCCTTCCTGCCCTGCTCGTAGATCTGCAGCAGCCGCTGGTAGAGCTGGGTGAGCAGCGTGAGCTTCTCTTCGGAGGGGCTCTCGACGCCCATCTGTAGCGCGATGCGCTTGAGCAGCCAGTTGGCGGTGATGCCGCTGTGGATGATGACCAGCAGGGCGGCCTCGTACTCCTGCTCGGGCAGCGAGTCGAGCATCCGGCGCGCGAGGGTGGTCTTGCCCGCGCCGATATCGCCGACGAGGATCGCCAAGCCCTTCATGTACGAGACCGCGTGCATCAACCGGGTCAGCGCCTGCGCGTGCTGGACGCTGTTGTAGTAGAACCGGCTGACCGGCGCGTTCGAGAACGGCTCCTGCGAGAGCTCGAAGTATTCGAGATACGTCATGGAGACCAAGTCCTCACGGCTGTCATACGTACCCGATGTTTCGGCTCTTCTTGGCCGGTGCTGGTTTGCCGTCCGCCTTCTCGCCACTGGCGGCGGCCGGCGGCTTGTTGGTGTTCATCCGCCGATCGGGCGACGCGGGCTTGGCGGTCGCCTGCCTGCCCGTTGGCGCGGGGTTGCCGGTCGCCTGCCGACCTAATGGCGCAGGCTTGGCGGTCGTCTGCCGGCCTAGCGGCGCCGGGCTCGCCGTCGCGCTGCTCGATACGCCGTTCTTGGGCCTGACGCCCGGGTCGGTGGTCTCGCTGGGATCAGGCTCGGCCGATACCTGGGCCCGCAGCCGCGCGAGCACGCTCTTCACTTCGCGGTAGCTCGAGTCGACCTTCTCCACGGCCGACAGGTGCTTGAGCGCCCGTCGCAGCTCGCCCATCTTCTCGAGCGTCGTCCCGATTTCGTAGTGCAGGGCCTTGGCGGCGTCAGGGGTAATCGCGGCGGATTTCACGCCCTTGACGAAGGCCTCGACGGCCGCCGCGTGCTCCTCGCGCTCGGCGCGGCAGAGGCCGATCATCGTGTAGCACTCGACTTCCTTCTTCTTGCCGGCCGCGGCGCTGAGCGCCTGCTCGAACTCGCCGATGGCGTCGTCGATGAGGCCCATCTCCTTGTAGGCGATGCCGAGGTCGTAGTGCGTGTCGACGTCCTCGGGACGGACGATCTTCTTGACGCCCTTCTTGAACTCGTTGAAGACGTCCTCGACCGAGTATTGGAAGTCTTCGGAGACGCTCTCGTCGCCAAAGTCGCCGAAGTCCTCCTTGGCGAGCTCGTTGGCAAGGTCGAACGCGATGTCCGGAAGCGAGGCCTCGGCCGCGGGGGCGGGCTCGGGCGCCGCGGCGGCAGACTCGGGCGCGGGCTCCTCTTCGCCGCGCTCCTTCGCCTCGAGGCGCGCCATCAGCTCTTGGGCGCGCTTGGAATTGGGGAAGGCGATGAGGACGGTCTCGAGGATGTCGCGGGCCTCCTCCAACTCGCCTTGCTCGACGAAGAAGGCCGCCTCGTCCAGCTCGTCACCGGCAGGCTCCTCTTCGCCTTCCTCGCTGGCGGCGCCGTCCGCCTCGGGCCCGGACGACTCTTGCGCCGCCTCCTGCGCAGGCTCCGCGGGGTCGGCCGCCGCCTCCTGGTCCTCAGGCGCCACTGGCTCATCCGCGGGCGGCTCAGGCTGAGCGGCGAACTCTTCCGGAGGCAGCTTAGTGCCGACACCATCGGCAGGCTCGTCGGCGGCGTCGGCGGCCGGAGCGCCGTCGGCCGGCGCTGCGTACAACCATTCCAAGCTCACCACGGAGGTCTGGGCCTCCGTCTCGGCGAAGTCGTCAGCCACTGGCTCGGCGAAATCGTCGGCGATCGGTTCTTCGACGACAGGCTCGGCGAAGTCCTCGGACACCGCTTCCGCCGACTCGTCGGCAGCGGGCTCCTCGGCGACTGGCTCGGCAAAGTCGTCGACGACCGGCTCTTCGACGGCGGGCTCGGCAAACTCGTCGACGACCGGCTCTTCGACGGCGGGCTCGGCAAACTCGTCGACGACCGGCTCTTCGACGACGGGCTCGGCAAACTCGTCCGCGACCGGCCCTTCGGCGGCCGCCGCGCCAAACTCGTCGGCAACCGGCTCGGCGAACTCGTCCTCCTGGGGCTCGTAGACGAAATCAGCGGGTACTTCCGTGAGCTCCGAGAACTCGTCCGCGACGGGCTCCGCCAGCGACTCCGCGGGGGCCGAATGGGGGTCGAGCGTGGGAAGGACCGCTGTGACCTCCTCGTTCCCCTCTTCGTGGGGCCACTCGGCCGGCGGCCCCGCCGACAGGGAGGCGGCAGCCTCGCCTTGCGCGGCCAGCACCGCAGGAAGATAGGCGACCCTGGTCGCCTCCTCGTGCGAATCGAAATCTTCGTCGCCCTCGAAGGCTTGGTAGCCGACGCCTTCCGGGTCGAAAGGCTGGTCGTACTGAGCGTCTGCGGCGTCGGCGATGGGCTGGCCGTCGAACGGCGCGTCCGGAGGCGGCTCGACGAAGTCCTCGAAGTCGTCGGCGGCTTCGACCAACTCGTCGTTCTGCTCGGCCGCGACACTGATCGCTAGATCGTCGTCAGGCGGCGGCTCGGCGATAAGCTCGTCCTCGTCGACAGCCTCGGCGATGACCTCATCTTCGCCCAGCGCCTGGGCCGCCGCTTCGAGCGCCGCGTCGTCGTCGTTGGGCGCGGCCAAGATGAAGGAGTCGTCGTCGCCGTCGGCCTCGACGATGACCCCATCGCCGTCGAACGACAGGTCGACCTGAGGCGGCTCCGAAGCGACCTCAATCTCTTCGTCTGCCGCCTCGACGAGAATTGCGTCCTCCTCGATCTCTGCGACCTCTTCGATAGGCGCGAGGCCTCCGACCACCTCGAGGAAGCCGGGGATCTCCGCGTGGGTCGGGTCCTTCTCGCAGAGGGTCTGGAGGTTCTCGCGAGCGCGGTCGAGGTCGTTCTTGCCGATGGACAAGCGAATGGCCGTGACCAGGCTCTCGAGGGCCGCGGCGCGGTTGCCCGTCGCGGTATAGAGAGTGACCGCCTTCTCGTGGGCGTCGACCGAATTGGGGTCGATGACGAACACCTTCTTGAGGTGCTCGATCGCCTTCTCGTGCAGGCCGTACTTGACGTAGACGTCGGTCTCGGTGAGCAGCTTGGAGATTTGCTCGTGCGCACCGGCGGAAAGCGGCGCGGACGCGCCTCGGGCGCCGGGAGCCGCCGCCGGGGCGGCCGCAGGAGCCGGCGCCTGGGCAGGCTGCGCAGGCGCCAATCGTGCCCGCGCGTGCGGGTCATCGGGCGCCAGCTCGGAGATCTTTCGCCAGACGTCGCGCTCTTCCTCGATGTTGTCCTGCTCGTCGTAGATGCGGGCGAGCTCTTTGTAGACCGAGACCGTCTTGGAGACCTGGCCGAGCTCCTTGAACGCCTGCGCGAGCATGTGCAGCGTCTCGACGTCCTTCGGATCGGCCTTGAAGCAGAGCTGCAGCTTTGCGAGAGCGCGCTTGGTGTCCTGCTTCGCCAAGTAGATGGCCGCCAGCTCCCGGGTCAGGTCAATGTTGCCCGGGTCGAGGAACACGAGGCGCTCGGCGACCTTGATGTAGTCGTCGACGCGGTTGTTGCGCTTGAGGTACTCGGCGGCGTGCTGGAACTCGGCGATCGCCTCGGGGTTCATCGCCTCGCGCGCATACAGCTCGGCGAGCTTGATGCGGCTGGCAATGCTGTCCGGGTCGAGATCGACCATCTTGCGCAGCGTGTCCAGGCTCGCGCGCGCATCGCCGACCTTGTCGTAGTGCTCGACGACGAGCTGGTACTGCGCCATCGCGTCGCTCATCAGCCCGAGCTGCTGGTGGAGCTCCGCGAGCTTGAGGTTGACGTCGATGAGCTTCGGGTTGAGCTTGAGAACCTGCTTGTAGACCGCGACGGCCTTGAGAAAGAAGCCGTCGGCCGAGTAGCTCTCAGCGACCTTCAAGAAGCAGTCGGCGGCAAGGCCATTTTCGCCCTTTTTCTGATAGAGCTCGCCGAGCTTCTGCTGGATGCGCGCGTCCCGAGGATCGGCATCAAGGAGCTTGTTGTACTCCTTGATGGCTTTGTCGTACTGCCCCTTCTGGACGTACTTGGTCGCGGCCTCGATGATCTTGTTCTTGTCAATTGCCACGGTTCTGGCCGCTCGCTTGTGACCGCATCGTCCACACGGGCCGACTGCGGACTCGCCATCGCCGCGAGGAAGTGTCCGGGAGCCTGCTCTCTCTCTTGGCGCGGGGGTTCAGCGTATCGAAAGTAGGACAGCTCAGTCAAGAATCGCGCTCAGCCCAAAAAGCCACGCATGGGCGGGCACTTAGGCACTCGCGAAGGGCGTCGCCGGCGGTCTTGCGACGACACCCAGCAGCGCACGAGTGCCGTATCACGACCGTGCGTTATCCAGACCCGGTTGGCGCACACCAAGGCGCGAGGACCGCGGGCCCGGACTGCCTGCGGTCCTATTCGAGCGATGTGGCGCGCTCCCGTCGCGCCGAGCGTCGCGGCGACCAGCGCGGACCGAGGAGTCGAAAAGTCGTGAAACGCCTCCCGAGCTTACCCTCGAAGGAACCCTCCGGCGCCTCGCCGCTGAATCCGACCGCTCGCGAGAGCGCCTTTCAATACGAAACAGAGCTCGGGGGCGCGGCGGCCTGCTCGCCCACGGCGGATGCCCCCGCCGATAGCCGCCGAGGCATCTTGGGGCGCCCGGTGCCTGGCTGCGGATAGCGGAAGCAGACCTGAGCTTGGCCCTACGGCTCAGGCATTGACTCGGGTGAGGTACTCGCCGGTGCGCGTATCGATGCGCAGGACGTCGCCCTCGTTGATGAACAGCGGCACGTTCACCACGTAGCCGCTCTCGAGCGTGGCCGGCTTCTGAGCGCCGGTGACGGTGTCGCCCTTCATGCCCGGATCGCACTTGACGACCTTGAGGTCGACCGCGTTGGGCAAGCTCACACCGATAGGCTGGCCCTTGAAGAACAGGATGTAGGCGTTGATGCCTTCTTTGAGGTAATTGACGGCCGAGCCGAGCTGCTCCTTGCTCAGGTAGGTCTGCTCGTAGCTCTTGGCGTCCATGAAGTGGTACTCGCCGCCCTGCTCGTAGAGGTACTGCATCTCGCGCTCTTCAACATCGGCCTTGGCGACCTTGTCGCCGGAGCGGAACGTCGGCTCGAGCGTCCGGCCTGTAGTCAGGCTCTTGATCTTGGTCCGCACGAACGCCGAACCCTTGCCGGGCTTGACGTGCTGAAAGTAGGTGATCTCGAAAGGCTCGCCGTCGATCTCGATCTTCAGACCGTTGCGAAACTCGCTGGTGTCAATCATCTCGGCCATTGGTCCGACTCCTTGATCGTGCAACGGCCCGCCAGGCGAGCCGTCTGCTGAGTGTGATTGGCTTTGTTTGAACGTCTCTCGAAGGGCGCGCTACTCCAGCTCGGCCTTGACCTTGGGCGCCGCAATCCGAAGCGCGTAGCGACCCTTGCCGTAGTTCCCGTCGGGAGTGATAGCGAGCACCAGGTAGTACTCCGGGGTCAACATCCGGGCGATGGTGATCAACCGCTCGGTGTTGATGGAGATCTCGCTGATGTCGCCCGCTTGCAACGAGGACGCGGCATCCTTCAGCTTGGAAAGGATGCTTCCGTACTCGATGAGCATGGCCGACAGGTCGAGCCCTTCCAGCTCCTTCGCCTGCTGTGTGTCGATAGCCATGCCATCAAAGCCCATGACGCTGCAGGCGACCGAGCCCTCGACCTGATTGAGGACCTGCTCCAGATGCGTGCGAAAGGACATGCGCTCCTCGCTGAAAATCCCTTGAACCCTCTGGGCTTACGGCTGCTGGCGGGCGACAGTAGGTAGCCCGAGGGCCCGGTGAAAGTCAAGGGGCGGGCATTCAACGCAGAGCCCGCTCCTTACAAAACGGCCGACCCGACGAAGGTCGGGTCGGCCGCTCGCTGCATACCGTCGAAAGCACCTACTCACAGACGCAAGTCTTGGGGTTGCGAGACTTGCCCTCCGGGCAATCGGGCAGATCGACCCTGCACACGCACTCGTATACGATGCCGTCCTGACCCCAGTTCATGCATGGAGGAAGCGCCAACCCCCTAGCGACCTCCTCCTGCGCATCGGTGCACTCGTAGCGCACATTCGAGCTCACGACCAGCGGGAACGCAAACGGAGCCGTCTCGTATTCGGCACCGTGGGCGAACTCTCCCGAGAGCTTGATTTCGACAATAACCTCGCGGCCCTCGGGTGTCGCGATCGAGCCGAGGCTGTCGCGCACCCTTTCGCTGAGAATGTTGAAGGCGAAGTCAGCCTCCGACTGCGGCGGAATAGTTCCGGAGAGGGTCATTTCGTCCGTCATCTCCGGGACGCCGTCCCCGGTGTAATGGAACGTGACCTTTCGCACGTTGAAGTCGTTTCGAGAACCCGGGTTATAGTTCGAGCCGCCGCCCGTAAGCTCCGTCGCCTCCATGTTGCTCACGACGCGAAGCGCGAGCCAATAGCCCGGATTCTCGGACTTGTACCTGAGGTCCACGGCGCCCCGGACTAGTTGCGTGTTCCCGCCAGCCGTCAACGCGCAGCTGGAGTCGATCGCGCCGGCGATCGCCTGCGTGATCTGAATGCTGACGGAGTCGGTCACGCACGAGGCCGAGCAGAGCCCCAGCGCAACAGCGGGGACCAGGAGCAGTTTCGAAAGCTTCATGGGATTCCTCTCCTCCATCGCTTGCTCATGCCTTACGGGGTCATCTCGCCGGCGGCGACGATCTGGTTGCGGTTAATGATGCGAGGCGTGATGAAGATGAGCAGCTCGGACCGGTTGTCGGTCTCGCGATTGTGCTTGAAGAGCCAGCCGAGCACCGGGATGCGCGCCAACACCGGCACCGCCGCCTCGCTGAGCGCCTGCGAGCGGGTGTAGATGCCGCCGATGACAGTCGTGTCGCCATCCTTCACGAGCACCTGGGTCTTTGCTTCCTTCTTGCTGATCGAAGGCTGGCCGTTTGCGCCCGAGTTGCCCGGGTCGGGCTGGTTGTTACTCGCGACGATGTCCAGGAGGACGCTCCCGTCCGCCGTCACGTGCGGGGTGACGTCGAGCTGGAGCCTCGCTTCGACGAACGCGGTGTTAACGCCTGCCGCCGACACCTGGCTGAACGGAATCGAAACGCCCTGGCTGATGCTCGCGGCAGAGTTGTCGAGAGTCGTCACCTTGGGGGCGCTGATGGTCTTGATCTGACCGGCGCTCTCCATCGCCGAGAGGCGCAGGTTCAGCGCGACCGCGCCGCCCGCCGAACCGAAGATGAAGCCGACGCCACCGCCGGAGCCGGCACCGATGGGCGCGGGCATGTTGACGGCGTAGTTCGGCGTGTCGGCAGTCCCCAGCGTCCCTTCGTTCCCTGCCGCGCCGGCGACGCGCACGATGCTAGGGAACATGAGGCCCGTCGGATTGCCGGTGGTCGGACCGAACGAGACGTTACCGCCCCACTGGATGCCGAAGTCGCGCGAGAAGGTCGTTGTGGCTTCGACGATACGGCTCTCGATGAGCACCTGCGGCGTCTGCGTATCGAGCCGGCGCACCAAGCCCTCGGCTCGAGCCAGGGCCTCGAGCGTGTCCTTGACGATGATGACGTTGGTTCGCGTATCGACCGTGATGCTGCCGCGCTCGGAGAGCAGCCCGCTCACCTTCGAGGAGATCTCAGTCGCAGTCGCGTAGTTGACCGGGATCAGCCGCACCTTGAGCGGCTCGAGCTTCTCCGCCAACTTCTTGCGCTCGGCGGCGAGCTTGCGCTCCTCCTCGAGCTCCTTCATCGGCGCGATGCGGATGATGTTGCCGATCTCCTCTTTGTCCAGGCCCTTCGACTTGAGGATGAGATCGAGCGCCTGGTCCCAGGGCACGTTGCGCAGCTTGATGGTCACCCTGCCGGAGACGTTGTCGGCGACGATCACGTTGCGCTTCGAGACCTCGGCGATGATTCGCAGCAGGTTGTGGATGTCAATCTCCTTGAACTCGAAGGAGACCCGGCGGCCGGTGTACTTGCGGCGCGCCGACGCGGTCGAGCTGTACTGCACCGGCTCGGACGAAAACGCGCCAGCGCGCGGAGAGGAGACGGCCGATTCCTCGACGAGCTGAATCTTCTGCCCGTCGAGCAGCATCTCGGAGCCCGCCGACGCCACGGCACCCTCCGCCTTGATCTCCCAAACCAGCGCACCCGAGGGCTCGACAGAGACCGCGTCGTCGGCTGCCCCTTCGAGCGTGGCGACGATCTGCACCCGACCCGCCTCGCCCGGGGCGCTAAACGAGCTCACCATCTTGACCGGGCCGCCGAAGGCAGAAGTGTCGAGGCTGCGCTCGAGGCGCGTGGGCAGCGCGGCGTTCTCGATAGTGAGGATAGCGGTCCGTGGATCGGGGCGCGTAACCCGATACTCGGCGCCCTTGCCGACGCTGACGACGATACGTCCGCGCTGCTGGTCGCCGTTGAAAGCCACGTCCTTGATGGTGGCCTTGGCCGCAGCCGGCTTCGATTTACGCTGCCTCGCCGCCGGCTTTGCTTCCGCGAGCGCCTGCGACTCCATCAGCACGCGAAGGCCCTTCGAGGTACGCTCGACCGAGTACTGGGGCATCGAATCGCCGCGCGCGTCGATCACCACTCGAATCTTGTCTGCGTGCTTGCCGAATCGAACCTCCTTGACCGGAGCCGAGCCCCCCGCGCTCTTCGCGCGGGTCGCCCGCTTGAAACCATAGAGATCGAGCGCGAGCCGCGGCGGGTCGCGAAGCTCGATGAGGTCAAAAGTGCCGACCTCGCCGTCGGTGAACAGCCCAACGCTGAACGACCGGCCGGAGCTCGCAAAACGCACCGCCCGCACCTGCGTTCCGGGGTTGGCGACCTCCCGGGAATCGGTTCGCGAGACGACGATATCCGGGTCGTTCGACGGCGCCGCTGCCTGCTGCTCGCTCGGGCCGGGTGCTGCCGGCGACTGCGACGCGGGCTCGGCATCCATGGCCTCGGAAGAAGCGGCTGCCGCAGAGTCTTCGGCGACCGAAACAACCAGCTTGTCACCTTGCGCCTGCACGTCGTACCGCGCCCCTTCCGCAAGCGCGACGACCAGCCTTCCCACCGTCGCCTGCTCGTCCGAGAACTGGGAGACGGTGACACCAGAGACCGGTCCGACTCCATCGCGAGGCCCGCGCACCGCGCTCACGTCTGCGCCAGCGATGTCGACGACCACGCGCGAGGGCTCGGAGAGCTTGAAGACAGTGAAGGTCGGCGCCCTGCTTCCAAACAAGGTCACCTTAGCCTCCCCGCCCTGCCCCGCGACATCGATCGACTTGACGACGTTGAGGTCGGCAGCCGACGCCGCGCCAGGGGTGAGCGCCAGGGCAACGACCAACCCGGCCAGCCAGAGGCGATTCTTCATTGCAGGCTCTCCTTCAACCGTAGCTCTCGATGCGGACCAGCGGGCGCCTGGCCATCGAACTCGACTCACTGCATCACCTCGGCGCCAAGAAGGTCGATGTCCTCGGCCCCCTTCTTGCCCTTCTCGTCCTTCGGCAACTGAATGACGATCTGGTTGAGGTGCGGCTTGCCCATCTGATCTTTGAAAACCTCGGTTACGATCACTTCACCCGAGCGAATCTGAGAAACCTTGCCGTTGCGCTTGCCGATGAAAGTTCCGCGGCGCACGACGTAGCCGCGACCGCTCGGGTCCTCGACCATCGCCAAGGGGTTCGACATGCCGCTGATCACCGCAACGAGCTTGAACTGCTCGAGGTCCCACTTGCACAAAGGACCGCAGTCGCGTACCCCGGCCGCGAGCTGCGGCTTGGCCTGCTCGTCGTCGAGGACGGAGCGAAACGGGTCGCGCTTGCCGATGGGCGAGTAGGCGTATTCGTATAGTGGCGCCTGCTCGGCCTCAGCCGCGCTGCTCGCCAGCTCGGGTTTTGCCGCTTCCTTCGCGGCGGCGGTTTTCTTCGGCTTCGCAACCGGCTTGCTGGGTGCGTCGCCACAGGCAGCAAGGAGAGTTGCGGTCAATGTGGCTACGATAAGCCTCGAGCCCATTCTAGACCCCATAGACAATCTGCCCTTCAGCGCTTCTTCTTCTTTTCGGTTGACTGTGCCGCGGCGCCCTTTTCCACGAAGCGGAACGTGGTCGCCAGGTAAGAAGCGCTCAAAACCACTTTTTCATTCTTCCGCTGGGGACTTGAGAACGAAAGGTTGCTCACGTTCACGATGCGCCGCAGCTTGGAGACGCTCTCGAAGAAGACCGCGATCTCGTGGAAGGAGCCCGACACCTTCATATTGATTGGAATCGAGGCGTAGAAGTTCTGGACGGTCTCGGCCTTAGGTTGAAGGCTGACGATCTCCAGGCCGCTCTTCTTTCCAACGTCGTTGAGTTGTCGAAGTAGCTCGTCGATATCGCGCGACACGGGCAGCTCAGTGAGCGCCTCGGCGAGCCGCCGCTCGAGGACTTCTTTGTCACGGCGGAACTGGTTCAGGTTGTCGGCAATCACCTTCTTGTCAACGAGGTCCTTCTCGAGCTTCGCGTACTGCGAGCGGTTCCTCGCGATCGTTTGCTCAATTCCGTCGATAACGAAGTACCAATTGGCACCGGTCAAGAGCGCGACCGACAGGCCGACAACCGCCACCTTCGTGCCGAGCGGTACCTTGACGATGCGTTCGATAAGCTTGTTCATCGCCTCATCCTGTCAAATCGCGTAGTCGGCCTTCAGGCTGAGCGAGAAATCAACGACCTTCGTCTCGCCGGCGCTTTTTTGCGACGCCTGCTTCAGCGTGATGTCGCTGAAGAATGGCTTCACCTGCGATAGGGCGAACTCGTTGATTTCTCCCGAAAGCGTCAGCTCAACCCGGCTTTCGGTGGCTCCGCGCCTGCTCTCGACGAGGCGGCCCATGCCCTTGGGCGTCCAGACCACGTTGGCGAGCGCCTTCATGTACTCGGCAAGATCGTCGTTGGAGAGCGCGCTGCCCTCGATCGCCAAGCTGCCAGACTTCTCGTCGAATTTCCTGAGCCATACGTTCTTTGGAGTTGCCGTCGCCAAGGCGTCGAGCATCTTGACCGGCCCGGTCCGCCCGCGCTTGAGCGTCTCGAGCACCTTCAGCTTCTCCTCCAGGCTCTGCTTCTCTTTGGCGATATTCTTTACCTCGCCGATAATCCGATCGAGCTCGGCGATTTCCTTCTTGACGGCCGCCACCTGAGCGACGAGGCGCTCCTTCTCGTCGTTCTTCTTGTCGTACCAATAGTAGTTGGCGATGCCGGCGCCAATCAGCACGAGCGCAAAGAGAATGAGCTGCTTTCGGCCGAGCTCCTGCTTCTTTACGGCCCGGATAGGTAGGAGATTGATTCTAATCATGCTAGCCCCTTCGAAGGCGACGCTTCCCTAGTGCCTACTTGTCTCCGGGTCGGCGAAGCCCAAGCCCAACGGCCACGGCGGCCATGGGGGCCATCTCCATGATGTACGCCGGATCGAACTTTCGGTTGTCGATCTCGATATTCTTGAAGGGATTGAGGATCTCGACGGGGACTCCCACGCGCTGCTCGATGGTCTTGAAGAGCGCGGGGATCTTGGCCGTGCCTCCAGAGAGGAAGACCTTGGCGATGTGACTGTCGGCGGCGGTCGAGGCGTAGAAGTCGAGCGACCGCTGGATCTCGCCCGCGGTCTGCTCCGCCACCGAGCTGAGCACCCGCTCAACCTCCTGCGGCACCACCGAATCCGCGTCGGCGCGGTTTCCGCCTATCTTAAGCGCTTCGGCTTCGTCGTACGAGACGTTGAGCTGTTTCTGGATCTCCTCGGTGAACTGGTTGCCTCCGATAGTCACGTCGCGAGTGAATGTGGTCACGCCATTGGCGATGATGTTGATGTTCACCACCGAGGCACCGGCGTTGATCAGCACGACCGTCTCGCCGCCCGGCACGTCGTAGTTCGACTCGAAGCAGTTTTGTACGGCGAAGGCGTCCACATCGACCACCACCGGCTGCAGCCCCGCTTCGGCGACCACAGAGGTGTAGTCGTTGATCATGTCCTTCTTGGCGGCGACAAGTAGGACATCCATCTGGCCAGTCTGATCGTTCCCCGATTCAAGCGGGAAGGTGTCGATGTTGACGTCCTTGACGTCGAAGGGGATGTATTGCTCGGCCTCCCACTGGATCGACTCGTCGAGCTCTTCCTGGCTCATCCGCGGCAGGCTGATCTTCTTGATGATGACCGAGTGGCCCGAGACGCCGATCGCCGCCTCCTTGTGCTTGATGCGCAGCTCGGCGATGAGCTCCTGGATGGCCTGCACGATAGCCGTCGAGTTCATCAGCGCGCCGTCGACGATGGCCTCCGGCGGCAGCGGCTTGGTCCCGAACGACTGAAGCTGGAAGACAGTCGCGCCGCGGCGCTTGACCTCCTTAAGCTGAATCATCTTCACCGCGCTCGAGCCGATGTCTAGGCCCAGTGCGAGTTTTGCCTTGGCCATCTAGTCGAACCTCCAGCGCATCTTTGGCCCCGCGGGTAGTGCGCCGCGACGGGGCTCGGCGCAAGCCTGAGTGAGCCTAGCATGCGCTCTTTCGGACGCAAAACTTTCGACCGACGCCTCGGCGTGACCCTTGACACCCGGTTCCATCCTGCCTGCCGGCCTCCTGGAGACGAAGTGGAGCTCGTTCCCCGACGGTGTAGCAGGCGCAGGCCCATGCCAGCACGCCCAATGTGGCACTCGCTCGCTCGCGCCCCATGAGCTGATACTCCCCGCTGCGCAAGTGCGCGAATCTTCTGGGCGATGTGACCTTCAGGGCAACTGCGGGCAACACTTGGTGCGCACGTCGACACGGGGCTCAGCGCCCGCTTTCGTTTGCGCCCTCGCCTTGGCTCCTCACGAGGCGCAACAGCCTCGACGCCGACGGCGACTTGTGCCGACGACCAGCGCGAGCGACACCGCGGCCCCGAGAAGGCTGCATCCAAGTCCCCAGCCGAGCATGCGGTCAGAAAAGGCGAACTCGACCTCGTGCACGCCCTCCGGCACGACGACTCCCATCCCCAGCCCGTTGGCGCTCCACAGCGGCTGCCTTCTGCCGTCGACGAATGCGCTCCAGCCAGGATAGTTGGCACTCGAAAACACGACAAACGTGCCGGGGGCCTTCGCGATGACCTGCGCCTTCGCGCGGTGAGGTGAGAAGCGGACCTCCTTCAACTCTGCCTTCGCCAGCGAAAGAGACTCGACGCCCTCCACGATCGCAACTTCCCTCAAGTCGACTGTCGGGTCGCGCAGCCTCTCGAGCGCCTGCTCGGACGTGCCGATACCGTCCACGCGTGCAACTGTGCTCAGCTTGGGCAACCAGGCCCGATTCTCGAAGAGCGAGGCTCGCAGCGCCGGCCAATCGCCAACCTTCTCGATGCGTGGATCGTGAGTGATCGGGGCGCCATCGATGGTGATGACGTGCCGGGCAGCGAAAACCTGCATCAACCTCGATGGCATTGCGCGCAGGCTCTTGACAACCGACATCGTCCGCTCGAGCTCGACCGCCCCATATCCCCCCACCTCCTCCATGCCCAGGACCGTCGCGAGGTTGCTTCGGAGCGTCAACACCTCCCAGGCCCGCCGTTGCCGGAGCTCGTGGGCATCCCTGCTCGGTGGAGCGACTTGGCGCAAGGCGAAGTCGTCGCGAAAGAAGCGCGCCTCGCCGCGCCCGCTTGCAAGGATCCTCTCGCCGACTGGGCTGCGCAGTCGATAGAGCTCCAGGTCCGCGCCCCAGATCATCGGGACTGCGGCGGCAAGAAGGTCCGCTGCGACGACGAGCGGCAGCAGTGGCTTGAGTGGCGCT
>JBMNNX010000429.1:0-3973 GCA_050942745.1 Myxococcales bacterium
ACCCGGGTCACCCCGAGGGTCAATCGATTGCGCCGCCCCGTGACCCGGGTCACCCCGAGGGTCAATCGATTGCGCTGCCCCGTGACCCGGGTCACCGCGAGGCTCAATCGCTTGCGTTGCCCCGTGACCCGGGTCACCGCGAGGCTCAATCGATTGCGTTGCCCCGTGACCCGGGTCACCGCGAGGCTCAATCGATTGCGTTGCCCCGTGACCCGGGTCACCGCGAGGCTCAATCGCTTGCGTTGCCCCGTGACCCGGGCCACCGCGAGGCTCATATCGACTGCGCCGCCTCGTGACCCGGGGAGCAGGCCCCTCTCCCGGTGCGACCTTTGACGTCGCATCGCGGTGCTAGACCCTGCGCATGGCCTCGAGCGACGTGCAGGGCGTGACCGCTGGCATCCGAAACGACCCCTTCCGGTTCGTCGGAGGCTGCGCCGCCATCGTTCTCCGGGCTCGCACCGCGCCCGAGACGGCACGCGCCGTCAAGGAGCAGCTTTCGGAGAACGGCCTGCCCCCCTGGATCCGCGGGCCCACCCCGTGGCGATTGCGAGCGGCTGCTCAGTCTCGCGATGGAGGCCGCGGGAACCTCTCCGTCGAGAGGGCGGTGGTGACACGCCTGCCGTCCTCGGCCTTCCAACAAGCCGCAGCTCAAAGGCTTTGCCCACCGCTCACACGCTCAAGGAGCCGGTGTTCAACGGACGCGTCTGCGCGGGCATCGACAAGGTCAGGCGAGCGGTTGGCACCTTCGGCGGGCGCGGATCGCGCCCAAGGGCCGGTCGTGAAGCTCTCCTGCCAAAGCCAACTCGAAGCCCGCCTCACGCGCTGCGCGCCGCTGCGTCGCCCAACCTCGTGCCCAGAAAGCCGGGCGCGCGCATCACCTTTCCTTGGCCCCGTGGTGTGCCGAATACAAAAACTCCGCGTTTCCTCACCATGCAGGAGACTCTGTCATGCATCCTTCCGACTCCAATCCCGTCCTCCCGGCTTCCGCTCATGACGCGCGGCCTACTTCCGGCACGGCTGACACCTGGTATGTCGAGCAAGGCGGCGCCCGCAAGGGTCCGATGTCCGCCGACCAGGTACGCGAGATGATCCGGTCGGGCGCGCTGACGCGCGAATCGCTGGTCTGGCGCAGGGGAGATACCGACTGGCAGCCGCTGGCCAACACCCCTTTCGCCAGCGAGCTCGCGCACGAACCGCCACCCCTCAGCGGTGCCGCAGTACCCAACGGCGTGGTCTGGGGGTTGGCTTTCGCGCCTGTGCTCGGTGAGCTCCTCGCCGGCTTTCTAGCAGGGCTGTCTCAGCGTTCCCTCGACAGCTTCTGGTGGGTCACCTTGGCGCTGAACATCGTGCTGTCCCTGATCGATGAACGCCGGCTCAGGGCCGCCGGCCATGACACCAAGAAGATGGGGGCCGCCTGGCTGGTGCCGGTCTATCTGTACAAGCGCGCCACCGTGCTCAAGCAGAACCGCGCCTACTTCATCGTCTGGTGCGTCTGCTTTGCCTTGTTGTTCGTACTTGAGGGGTAGAGCCCAAGCGTCATCCCCTCCCGCCTACCCTCAGTCGATCCGCGAGGCGCTGGCGCTGTGCGCGAGCGCTCACGCCCTTGCTCGCTGAGCGTAGCTGCCGACACTTGCGTCGGCTGCGGAGTCGAAGGCCTGCTCGGTTTCGTTGCAGCCCCTCGACTCCGCTTCCCGCGTTCCGCGGGAAGCTACGCGCGGGGTGACCGAAATGGCGGCTCTTGCTCGGCCGCACAGAAAGAACGGGCCGGACGGTCGAAACCGCCCGGCCCGCCAACCGTCCCGCCTCACCTAGCGACTAGGCACCGGCCATCATCGCCTGCACGTCCTCCTTGACGGTCGTGATCGGCTTGATATCGAACTTCTCGACGAGCACCTTGGCCACGTTCGGCGACAGGAACGCCGGCAGCGTGGGCCCGAGGCGGATGTTCTTGACGCCCAGGTGCAGCAGCGCGAGCAGCACCGCGACCGCCTTCTGCTCGTACCAGCCGATGTCGAAGGAGAGCGGCAGCTCGTTGATGTCCTTCAGCCCGAAGACCTCCTTGAGCTTGAGGGCGATGACCGCGAGCGAGTAGCTGTCGTTGCACTGGCCGGCGTCGAGCACCCGCGGGATGCCGCCGATGTCGCCGAGCGGCAGCTTGTTGTACCGGTACTTCGCGCAGCCCGCGGTGAGGATGACCGCGTCCTTGGGCAGCTCCTGGGCGACCTCGGTGAAGTACTCGCGGCTCTTCATCCGCCCGTCGCAGCCGGCCATGACCACGAAGCGCTTGATGGCGCCGCTCTTGACCGCCTCGACCACCTTGTCGGCGAGCGCGAGCACCTGCTGGTGCGCGAAGCCGCCGACGATCTCGCCCTGCTCGATCTCCGTCGGAGGCGGGCAGGTCTTGGCGAGGGCGATGATCTCCGAGAAGTCCTTCTGGCCGCCCGGCTTACGGTCGGCGATGTGCTTGACGCCCGGGTAGCCGACCAGGCCGGTGGTGAAGATGCGGTCCTTGTAGCTGTCCTTGACCGGCACCAGGCAGTTGGTGGTCATCAGGATAGGGCCGTTGAAGCTGGCGAACTCCTTGTCCTGCTTCCACCACGCGCCGCCGTAGTTGCCGGCGAAGTGCGGGTACTTCTTGAACGCCGGGTAGTAGTGGGCCGGCAGCATCTCGCCGTGCGTGTAGACGTCGACGCCGGTGCCCGCGGTCTGCTCGAGCAGCTCGGCCATGTCGCGCAGGTCGTGGCCCGAGATGAGGATGCCGGGGTTCGAGCGCACACCGATGTTGACCTTGGTGATCTCCGGCTGGCCGTAGGTCGAGGTGTTGGCCTTGTCGAGCAGGGCCATCGTGGTCACGGCGACCTCGCCGGTCTGCATCACCAGCCCGGTCAGCTCGTCGGCCGAAAGGTCCTTGGTCATGGCCGCTAGCGCCTTGACGGTGAAGCGGTAGATGCCGGCGTCCTCGAAGCCGAGGACCGCCGCGTGATCGGCGTAGGCGGCGACGCCCTTGAGGCCGTACATCATCAGCTCCTTCAGGGAGCGGATGTCCTCGTTGGCCTCGGCGAGGATACCCACCGACTCGGCCTTGGCGGCGAAGGTCTCGGGGCCGCCGAACCAGGTCGCAGCCTCCGGGAGGCCGCCGTCGTTGCCGACCTCGTCGAGGAGCTTCTTCTTGTAGGTGAGCGCGCGCTCGACCAGCGCGCTGATGCGGGCGTCGTCGAAGTTGACGTTGGTGATGGTCGCAAACAGGCCCTCGAGCAGGAAGCGGCCGACTTCGGGGTCAACTTCGCGGCGCGCGCTCGCCTTCTCCTCGAGCACCGAGATGCCCTCGAGGTTGAAGATCAGCAGGTCCATCAGCCTCGAGGTGGTCGGCTGCTTGCCGCAAACGCCCTTCACGGTGCAACCGGTTCCCTTCGAAGCCTCCTGGCACTGAAAGCAGAACATGCTCATGACGATGTCTCCTTTTCCTTCGTGGTTCCGGGGGTGAGGATCTTGCGAACAAGCTAAGGGCCAGGGCGCATTGCGACCTTGATCCAGATCAAGCCCTGCACGATTTCTCACACGCCCTCGGCCCTTCTTTCGCTTGCTGAGCGAGCCTCAACCCGCCGAGCGGAGGCGCTTCGAACACCTGCCGCGCTGAGCACGGATGCGCCGCGCGCCGAAGCGTTTCGGGGCGATCGCTTCGTGGAACGCTCAGGTGACCGGCTGGCCGGCGACGGCTCGTGCGTGCACGCGGTGTGAAGAAGCACCGGACGAGCCGGCCAGCAGGGCACCAGAGTTCGTTCCGCGCGAACTAGCCGAATCGCAAGTGGCCGGATTCACGAGCGAGTTGTGGGAGGTTCTTGTCCAAATCAGGCTTGGGAGGCGAATCCGCGAGTCCCTCGACTCCGAGGCTCCCGCTGGTCGCCTCTACGCTCCTAACTAACAGCTCCCCGCGCGTCCTCGATCTCGACTCGGTATCCCATGCGTCGGAGTC
>JBMNNX010000430.1:0-3967 GCA_050942745.1 Myxococcales bacterium
GCTCGACCCGCTCGAGCATCTCCTTGCGCCGCGCGAGCGTCTTGGGATCGAGCGCGAGCGCCTGACCGAGGCTGCCGCCGGCGAGCGCGGCGCACAGGCGCGCGATCGCCGGATCGGCGCCGCGCTCGCGCGCGACCCGCTCGGCCACCAGATCGAGCGGCAACGGCCCGAAGGCGAGCTTCAAGCAGCGCGAGCGGATGGTGGGCAGCAGCGCGTGCGGGGCTGCGGTCACCAGCACCAGGGTCGTCGCGTCGGGCGGCTCCTCGAGCGTCTTGAGCAGCGCGTTCTGCGCCTGCACGTTCATCGCCTCGGCGCAGGCGATGATCGCCATCTTGCGGCGCGCCTCGAGCGCCTTGAGCGACAGGCGCTCCTGGAGGTGGCGGATCTGGGCGATCTTGATCTCGCGCGAGGGCTTGCCCGAGAAGTCGGCGCGCCCGGCCCAGCCGCGCGCCACCTGCTCGGCCTCAGGCAGCACGAGCAGGACGTCGGGGTGATTGCGCCCTGCGATGCGCCGGCAGGGGCCGCACTCGCCGCAGGCGTCCGGCGCCCCGCGCTCGCAGTTGGCCGCCTGGGCCAACGTGCGCGCGGTGAGCTCCTTGCCGACGCCCTCGGGCCCGCCGAACAGATAGGCGTGGTGGAGCTGCCCGCTGGCGAGGGCGCAGACGAGCGAGCCAACGACCCGCTCCTGACCGAGGATTTGGGCAAATGTCATGCGGGGCGCACTGTAGCCATTTTGGCTCCCAGGCCCAAGCGCGAATCGCTCGGCTCCCTGCTGCGCCGACCGCACGGTGCTGCTAGCTTTGCCCGGGCCCACGCGCCGGAAGATAAGGAGCGCCACCATGCGACTTGCACGCTTCGCCCTCGCCTGCCTGCTCTCGACGAGCGCCTGCGCGACCATGAGCAAGGTCAACCGGGTCGCCGCCGACGTGCTCATGCCGCCCTCGGAAGAAGCCAAGCTCGGCCGGCAGATGGCCATCGCGCTGCAGAAGCAGTCCAAGGTGCTCGACAAGCCCGAGGTCGTCGCCTACGTGCAGCGCGCCGGCAACCGCGTCGCCGCCCGCGCCGACAACCCGGACCGCTGGCGCTTCACCTTCACCGTCATCGACGACCCGAAGACGGTCAACGCCTTCGCCATCCCCGGCGGCCACATCTACGTCTACAGCGGGCTGCTCAAGGTGATGCGCGACGAGTCCCAGCTCGCCGGCGTGCTCGCCCACGAGATCGCCCACGTCACCTCGCGCCACATCGCCAAGCGCATGGTCGCCGCCTACGGCCTGCAGACGCTGTCGGCGCTCGCGCTGGGCAAGGACCCGGGCGAGGTCTCGAAGATCGTGGCCGCCCTCCTCACGCAGGGCACGCTGCTCAAGAACAGCCGCGACGACGAGCGAGAGGCCGACTCTATCGGCGTGGTCATCGCCTCGAGGGCGGGCTACTCGCCGCTCGGCCTCGTCGACTTCCTCAAGCTGCTCAAGCAGATGGAGGGCAGGACGCCCGAGCTTCTCTCCTTCCTTTCCGACCACCCCGCGACCTCGGAGCGCATCGCCACGCTGCAGGCCGAGATTCGCCAGAAGCGCCTGACCGGCTCCGACCGCAACGCCGAGGCCTTCGAGGCCGTCCGATGTAAGTTGTGAGCGACAGTCGAGAGTCGGGGGTCGAGAGTCGAGAGTTTGGGTCGGATTGACGCGGCGGGCGTTGCTCGCCGCGGTGGGGGACGTCGCAGGCCCGACTGAGCTTGGTCGGTGGCATGGCTACGACTGCACGGAGTCGAGCGCGCTCCGCCGCGTTACTTAGGTGCCTCGGGAGCGCGGCCCTTGCCAGTTCGCCGGGAGCGGAGTCAAAGGGCTCGCCGTTCTTGAACCCGCGCCTCGCCCGGCTCGCCCTGAGCGTAGCTTCCGGCGCGTCAGCAGCGGGAGCGGAGTCGAAGGGCTCGCCGTTCTTGAACCCGCGCCTCGCCCGGCTCGCCCTGAGCGTAGCTCCCGGCGCCAGCGGCGGGAGCGGAGTCGAAGGGCGCGCCAGCGGCGGGAGCGGAGTCGAAGGGCTCCCCGCAGTCGCCCAGGCCCCTCGACTTCGCCTCCTGCGTCCCGCGGGACGCGAAGCTCCTAACCAACGGCTCTATCTGCGCGAGGTTGTAGCCCGCAAAGGGCTCGGGCGGCCCCGACGAGCCCTCGACTCCGGCCTCGCAATGCTCGGCCTACGCTCGGGCTGACCGGGAGGTGAGCCAGCTTTGGGCGCGCGATCGCCCGGCAGCGCCGCTGCGGCCTCGAGCTCGATTCTCGTGGCTTTCTGCCAGCGAGGCGTCAGCGGAGGTAGTACTCCATCGAGTCCACCCCGACGTATTCCGAGGCGATCTCGGTGCCCACCGGCGTCGCGCCTCCGCACACCGTCGCAAGGGTGCGCCCGCGCACGTCGGCCGTCGTGAGGTACGAGGCCATCGGGTGCGGCTCGGCGAAGTACTCTCCTGCAAAGGCCGGGCAGGTCTGGCATCCCTCCGCATACGTCCAGGGCAAGCCTAGCGACGGGCTCTCGAGGTAGCTCGCCCCGGGACCGTCGTCGGTCGCCGAGAACAGCGCCTGCGATGGGACGGCCTGTGGATCGGCGTTGTGGATGGGCACTTCCTGGTCGAGCTGCTCGACCCTCGCGCCGCCTGCGGCAGGCGCACGCCAGATGCCCTTGCCCGTGTAATAGAGCGGCTCGCACTGGCCTCCATCGACGGTGCGAGCCCGATGGACGACCAGGTGCTCAGTCTCCGTGCCAAGCAGGGGCCACCAACGCCCCGGCAGCCGGAACCCCTTGCCCTCCAACGCCGACCCCACGGCGCTGCTCCAGAAAGCCGAATACCCGGTGCGCAGGGGCGCCGTCTCCGCGGGCTCCCACACCGTGCGCTGCACCAGGGTCCAACCTCCGTCGGCGAAGGACATCAGGCAGCGCGTCTCGACCGGCTCGTGTCCGCCCTCGCCGTCGGGATCGATCGGATAACGCCCATCGACGGCGCGGTGGGCCGCGCGCCGCAGGATCTCGCCGCAGCTCGCCAGCGCCACGCAGGACTGCGCCTCGCAGGCGAAGCTGATGCAATCGGTGTCCGTCGCGCAGGTCTGGTTCAGCCCGCACTTGGGGCAACCGCCGCCGCAGTCAACGTCGGTCTCGGTCCCGTTGCGCACGCCGTCGGTGCACAGCGGGACCGCGCAGCGGCCCGAGACGCAGACGCCCGACCGGCAATCGGCCGAACTGCGGCACGCCTTCCCGTCCTCGCAGGCAGTGCACGCGCCGCCGCAGTCAATGTCGGTCTCGGAGCCGTTGAGCCGCCCGTCGTCGCACCGCGCGCGCGCGCACGCCTGGCCGCTCGGCGAGGTCTCACAGGCTCCCGAGAGGCAATCCGCATCTGTGCGGCACGACACGCCGTCGGCGCACGGGCCGCAGCTCCCGCCGCAGTCGATCGCCGACTCGTCGGCGTCGAGCTCCTGGTTCCCGCACGATGCGGGGAGGCAGAGGTTGCCGACGCACGAAAGGCCCTCGGAACAGTCGTCGGCCACAACGCAGCGGGCGCGGGTCGGACAGCCCGGGCAGCCTGCGCCGCAATCGACGTCGGTCTCCGCGCCGTTGCGCGCGGAGTCGAAACAGGTCGCCTCCGCGCAGGCGCCGGACGCGCAGACTCCGGTCTCGCAGCTCTGCGGGCCGTCGCACGCGCGGCCTGCCGGACAGGCGGCGCAGGAGAGCCCTCCGCAGTCAACGTCGGTCTCGGTGCCGTTGCGCACGCCGTCACCACACGACGGCCAGACGCACTGGCCCTCGGTGCACGCGCCGGAGCTGCAGTCGTCATTCACCTTGCATCGCTTCCCGGGCGAACAGCCGCCGCACTCGCCCCCGCAATCGACGTCCGTCTCCGAGCCGTTCGCAAAGCCGTCGCTGCACGAGGCGGCGACGCAGCGCTCGGCGGCACAGTGGCCGCTCTCGCAGTCCGCGTCCACCC
>JBMNNX010000431.1:0-3963 GCA_050942745.1 Myxococcales bacterium
GGCGCGGCTCGACCTGGCCGGCTATGGCGGCTGGATCCTCGCCAACCCGGGCTTCTCCGGCGACTTCGGCGCGCTCGTCTTCCGCTTCCGCGCCTCGGAGCGGTTCGGCGACGCGCTCGAGGTGCGGCTCGACGCGCCGGTGGCGCAGCCGTTCCCGCGGATACGCCCGGGCAAGGCGCACCGGCGCGCCCTCGGCGACGGCTGGCACGAGATCCGCCTCCCGATGCGCGAGCTCAACCCCGACGGCCGGCGCTTCGACCGCATCCTCTTCCACGCCGCGCTCGACGTCCGGGAAGCGAAGGTCGAGATCGACCAGGTGCGCCTCGAGCCGGCGGGCGGCGGGCAGACCGAGGCTCCTGCCCCGGAGGAGCGCGGCGCGCTGCTTCGCATCGACCTGACGGCAAGGGGCCACCGGATCAGCCCGCTCATCTACGGCATCGCCTTCGACCCGCGGCTCGACGGGCGCGACACGCACCAGTTGACCCTGGGCGCCACCGCGCGCCGCTGGGGCGGCAACCCGAGCTCGCGCTACAACTGGCGGCTCGGCAACGCGTGGAACACGGCGAGCGACTGGTTCTTTCGCAACGTGGACTTCACCGGCATCCCGGGTTTCACCTACCAGCGCTTCCTCGACGCCAACCTCGAGCGCGGGCTCGCGAGCGCGCTCACCGTGCCGCTCCTCGGCTGGGCGGCCAAGGACACCAGCTCGTTCTCGTTTCCCGTCTCGAAGTTCGGCCCGCAGCGGCGCACCGACCCGGACTTCCCAGATGCCGGCGACGGCTTCTCGCCCTCGGGCAGCCCGCTGATGCCCGGGCCTGCGACCGCCACGAGCGTCGAGGCGCCGCCGGAGAGCATAGGCGAGTGGGTCAAGGCCATCCGCGCGCGCGACGAGGAGCGCGGCCGCCGCAGCGTGCAGATGTACATCCTCGACAACGAGCCGATGCTCTGGAGCTCGACCCACCGCGACGTCCACCCCGACCCGGTCGGCTACGACGAGCTGCTCCAGCGCACCGTCGACTACGCCACCGCGATCCGCAAGGCCGACCCGAAGGCGGTCATCGCCGGGCCGGCGCTGTGGGGCTGGCCCGCCTACTTCTACTCGGCCAAGGACGCGGCCGCCGGCTTCGTCGTCAGCCCCGACCGGACCGCGCACGGCGGCGAGCCGCTGCTGGCCTGGTACCTGCACAAGCTCGAGGAGCACCGCAAGCGCACCGGGACGCGGCTGCTCGACGTGGTTGACGTGCACTTCTACCCGCAGGCGAGCGGCATGGGCGTGGGCCGGGAGGGCGACACCTCGCCCGAGGGCTGCGCGCGGCGCCTCCGCGCGACCCGAGCGCTCTGGGACCCGAGCTACGTGGACGAGTCGTGGATAGGCGAGCCGGTGCGGCTCATCCCGCGGGTGCGCGAGTGGATCGCGCAGAACGCGCCGGGGCTCGGGCTGTCGATCGGCGAGTACAACTTCGGTGCCGAGGGGCACCTGTGCGGCGGGCTCGCGCTCGCCGAGGTGCTCGGCCGCTTCGGCGAGCAGCGCCTCGACGCCGCGTTCTACTGGACCTACCCGGCGGCCGGCTCACCCGCTTACTGGGCCTTTCGCGCCTTTCGGGACTACGACGGCGAGGGCGCGCGCTTCCTCGACATCTCGCTGCCGACGAGGGCGACCGAGGGCGTCTCGCTCTTCGCCTCGACCGACGAGCAGCGCCGGCGGGTCGTCGCCATCGCGCTCAACCTCCAGCCGGCGACGCACGTGAACGCCTTGCTGGAGCTCGCCGGATGCCGCGGCATCGCGCGCCGGCGCGCCTTCGCCTTGGGCCCGGAGCGCGGCCGTCTCGAGCCGATAGCGACGCCAGCGGCCGAGGGCTGCGCGCTGCGCCAGTCGTTGCCGCCCTATTCGCTCACCGTGCTCGAGCTGGAGCTCAGCGGTGCCGCAAAGGAGTAGACGATGGCCAGGCTCAACGAAGACACCGTCCTGCTGTTCTACCGCGAGCCGATCAAGGACACGCTGGTGCCCTACGACCGCTACCTGCGAAAGGCGGTCCGCCCGCTCTACAAGCGCCTCCGGGGCGACCAGAAGGTGACCGGCTTTCAGGTCCAGTTCCTCGCGCTGGTCAAGGCGCTGCGGCTCGCGGGCTGCCGCGTCGAGGTGAACAACTACCGGCTCGCGCGCCGGCACCCGGTGCATCCGGTCGGCCTCGCCGGGTACCCGGACATCCTCGACGGCTGGGAGCTGCCGAACCCGGCGGTGATCGGCCCGGGGATGCTCGACCACCCGAAGCTCCGCCCGGACCTGATGAAGGATCCGCGCTTCCGCTACTACATCGTCACCTGCGACTGGATGCGCGACCTGTTCGCGCCCTACTACGGCGACACGCTCGTGCCTTGGTACGGCGGCATCGATCTCGAGAAATGGCCGGACCAGCGGCAGAAGCCCAAATCGCTCGACGTGCTGGTCTACGACAAGGTCCGCTGGGACATGAAGGTGCGCGAGCACGAGCTGGTCGAGCCGATCCTCCGTTGGCTCGATCAGAAGGGGTCGAGCTGGCACCGCCTGCGCTACCGCGGCTACCAGCACTCGAGCTACCGCAAGCTGCTCGGTCAGGCGCGCGCGATGCTCTTCCTCTGCGAGCACGAGACGCAGGGCTTCGCCTACCAGGAGGCGATGGCCTCGAACGTCCCGGTTCTCGCCTGGGACAACGGCCTGTGGTGCGACCCGCATCGGCTGCGCTTCGGGCACGCCCCGGTGCCGGCGACCTCGGTCCCGTACTTCTCGGCCGAGTGCGGCGAGCGCTTCCGCGGGTGGGACGACTTCCCGGAGAAGGCCGAGCTGTTCTGGTCGCGGCTCGCCAGCTACGAGCCGCGGCGCTACGTCGCACGCGAGCTTTCATTCGAGGGCTCGGCGCAGCTCTACCTGCGCTACTACCGGTCGCTGATGCCTGAGGCGCGCAGGGCGCCGGCGCCTCGCAACGTGGCGAGGCACAGGCCCGCGGCCCGCGCCTCCGGCTCGGGCAATGCGGTCGCCGTGCCCGAGAACCGGGTGCGCGTCTCGCTCGCCGGCGTGCCCATCGACTCGCTCACCTTCGCCGAGGCGCTCGACGAAATCGAGAAGCTCGTCGAGAGCGGCCGCGGCGGCTACGTCGTCACTCCGAACGTCGACCACGTGGTGCTCCTCGAGCGCGACGAGCGGCTGCGGCGGGCCTACGCGCAGGCGAGCCTGGTGCTCGTTGACGGCAAGCCTCTGGTCTGGGCCTCGAGGCTGCTCGGCACGCCACTGCCCGAGAAGATCTCGGGCTCCGACCTCGTGCTGCCCTTGGTCGAACGGGCGGCCAGCCGCGGCTGGCGCGTCTTCCTGTCGGGCGGAGCTTCCGGGGTCGCAGAGGCGGCCGCCGAACGGCTGCGAGCGCGCTTGGGCGTCGAGATCGCCGGGACCGACGCGCCGCGCATCCGGCTGTCGCACGAAGGACCTGCCGAGGGCGGGGAGGACACGGTCGAGCGCATCCGCGCATCGGGCGCGCAGATCGCCTTCTTCGCCTACGGCTCGCCGAAGCAGGAGCTCTGGCTGAGCCAGCACGCCGAGGCGCTGCGACCGACGGTCGCGATCGGCATCGGCGCGGGGCTCGACTTCGTCGCCGGCACGGCCCGGCGCGCGCCGCGCTGGGCCTCCGAGGCCGGGCTCGAGTGGGCCTTCCGGCTCGCCCACGAGCCGGGCCGGCTCTGGAGGCGCTACCTCGTCGAGGACCCGAAGTTCTTCGCCATTCTCGCCCGCGCGCTCCGCGCTCGGTGGGCCGAGAGGGGCTGAGGCCAGTGCCGTTCAGCCTGAGCGTAGCTGTCGACGCTTGCGTCGGCAGCGGAGTCGAAGGCCCGGTCGAATCCGTGGCGGCCCCTCGACTTCGCCTCCCGCGTTCCGCGGGAGGCTACGCTCCTAACTAACAGCTCCCCGCGCGTCCTCGATCTCGACTCGGTATCCCA
>JBMNNX010000432.1:0-3952 GCA_050942745.1 Myxococcales bacterium
TTCCGAGGATGTCAAGACCGGGTAAGGTTCTGCGCGTTGCGTCGAATTAAACCACATGCTCCACCGCTTGTGCGGGCCCCCGTCAATTCCTTTGAGTTTTAGCCTTGCGGCCGTACTTCCCAGGCGGGGAACTTAATGCGTTAGCTTCGCCACGGCGGGGGTCAACTCCCGCCACAGCTAGTTCCCATCGTTTACGGCGTGGACTACCAGGGTATCTAATCCTGTTTGCTACCCACGCTTTCGCGTCTCAGCGTCAGTGTCCGTCCAGGTGGCCGCCTTCGCCACTGGTGTTCCTCCGGATATCTACGAATTTCACCTCTACACCCGGAATTCCGCCACCCTCTCCGGCACTCTAGCAACGTAGTTTCGGACGCACTTCCTCGGTTGAGCCGAGGGCTTTCACACCCGACATACGCCACCGCCTACACGCGCTTTACGCCCAATAATTCCGAACAACGCTTGCACCCTCTGTATTACCGCGGCTGCTGGCACAGAGTTAGCCGGTGCTTCTTCTCCCGGTACCGTCAAAACCTGAGCTGTTCGCTCAGGCGTTTTCGTCCCGGTCGAAAGAGCTTTACGATCCGAAGACCTTCATCACTCACGCGGCGTTGCTGCGTCAGGCTTTCGCCCATTGCGCAAAATTCCCCACTGCTGCCTCCCGTAGGAGTCTGGACCGTGTCTCAGTTCCAGTGTGGCTGATCGTCCTCTCAGACCAGCTACCCGTCGTCGCCTTGGTGGGCCGTTACCCCGCCAACGAGCTGATGGGCCGCGGGCTCCTCCGAAAGTGGCAGCTTGTTTACAGAGGCCACCTTTTTACCTCAGGGACCGAAGCCCCCGTGGTCTTATCCAGTATTAGCCCTCCTTTCGGAAGGTTATTCCGGTCTCTCGGGCAGATTACCCACGTGTTACTCACCCGTGCGCCGCTTTACTCACCTCCCGAAGGAGGCTTTCTCGCTCGACTTGCATGTGTTAAGCACGCCGCCAGCGTTCGTTCTGAGCCAGGATCAAACTCTCCAATTGAATCTTGGAGCGGATAGCCTTTCGTAAGGCCATCCTCTAATCCTGATTGCAGCGGGACGGCTTGCCGTCCGGCTGCGCGAGATGCCCCTGCTCCACCCGAAGGTCTCGCAGGCGCTCCCAAAAGAACTGCGTGTTCCGCACTTCTGCTTCTTCGCAGGCTTGCTATTCAGATTTCAAAGAGCGTCTCGCTCGGTCAGCGAGGCAGGCGGCTTTATAGGCACCTGACCGCTCGCTGTCAAGAGGCTTTCTCCGCGACACCCGCACCCTCATGGGACAGACGGTTCGACCGGTGGTCGATGCAGTCCACTCCAGCTTCGCCGGAATGGAAGGCGGATGCTTCCCTGGCCGCCGTTCTGCCGCGCCTCGCCGGCCTTTCACGCCGCGCAAGGGGTGAAACACACGGCCGAAGCAACTTCATCCCTCGACTCATCGCACAGCCGGGGCCTAAAACCTTCCGAACGAGCCGCTTGCGGCAGCCAAGCCTCTTGATTCCGTTGTCAAAGACCCGCGGCACTGTCTCGCCGCGAACTGAGCGGCGCCCTGGCGACCGCTCCAGTATCATCTAGCTTTTCGCCCGACCGGCCGCTCACTACTGACCGACGCGCCGGCGAGCACATCGGCTCTAGTCCTGCACCTGACTCGCGCCGAAGGAGGAAACCATCGACGCCGCGAAGCCTATTTCCGGAGCCCTCACGCCGGTCGGACGCCCGAAGCACCGACACCCAAGCTTGAGCTCCATGGAAGTCTCTACCCTTCGCCAGTTCGAGCAGCGCTCGCCTTCATAACCATCTGCTGTCCGTCGCCGCCGCCGTCGCCCCTTCGAGCGAACGGCTGCCCACACCACAACCTCACTACCTCACGCCCGACATGCGCCACTCGGACAGCAGAAGCTTCATGCTATGGAGGGCCGGGGACTTTGTCAAGCGCTCAACACTTCGCTCCTCGGGCGCCCGACTGAGAGGAGCCCGCGCCGCTCGCTCCGCGGCGCGGCTGCAGAAGCGCGCCCCACGAGGTATCCCCTTGAATCTCGGGGCCCTGAGGTGCCGCCGCCCAAGGGCGACACGGCAGTCCCTTCGGCCTTCGACAGCGCCGCGGGGGCGGCATGGCGCGCGGCAACGGCAAGGCCTCGCGGGGCGACCGGGTGTCATCCGAGGGGCGCCTGCGCTCCCGCGAAATGGCCAGCCGGTCAGGACCGAGCCGAATCGAGCCCAAACGCTCGCAGGTCGACGTGGGCGCGGCGCAGCGATTCGGCGCGCACGATGGCCATCAAGTCGGCGTGCGCGTCCTCGAGGTGGCGGTTGACCACGATGTAATCGTAGGTCGCGCAGCCCCGCTCGATCTCGGCGCGGGCGGCCTTCAGCCGAAGACGGATGACCTCCTCGGAGTCGGTCGCTCGAGAGCGGAGCCGGCGCTCGAGCTCCTCCATCGATGGCGGGAGGATAAAGACGCTCGCCGCCTCTGGGTGGGCCCTCTTGATCTGCGTTCCGCCCTGCACGTCGATGTCGAAGACGACGACCTTCCCGCCGCACGCCGCTTCGGCGTAGGAGCGGTGCGACCCGTACAGGTTTCCGTGTACCTCGGCCCACTCGAGCAGCTCGCCCGCCCGGATCATCTCTTCGAAGCGCGCGCGATCGACGAAGTGGTAATCGCCCCCGTCCTTTTCCGCCCCCCGCGGGGCGCGGGTCGTATAGCTGACCGAAAAGAGGCACCGCTCGCCGAGCGATTCGCGAACCCGATGTGCCAGCGTGGTCTTGCCCGCCCCCGACGGCGCCGAGAGAATGAGCAGCAGTCCGCTCTCCATAGGTGATTGCCTCACTCGACGTTCTGAACCTGTTCGCGGATGCGCTCGATTTCCGCCTTGAGCTCGACGACGAGCTGGGCGACCTCGGCCGACTGGCTCTTGGAGCCGATGGTGTTGACCTCGCGGTTGAGCTCCTGGACGACGAAGTCCATGCGCCGACCCGCCGGGCCCGCCCCTTGGACGAGCCTCTCGAACTGATCGAGGTGAGAGGCAAGCCGGGTGAGCTCCTCGGCGATGTCCACCCGATCGGCGAAGAGCGCGACCTCCTGGGCGAGCCGTTGGGGATCGACCTGGATGCCGCGCGAGAGCTCGGCGATGCGCTGCTCGAGTCGCGCGCGGTACTGCTCGACCGACTGCGGCGCCAGCTCGCCGATGCGCGCCGCCTTCGCGCGCACCACCGCGAGCCGCGCGAGCATATCCTCGGCGAGCGCGGCCCCTTCGCGCGCGCGCATCGCGACCAGCGACGCGAGGGCCTGGTCGACCGCGCTCGCGAGCGCCTGCCGCGCGTCCTCGAGCTCGATCGGGCGCGGCTCCAGGCTCACAACGCCCTCGACCTGAGCGAGCTCGGCGAGCCCGAGGTTCCGTTCGAGAGAGAGCTGGCGGCCAAGCTCGTCGAGCGCGGCGACGTATTCGCGCGCGAGCTCGAGGTCGACCCGCGGCAGCAGCGCCGAGCGCCCGACGGAAGAGCGCCGGATGCTGATCTCGATGGCCCCGCGCTGCAGCCGCTCCTTGATGCGCTTGACCAGCTCGGCCTCGAGCGCGGCCAGCTCGGGTGGCAAGCGGGCCTTGACCTCGGCGTACTTGTGGTTGACCGAGCGAATCTCTATCGAAACCTCGCTACCGCCCACGCTCGCCCTTCCGGCCCCAAAGCCCGTCATCGAATGAATCATGGGCGGGTGTGTAGACGCCCGCGTCCCTGCGCGTCAAGGCAATGACAGCGCGGAGTGCAAGCGACCACCAGCCGCGAGCGCCGACAGCGCGCCCCCGGAGGAGCGCCCGCCCGGACCACGGCAAAGCCCGTCAGCCGGCAAGCTCCTCGCCGCGCCGAGGTGGCAACTGTTCGAGCAGACGCATCGCCGCCTCGCAGACGCGCTCGACCGCGGCCTCGGAGCCGTCGGCGACGGACACGCC
>JBMNNX010000099.1:0-21248 GCA_050942745.1 Myxococcales bacterium
GGACGCGTGTCCCGCTTGGTGAGCGTGTTGCGCAGAGCCATCGCGAGCACCGGCCGCGTGCGCGAGGGCTCGATGACGTCGGTGATCATCCCGGCCTCGGCCGCTTGCCAGGGTGCGGCGAACTTGTCGCGGTACTCGGCGACGAGCTCGGCGGCGCGCGCCTTCTTGTCGGGGGCGTTCTTGATCTCGTCCTTGAAGAGGATATTGACCGCGCCCTCGGCGCCCATCACCGCGATCTCGGCGGTCGGCCAGGCGAAGACCATGTCCGCGCCCATGTCCTTGCTGCACATCGCGAGGTAGGCGCCGCCGTAGGCCTTGCGCATGATGAGCGTGATCTTCGGCGAGGTCGCCGAGGCCCAGGCGAACAGCATCTTCGAGCCGTGGCGGATGATGCCGCCGCGCTCCTGCTGCACGCCGGGCAAGAAGCCTGGCACGTCAACCAGCGACAAGAGCGGGATGTTGAAGACGTTGCACAGGCGGATGAAGCGGGCCGCCTTGTCGGCCGCGTCAATGTCGAGCGCTCCGGCGCGCACCATCGGCTGGTTGGCGACGATGCCGACGACGATGCCCTCGACCCGCGCCCAGCCGCAGACGATGTTGCGGGCCCAGTCGCGCTGGACCTCGAGGAAGCTGCCCGGATCGACGAGCCGCTGGATGATGGCCTGCACGTCGAGCGGGGTCTTCGGATCCTCGGGGATGAGCGCGTCGATCTCCGGGTCGGGCTCCATCGAGATGGCCGCGGTCGGCTGGTGCGGCGGGTCGAGCAGGTTGTTGGCCGGCAGGTAGGAGAGCACCTGCCTGACCAGCTCGATCGCGTGCGCGTCGTCCTCGGCGACGAAGTGGATGTTGCCGCTGATGGTCGCGTGGGCGGCCGCGCTGCCGATCTCCTCGGCGGTGCACGACTGGCCGGTGACGGCCTTGATCACCTCGGGCCCGGTGATGAACATCGCCGCGTTCTTGCGGGTCATGATGAGGATGTCCATCAGCGCCGGCGAGTAGGCCGCGCCACCGGCGCAGGGGCCGGCGATGACCGCGATCTGCGGGACCACGCCCGACAGCAGCACGTTCTTGAAGAAGACCTGCCCGTAGCCCGACAGCGCCCCGACGCCTTCCTGGATGCGCGCGCCGCCCGAGTCGTTGAAGCCGACGACCGGGATGCCGGTCTTCAGGGCGTACCCCATCACGTCGGCGATCTTCTCCGCGTGTACCTTGCCGAGCGCTCCGCCGCCGACCATGAAGTCCTGGCTGAAGACGGCGACCGGCCTGCCCTCGACCAGCCCGACTCCGGTGATCACGCCGTCGGTCGGCATGCGCTTCTTGTCCATGCCGAAGTCATGGACCTGGTGATGGGCGAACAGCCCCATCTCTTGGAAGGTGTTCTCCTGGCAGAGCGCGCCGACACGCTCGCGCGCGGTCATCAGCCCCTTCTCACGCCGCGCGGCGATCTTCTTCTCGCCTCCGGCGAACCTGGCCTCTTTGCGCCGCTTCTCCAGGTTTTCCAGAAGCTCCTTGGGGATGGTCATTTCACCTGTTCCTCTTCCCCCCGTCGACTGCAGCCCAGCGCCTCAGCGCTGCAAAGCCCCGGGCCTTCCCGGGGCAAAACCACTGGCCTTACCCGTCACCACCAGGTGGCGTCCGCCCCCGGCCTCCGCGGGGCGGAAGGGCGCTCGCCGTCCGCGAGCGCCCGCTTCCTCGATATTCAGTGCTCGCCGCCCGAGCAGAGCTCGGTGAGCACGCCGCGCGTGCTCTTCGGGTGCAGGAAGGCGACCTGCTTGCCACCCGCGCCCGGGACCGGGGTCTCGTTGATGAGGCGCACGCCCGCCTCCTTGGCCTGCGCGAGCTGCGCCGCCACGTCGTCAGTGCCGAAGGCGAGGTGGTGGATGCCCTCGCCCTTGCTCTCGAGGAACTTGGCGATGGGGCTCTCGGGGCTCGTCGGCTCGAGCAGCTCGATGTGGACGCCGCCGACGTCGAAGAACGCCGTGCGCACCTTCTGGCTCGCCACCTCCTCTATCCGCTCGCACTTCAGGCCGAGCGCCTTCTCGTAGAACGGGATGGCGTCCTCGAGCTTGTGAACCGCGATGCCCAGGTGGTCGATGCGCTGGATCATGGTTTTCACCTTCCCTTACTTGTGAAAAGGCCCTCCGACGCGCGGAGGGCCTCAAGCAACGAGGGCGAACCGGGTCCGCCGGTCGGTCGGACTATCGGGACTTGATGTCGCTGTACTCGCCAAACACCTTGCGCAGCACGCCGCACACCTCGCCGAGCGTCGCGTAGGAGCGCACCGCCTCGAGGATGGGCGGCATCAGGTTGTCGGTGCCGCGGGCGGCCTTCTCGAGCGCCTCGAGCGCCGAGGAGACGCGGGCGTTGTCCCGGGTCTCGCGCACCTTGCGCGTGCGCTGCACCTGCGCCTCGCCGACCTTCGGATCGACGCGGAAGACCGGCGGAGTGGTGCTCTCGGCGATCTGGAACTTGTTCACCCCGACGATGACCCGGTCGCCCGACTCGATCTCGCCCTGGTAGGCGTAGGCCGCGTCCTCGATCTGTCTCTGGACGAAACCCGACTCGATCGCCGGAATCATCCCGCCCATCTCGTCGATCTTCGCGATGAGCTCGCTCGCCCGCTGCTCGATCTGATCGGTCAGGGCCTCGACGTAGTAGGAGCCGGCCAGCGGGTCGACCGTGTTGGTGACGCCCGACTCGTGGGCGATGATCTGCTGGGTGCGCAGGGCGATGCGGACCGAGTCCTCGGTCGGCAAGGCGAGCGCCTCGTCGCGCGAGTTGGTGTGCAGCGACTGCGTCCCGCCGAGCACCGAGGCGAGCGCCTGGAGCGCGACGCGCACGATGTTGTTGTCGCACTGCTGCGCGGTCAGCGTGTAGCCCGCGGTCTGGGTGTGGAAGCGCAGCATCTGGCTCTGCGGCTTCTTCGCGCCGAAGCGCTCCTTCATGATCTTCGCCCACAGCCTGCGGGCCGCGCGGAACTTGGCGACCTCCTCGAGCAGGTCGGAGGAGGCGTTGAAGAAGAAGGAGAGCCGCTTGGCGAAGACGTCGACGTCGAGCCCGGCCTCGGTGGCCGCCTTCACGTAGGCGATGCCGTCGGCGAGCGTGAAGGCGATCTCCTGGACCGCCGTCGAGCCGGCCTCGCGGATGTGGTAGCCGGAGATGGAGATGGTGTTGAACTTCGGGGCGTTCTTCGCGCACCAGGCGAAGATGTCGGTCGTCAGCCGCAGGCTCGGGCGCGGCGGGAAGATGTAGGTGCCGCGGGCGACGTACTCCTTGAGCACGTCGTTCTGGATGGTGCCGCTGATCTGGTCCGGCTTGACGCCCTGCTTCTCGGCCACCGCGACGTACATCGCCAGCAGCACCGCCGCCGGGGCGTTGATGGTCATCGAGGTCGAGACCTTGTCGAGCGGGATGGAGTCGAACAGCACCTCCATGTCGGCCAGCGAGTCGATGGCGACGCCGACCTTGCCCACCTCGCCCCGGCTCATCGGGTTGTCCGAGTCGTAGCCGATCTGCGTGGGCAGGTCGAAGGCGACCGACAGGCCCGTCGTGCCCTGCTCGAGCAGGTAGCAATAGCGCTTGTTCGACTCCTCGGCCGTCGAGAAGCCCGCGTACTGGCGCATCGTCCAGAAGCGGCCGCGGTACATCGTCGGCTGCACGCCGCGGGTGAAGGGGAACTGGCCCGGGAAGCCGAGCTTGTCGAGGTACGCCTGATCGATCTCCTCGGGCAGCGCGACCCGCTCGACCGGCAGCTCCGAGCCGGTCTTGTACTCCTTGCGCTGCTCGGGCGCCTTCTCCAGGGCCTTCTTGAGAACCTTCTCCTCCCACTCCACGAGCGCAGCGTGCTTGCTCATGTCGTCTCCTTTGAGATGCCGTTGGAAAGGTCGGCGGCCGGACGGCACAGCCGCTCGAGCAGGTTTCGGGCGATGAGGCGCGGGTCGCCGCGCAGAGGCCCGCTGTCGCGCAGCAGCGAGGAGAGACGCGGGCGCATCATCTCGAGCGCCCAGTCGAGCACCTCGGCCTCGCGCGACCGTTGGCGCCGGCGGGCGAGCTCGCCGCTCTCGCGGCTCTTGGCGAGCGCGCTCTCCAGCCCCTCGGCCAGCTCGGCGATTCCCCGGCCCTCGGTCGCGCAGGTGCGGCGCAGCAGCCGGTCGCGTTCGCGGGCGACCTGCTCCATCTCCATCGCCAGCGCCTCGGCGCCGGGGTTGTCGCACTTGTTGACCACGAGCACGTCGGCCAGCTCGACGAGCCCGGCCTTCATCGCCTGGATGTCGTCGCCGAGGCCCGGCGCCATCACGAGCACGGTCAGGTCGGCCAGGCGCACCACGTCGATCTCTGCCTGCCCCACCCCGACGGTCTCGATGATCACCGGGTCGCACCCAGCGTAGGCCATCAGCCGCACCGCCGCGCCGGCCGAGGCGCACAGCCCGCCGATGCGGCCGCGGGTGGCCATAGAGCGTACGATGACGTCGCCGTCGGTCGCGTGGCGCATCATCCGGATGCGATCGCCGAGCAGCGCTCCGCCGGAGATGGGCGAGGACGGGTCGATCGCCACGATGCCGACGCGCCGGCCAAGGCCTCGGTAATGGCCGATGAGCTGCTGCGTGAGCGTGGACTTGCCCGCTCCGCCAGGGCCGGTGATTCCCACGGTGACGACCGCGGGCAAATCCTCGCGATCGAGCAGGTCGAGCAGCGCCTCGGCGGCCGGGGCGCCGTCCTCGACGAGCGAGATCGCCCGGCCGATGGCCCGCGGGTTTCGCGCGCGCACGGCCGCCAGCAGCTCGGCGGGTTGGTGGAGGTTCACGGGTGTCCTACCGCTTCTTTCGATGCTCGTCGGCGGCCGCGTGGAAGACCGCCAGGATGTCCTTGACAGGCGTGCCCGGGGTGAAGACCTCGCGGATGCCCTTCTCCTCGAGACCGGGGATGTCCTCGGCCGGGATGACCCCGCCGCCGATGACCGGGATGTCGCCCGCGTCGGCCTTCTTCAGCTCCTCGAGGACCGCGGGGAAGAGCTCGTTGTGCGCCCCGGACAGCAGCGAGAGCCCGACCACGTCGACGTCCTCCTGGACGGCGGCCGCGGCGATCTCCTCGGGAGTGCGACGGATGCCGGTGTAGATGACCTCGAACCCCTCGTCTCGCAGCGCGCGCGCGATGAACTTGGCGCCACGGTCGTGGCCGTCGAGGCCAGGCTTTCCGATCAGGACGCGTCCACACTGTTGCGTGCTCATGGAGTGCCTCCGCTCGCGTGCCGGGGTGCCGATCAGGGGCAGGCCCGCACGGGCGGGCACATTCTAGGTTTTTCCCCGCGGGCGTCCAGCCCTGCGATTGGCACTGTGCAATGACATTAAGAGAACTACTCGCGCCGGAAGGGAGTTCCGGTTTGGCCCTGGCAGCGGTGGGCGGGTTGAGGGCTTGGGGCGCCCGGGTCGGTAGGGGCGCATGGCAATGCGCCCGGCCCCGCACGCCCCGACGTCCATTGTGCCGGCGGGAGAGGAGCGCTCGGCCCTCGCAGCACGCGCGCTCGCATGCGCGCCAGGCTAGGCCGGCCGCTCACTGCCGCTGCCGGCGTTGCCCAACAGCCATAGATCCGGGCCCTCGGCCGCTCGCGGCGACCGTCTTGACCGCACTTCACCTCGCCCGCCGCATCTCTCAGTCCACGCGCGCCGACCGTCTAAGCCCCCTCCCCTCGGGCGCCGCATGGCATGCCTGGCGACTAGTGGAGTTCTCCTCAGCGACATCCTCGAACCCTGTCGCTCGCTCATCGGTCTTGGCTTCCGGGCGATGCGGCGCTGGTACCGGCGGGCGCACATCGAGGCAACTCGGAGCTCGGGGCGCAGCTCCCCCCGCCCACGCCCCCTCTCCCTCGGGCGCGTGAACCGGGCGCGTGCTCGTCGCAGCTGCCTCAGCGCGCCCGAGGGGAGGCGGCTTAGACGGTCGGCGCGCGTGTGAACTGAGAAAGCCCCAGCCTCCCCGCGGCAGAAGTGTCGAAGACCGCGCCAATCGCTCCAGAGCGGCCAGGCGGCCCCTACGGGCCCGCCGCTACCCCAGGCTTATTGAAGTACCGCTGAAGGCCCAAGATGGCCCCACGGTGCCTTTCCGGCCTCCAGGCGGCCGATCGGCCTTTCGAAAAGCCGTGATCGAGGGCAAAACCCCGGAGCTCTGTGGTGCCGGACGCGTTGCCATACGCCCCTCCTGCCCTCGGCACCTCGCCGCGCGCCCCGATTGACCCCGGGGCCTGCAGCGCCGGGCACATTGCCATGCGCCCCTACCAACCCGCCCCAGCCGACTTCGCGCGCGGCGCGCCCGCACCTCGCGCTGTTGAGCACGCCGCAACTGTCATCTATCGTGCGGCGCTCTTCCTGGCGCTCCAGCAGCCGAGCCGCCCATCGAGCCCCCGAGGTGCGCATGCCGACCCCCGCCATCGAGCTGCAGGCGCGCCCCCAGGCTCGCCCGGCCTTCGCCGCCGAGCTGCTGCGCCGCTTCGGCCGCCTGCGCTGGGAGGCATTCGCGCTCACCTGGCTCGTCTACGTCGCCTTCTACCTGGTGCGGAAGAACTTCGACGGCGCCAAGCCCGGGCTGCTCGCCGGCGGCTACGCGAAGGCCGAGGTGGCGACCATGGATGGCGCCTTCCTCGCCGCCTACGCCCTCGGCCAATTCGTCGCCGGGCCGATAGGCGACTGGCTCGGCGCCAAGCGGGTCATTCTCGTTGGCCTCGCCGTCTCGGTCGGCGCCAACCTCGCCTTCGGGTTCCTCGAGCCGGTGCCGCTGCTCGCCACCGCGCTGGCGATCAACGGCGTCGCCCAGGCCTGCGGCTTTCCCCTGTGCTGCAAGGTCATCGCCGCCTGGTTCCCGGCGAGCATGCGCGGGCGCGCCTCGGCCTGGTTTCTGACCTCCTACACGCTCGGCGACATCGCCGCCAAGGCGCTGGCGGGCTCGATGATCAACCACGCCGGCTGGCGCTTCGCCTTCCTCGTGCCCGCGGGCGTCGTCGTCGGCTTCATCGCGCTCTTCGCGCTGCGGCTGCGCCAGAGCCCGCGCGAGGTGGGCCTGCCCGACGTCTCCGAGATCGAGAACGAGCCTGAGCCGCTCGCGCAGTCCGCGCTCGCGCCTCGCTTCGGCTACCAGCTCGTCCGGCTCCTCCGCATGCCGGCCACCTGGGTCGTCTGCGGCGCCTATTTCCTGCTGAAGATGGCCCGCTACACGTTCATGGGCTGGAGCAACGTCTTTCTTTTCGAGCAGCTTCGCTACCAGCCCGGCGACGCGACCCTGGCGACCATCCCCATCACCGTCGGCGGCCTCGTCGGCACGCTCGCGGCCGGCTACGCCTCGGACCGGCTCTTCGGCAGCCGGCGCGCTCCGGTCGTCGTCCTCTGCGTCCTCGGCCTCGCCGTCGTCACTCCTTTCTACGCCGGGCTCGGCTCGGGCGAGCCGACCCGGGCGATGCTGCTGCACCTGCTCATCGGCCTGTTCGCCTACGGCGCCGACGCGATCATGTCGGCGGCGATGGCCATGGATCTCGCCGGGGCCGAGGGCGCGGCGAGCGCCGCCGGCCTGCTCAACGGCATCGGCTCGGTCGGCGCCACCTTGAGCCCGGTGCTCGGCGCCTGGGTGAGCATGACCTTCGGCTGGACCTGGGCCTGGTACGTGCTGAGCGGCCTGCTGCTTGTCTCGGCCGCCTTGATGGCGACGCGCTGGAGGCGCGCCGGCGCGGCCTGAGCCCACGCAGTTGCCCGTCCAGGCGGCGGTTCTGCTAAGAAGTGGATTCTTGTTTCGGAGGAACACCATGCACGCGGTTCCCACAACTTTGACAACGCTCTTCGTGATCCTTCTGGCGCCGTGCGCCTTTGGGCAGACCAGCGTCCCGGTGCAGGTCGCCGACTCGCCCGCGGCGGTCGTCCCTGACGCCTTGCCCGCGCCAAGCGACGCGCCCGCCGAACGCGCCCTGCCCGCCGTAGCAAATGACACCGCGCCCGCCGAGCCCGTCGCCACGCCCGCCGAGCCCGTCGCCACGCCTGCCGTGGCCGACGACGCCGCGCCCGCCGCAGCCGACGACGCCGCGCCGCCCAGCGCCTCGTCTGCCGCCATCGCCGCGCCGTCCGCCGCCAGCGCCAAGATCAGCGGCCCGACGCAGGCCACCGACTCGCCTGTGCCCATCGTCCCCGAGCCCGCCCCGGCGCCCACCAGACCGCTCGCAAAGATCGAGATCGGCGGCTACGCCAAGGCCGGCTTCGGCTACCAGCAGGCCGATCCGGTGGTCGACTACATCGGCCACTCCAACGGCTTCCAGATGGCCGGCGCGCGCCTGGAGATCGTCGCCCGGCCCGTCGAGGCCGCCGAGGTCGTGCTCTCCGTGGAAGGCGCCCTCGACAGGCCCGAGGACAAGATGGGCGTCTCGGGCGAGAAGCTGGTGTCGCTGCGCGACGCCTACCTCAAGTACGAGTTCTTCCCCTTCGTCGTCGTCACGCTCGGCCAGTTCAAGGCGCCCTTCTCGGCCGAGGCGCTCGTCTCCGACAGCGATTTGGTCTTCTTCGACCGCTCCATCGCCACCCGCGGCCTGCTGCCGCCCGAGGGCTATGCAGCCGAGGGCCTGACCCTCGATCGCCAGGTCGGCCTATCGCTCTCGTCCACGCGACTTGCGCTCGGTCCCATCGGGCTGCGCTACGCGCTGGGCGTCTTCAACGGCAACGGCGCCAACCGCCTGCTCAACGACAACCAGGACCTGACGCCCGTCGGCCGGATCGCGGTCGATTTCCAGGACATGGTCGCCGTCGGCTTTGCGGCCTATCAGAACCCGCGCACCGTCGGGGAGCGCCCGGACCTGCTGCAGGAGAAGGACACCGCCTTCACCGCCGATCTGTCGGCCGATATCGCCGGAGTCCGCGTGCTCGCCGCCTACACGACCCGCCAGCGCGACTACCTCACCATCAAGCCGCAGCCGCCCAGCGACGACGCCTGGAGCGCGCTCGCCCAGATCTCGTGGCGCCACGAGGGCACCGGCATCGAGCCGGCCTACCGCTTTGCCCTCCTCAACCCCTCCAAGCTCGCCGGCTTCGAGCAGGTGACGCACCACACCATCGGCCTCAACTGGAAGCCGAGCGACAAGCCGCTGCGGGTCTTCGCCGCGTACACCCTGCGCCGCGAGAAGGCCGAGCGGAAGCTGACCAACGACGGCGTGAGCCTCGGCGCCCAGCTCAATTTCTAGAGACAGTCGAGGGTCGAGAATCGAGGGTCGAGAGTTGAGAGCCGGAGCTTGCCTGGAACCGAGGCGATCGTTGAGAGCTTGGCCGGCTCGGCCGGCGCTGCGCTTCTGGGCGACAGCGCGGCGTCCAGTTGATGGGAGTGCGAGATGAGAGTTCCTGGTCCTTGGCTGCGCGCGGGCCTCGCCGCGTTGATCGCCTGCGCCCTCGCCGGCTGCGAGGAGAGCAGCGGCACGCGGGCGATGGCCATGCAGGTGACGAAGCGCGACCAGCTCGTCGGCGGGCCGCGCACGCTCGGTGACGTGGGCGACTTCGTCCTCTCGAACGGCCGCATCCGCGCCGTCGTTCAGGGCCCGTCGCCCTCCCGCGGCTTCGGCGTCTTCGGCGGCAGCCTCATCGACCTCGATCTCGAGCGCCCACGCTCGACCGACGAGGGCCGCCCCATCGGCGGCGACGGCCTCGCCGAAATCTTCCCGGCCTTCTTCCTCCAGGGGCTCGAGCCGACCGAGGTCTTTATCAAGTCCGACGGCAGCGACGGCGGGCCGGCCATCGTCACCGCCCGCGGAAAGCCGGCTGAGTTCATCACTCAGGTCAAGCCGGTCAACGAGCTGTTCCTCGGCTCGGGCTTCGAGTTCTGGGTCGACTACATCCTCGAGCCGGTCCCCGCCAACGCGGGCCCGGAGGTCGGGCGCTCCATCCTCATCCGCGCAACGATGCTCAACGTCTCGGAGGACGACATCCAGTTCGGCGTCGACGGCTTCCCGATCGGCTTCGGGCTGGTGATGCTCATGGGCGCAGACCACAAGCTGTTCCTGTCCGGCGACGCCGGCTGGGACCTGCGCTACACGCTCGACCGCGCCTACGACAACCCGGTGCCGCTGCCGGGCATCCCCGGCGTGGTCTCGCGCGCCCTGGGCGCCAGCGGCCCGGACGTCTCGTACATCCTCACGCCCGAGCCCAACGAGAAGCTCAACTTCGTCTACAACTGCCGCGACGCGAAGGGGAACCCGCTCTACCCGGGTTCCACCAACGACAGCCTCATCGTGCCCTTCGTCTCCAGCTCGTTCACCGGCGTCTTCTTCCACCGCCCGCCCCGCAAGCTCGAGCCCAAGCGCAAGACCACCTACGAGGCGCGCCTGTGGGTCGGCACCGGCGACATCGCCTCGGCGCTCGATCTGGCGCTGCAGCACAAGGGCGAGAAGCTCGGCACCTACACCGCCACGGTCCGCGAAGAAGCCACCGGCGTGCCGCTCGAGGGCGTCACCGTCTCTATCCTCGAGCAGGAGAGCCGCGCCGTCGTCACCTCGGCCCGCTCGGGCAAGGACGGCCGGCTCCGCGCCCGCGTCCCGCCGGGCCGCTATGTCGCCGCGGCCGTCGCCTCGCACCGCTTCACCCGCTACGGCGAGCCCTTCGAGGTCGCCGCGGACGAGACCGCCCACCAGGAGCTGTCCATCGGGCAGACCGCGCACCTTGCGGCGACCGTCATCGATCAGGACGGCCGCCCGATCCCCGCCAAGCTGTCGATCATCGGCAAGTACGGGGCCGAGAACATCGGCAAGCTGCCGCGCGAGTTCCTCTTCGACCTGAGGATCCGCGAGCCGTTCCTCTTCACCGACATGATCGAGGACGACCCCGAACGGCCCGAGACGCGCGAGTTCCTCGAGCGCACCCTGCGCACCGGCCCCGACGGCCACACCGAGGGCGCGGTCCGCCCTGGCAAGTACCGCGTCGTCGCCTCGCGCGGGCCCTTCTACACCACCGCCGAGCAGGAGGTGGAGCTCGCCCCCGGCGGCGCCCAGCGCCTGCAGTTCCAGCTCGAGAAGGTCGTGGAGATGGACGGCTACATCGCCGGCGACTTCCACGTGCACACCCAGGCATCCATCGACGCCACCATCTCCTTTAAGGACCGCGCGCACTCCTTCGCGGCCGAAGGCGTCGACTTCATCGCCATCACCGAGCACAACTACATCAACGACCTGCGCCCGACCATCGAGCAGGCCGGCCTCTCCGACTGGCTCCAGTCGACGGTGGGGCTCGAGCTGACCACCCTCGAGCTCGGCCACTTCAACGGCTACCCGCTCGCCTACGATCCGGGCCCCATCTCCCACGGCTCGTTCGACTGGTTCCGCCACTCGGCGCAGACCCACTTCGACAACTTCCGCGCCCGCTCGATGTTCAAGGACGAGCCGGCCATCGTGCAGATCAACCACCCGCGCGACACCACGCTCGGCTACTTCAACGCCTTCAACCTCGACGAGGGCGAGGCCAAGCCGTCGCCCTTCACCGGGTTCGTCAAGCCGCATGGCCCGGAGTTCGAGCCCGAGGCCTGGAGCGAGGACTTCGACGCCATCGAGCTCATCAACGGCAAGCACACCGAGTTCATCCACACCTACCGCGTCCCCGAGGTGCTGCCGCCCCCGCCGCTTCCCGAGCGCATCCCCGCCGCCGGCGAGATCGTGCGCGACAAGAACGGCAAGCCCGCCTTCCCCGGCGGCTTCGAGGACTGGTTCACGATGATGAAGCGCGGCCGCGTCTACACCGGCATGGCCAACTCCGACACGCACGAGCTGCTCGAGAACGAGGCCGGCTATCCGCGCAGCATGGTGCGCATCGGCAAGAGCGTCTCGACCGCGCGCGCCATCGAGGTCCGGGACGTGGTGCGGGCGATCAAGTCGCAGGCCGTGCTGATGACCTACGGCCCGGTCATCGAGGTCTTCGCCAACGGCAAGCCGATGGGCGAGCTCGTCTCGGCCCCGGGCGGCGAGGTGACCATCGACATCAGGGTGAAGGCCGCGCCCTGGATCGACGTGACCCGCGTCGAGCTGACCGACTCGCACGGCAACAAGGACACCCTGCCAGTAGACGGCACCGGGGTCGTGCGGCTCGACACGCAACTCACCAAGAAGCTGACCTCCGACACCTTCTTCGTCGTCGAGGCCTACGGCGAGAAGAGCATGTGGCCGGTCTGCCCGGGCATCGAGATCCCGCCGATGATGATCGACGACGCGGTCGCCGCCCTCGGCGGGCCGCTCGGGCTGGGCAACGACGGCTTCGGCAACCTGCGGCCGGCGCTCATCCACCACGTGCAGCCCTACGCGCTCACCAACCCGATCTGGATCGACGTCGACGGCGACGGGGTCAGCTACGGCAAGGGCGCGCGGAAGGTCCAAGAGCTGCGGCAGGCGCCGCGCGCGGTCCATGAGGATCACACGCACCCGCATCCTCACCCGCGCCAGCTCCACTTGCCGCAGCTCTTCAAGTCGCTGTCGCGCTGAGGCGCGCACGGCGGCGGCCGAAGCCCGACCGCGCCGGCCGCCGCGCCGGCGTTCTGCCCCCTTTGCCCGGGCCGCTCGCAGCGGACCGGCCGACCATCACACCGCGGAGACCGATGATGATCGCTCGCACTCGCCTTCCCCTCCTCGCCACCGGGCTGCTCGCCGGGCTCGCGCTCGCCGGCTGCGCCCACTCCCAGGCCGTCCCCGCGCCGTCGTTCGAGCCCATCGCCGGCTTCGACGAGGCCGCCAACGCCCGGCTCGCGCAGTTCTTCGCCGAGACGAAGGATCACCCGGGCCGCAAGGTCGCGGTCTTCGACGGCGACGGCACCGTGTTCGGCCAGGTGCCCCACTACCTCGCCGACGAGTGCCTCTACGCCCACGCCAAGGCGCACCCGGACAAGAAGCCCGAAGTCATCCAGGCGATGCTTCCGCAGTCGAACGTCTCGCACCCCTACGTGAAGAACCGGGTCTACTTCTTCGAGGGCGACACGGTCGAGAGCGTGCGCGAGCTGGGCGAGAAGTGCTTCCGCGAGTGGTACCCGACCAAGATCTACCCGCCGATGCGCGCGCTCGTGAGCGAGCTGAAGGAGCACGGCTTCGAGGTCTGGATCGTCACCGCCAGCCCCGAGGCGCTCTACCAGGGCTTCCTCAGCCGCGAGCTCGGCATCCCCATCACCAACGTCGTGGGCGTCAAGTCGGTGGTCCACGGCGGGCGCATCACCAACCGCATCGTCGAGCCGGTGCCTCAGGACGAGGGCAAGCTCGAGGCCATCGAGACCTTCGTGCAGGAGCGCCCGCTGCTCGTCGGCGGCAACAGCCGGGGCGACAAGGAGATGATCGAGTACGCCGCCAAGCTGAGCCTCATCGTCAACCCGGACGAGTTCGTCGCCCCGGACCAGACCGAGAGCGTGGCCGACTACGCGAAGAAGCAGGGCTGGCTCATCGTGCGGGTGCGCGACGTCACCGAGCCCGGATTCCCCGGACTCTCGACCACCGGCTACAAGATCAAGCAGAACAAGCCGCGCGAATGACCGCGGCGCGCTCGCGCCCCCCGCGCGCGCTGAAGGCTCACCCCAAGGCGCGCGCGCCCTCGCACGCCCGCAGCAAGGACTCGCCCCATGCCCAGCCAGCTTCTCGCCGTCTTCCGTCCGGCGCCCCACGCCGCGCCGCTGCCCCCGGAACAGGTGGACCAGGCCTACCGGCACTATCGCCTGCAGGTGATGCTCACCATCTTCTTCGGCTACGCGGCCTTCTACCTGGTGCGGAAGAACTTCTCGCTGGCCAAGCCCTACCTCATCGACGAGCTGGGCTTTTCCAAGGGCGACGTCGGCCTCATCGCCGCCGGCCTGTCGGTCGCCTACGGGCTGAGCAAGTTCGTGATGGGCAACGTCTCGGACCGCTCGAACCCGCGCTACTTCATGGGCGTTGGCCTCATCCTCTCCGGCGCGCTCAACCTGTTCTTCGGCAACCTCGCCTCGCTCTGGGTGATGGTGGTGCTGTGGACCCTCAACGGCTGGTTCCAGGGCATGGGCTGGCCTCCCTGCGGGCGCACCATCACGCACTGGTTCTCCGACCGCGAGCGCGGCACCAAGTTCGCCATCTGGAACATCGCCCACAACGTCGGCGGGGGCATCATCGGGCCCATCGGCTCGCTGGCCATTATCGTCTTCGCCGGCTGGGCGAGCCTGTTCTACGCGCCCGGCGTCATCGCCATCGTCAGCGGCGTGCTCATCATCGTCTTCCTGCGCGACACGCCGCAGTCGGTGGGGCTGCCGCCCATCGAGCAGTACAAGAACGACTACCCGGCCGTGCAGGTGGACGATCGCGAGCGCGAGCTGTCGGCCAAGGAGATCCTGGTCAAGTACGTCCTGAACAACCGCGCCCTGTGGATCATCGCCATCGCCAACGTCTTCGTTTACGTGGTGCGCTATGGCGTCCTCGACTGGGCCCCGACCTACCTGACCGCAGTCAAAGGCGCCTCGCACAACGCGTCGCGCTGGCAGTTCTTCCTCTACGAGTACGCCGGCATCCCCGGGACGCTGCTCGCCGGATGGATGAGCGATCGCTTCTTCCACGGCCGCCGCGCGCCGATGTCCATCTACTACATGGCCATCGTGACCATCGCGGTGCTCGTCTACTGGTTCAACCCCGCCGGCAACGCCTGGCTCGACTCGGCGGCGCTCTTCGCCATCGGCTTCTTCATCTACGGGCCGGTGATGCTCATCGGTGTCGCGGCGGTTGACCTGGTGCCGAAGAAGGCCGCGGGCACGGCCGCCGGGTTCACCGGCCTGTTCGGCTACATGGGCGGCGCGGTCATCGCCGAGCTCGGCATCGGCAAGGTCGTGGACTGGTCCGGCTGGACCGGCGGGTTCATCCTGCTGCTCGTCTCGTGCGTGGCGGCCATCGTGCTGCTCGCGCTCACCTGGAACGTGCACGACCGCTCGGCGCCCAGCGAAGAGAAGCCGGCGGGCGAGCTGGCGCCAGGCTAGGGCGGAGGGAGGCTGCAGTTCCGGTCGCCGCCGCGCGAGCGGCGACCGCATTCGCCGCCGGGGACGGCGGCGCTCCCAACTCCCCCGCCCGAGGACGAAGCGGGACGAAGGCTGGGAGGGAGCGAAGGCTGGACGGAGGGGCTCCAGCTCCGCCCTCGGCCGGCGAAACGGCTGCCGTCCCGTCCTCTCCGAACGGCAGCGCCCGCTTCCCCACCTAGCAGGCAGCCGCCAGCCTTTAACGACACGCCGGCATTCGGTGTAATGGCGACCGTCCAACGCGCCAATGAATGCCCCGACCGCGAGTACCGTCTTCGGTGGCAACGGACAGGAGTTCACACATGAACCGCACGACCACAGCGCTAGCCACCATCCTTTCGCTTGCCCTTCTGCTCCCGGGGACCGAGGCGTTCGCCCGAGCAGGCAAGCGCGATAACCGCGGCCCCAAGACCGGCCATCCGGCGCAGCGCGCGCCCAAGCGCGACTCGCGACGCGACCCGCCGCGCCGAGCCCCGCAGCATCAGGCCGCCCCCGCGCACAGCCCCTCGAAACACCAGGTGCGCCATCACCACACCCCAAGGCGCGATCCGCCCGTGGTTCGCCACCTCCTCGCGCCGAAGCATGAGGTCCACCACCATCGCCACCACCGTCCGATCATCTACACGCCGCGGCCGGTCATCGTTCACCACCACCGCCGCCCCCTGCGCTACTGGCGGGTTGCGCCCGCACCGCTGCACTTCGAGATCACCGTGGGGCTGCCCAACGGCTGGCAGGTCACCTACCACCCCAACGGCGCCAAAGCGGTCGAGCTGTACGTGGTCGGCGGCGTGCCCAACGGCCACTACACGCGCTGGCATCCCAACGGCATGACGGCCGAAGAAGGCTACTTCCAGAACGGCGTGCGCAGCGGCTGGTGGACGACCTGGTACGAGAACGGAGTGAAGGAGTGGCAGGGCTACTACACCAACGGTCAGCCCAATGGCTGGTGGACGCACTGGTATCCGAACGGCGTGAAGGCCGAAGAGGGCTACTACAGCAACGGCATCCCCACCGGCTGGTGGCGCACCTGGCATGAGAACGGCGTGCTGGAGGGCGAAGAGTACCTCGGCGGTTAAGCCACCCAACCCATCGAGCCACCAGAAGGCGGCAGCGCAGATTCCGGGCCCTGCGCTGCCGCCTTCTGCTTCTGGCTTCGGCGCGAAGGTTCGGTTCGCCTCGTGTCGGCCTGGGCGCCGATGCCCATCCTCATCTCGTGAAGGACCGAGGCGACGACCAGCGAGTGAGCGAGCGCTCGGACGACCTTCGCGATTCGCCGAGCTCGACCGCGCGCGTCCCGGAGCAGTTGCTCGAGCGCGCACGGCTCGTCTTTCTGTTGCGCTCGCCTCCGGCCGCCGGGTGGCAGCTTCACGCCGCCGCGGGCGCCTTGGAGCTTCTGAACCTGCCCTCGGAGGAGGTCCCCGGGGCCGACTTCGGCTCGCTCATCCACGAGGCCGACCGCGACCAGATCAGGCAGGCGCTCGATTCGCGCGCCGGCCTGCAGCCGTTCGAGCTCGAATACCGCCTGATCGGCCGCGCTGGCGAGGTGCGCTGGGTTCGCGAGCACAGCGTGGTAGAGGAGCAAGGCGGGCAGCGGCTTGAGCGCTGCCTGCTCGCCGACGTCTCCGAGCAGGTCCGGTGCGCCGAGTCGGCCCGCGTCGCGCAGGGGGCGCTCGAGCGCAAGGTCTCCGACTGCGAGCAGCACGAGCGTCATCTGACCGCCCAGGCGCGCGCCGCCCTCGACGCCGAGCGGGCGCTGCGCGAAAGCGAGGAGCGGCTGCGAGTCCTCATCAACGCCTCGCCCGACATCATCTGCTTCAAGGACTGCGAGGGCCGCTGGTTGGAGGCCAACCAGGCGGCCATCGATCTCTTCGAGCTGCACGGGGTCGACTATCGCGGCAAGACCGATTCGGAGCTGGCGAAGCACAGCCCCTTCTTCACCGAACCGTTCTTCGTCTGCGAGGTCACCGACGAGGTCGCATGGCTCCGCTCGCGCTTTTCGCGCTGCGACGAGGTGGTCTCCAAGCCCAGCGGCGTGGTGAAGGTCTTCGACGCCATCAAGGTGCCGGTCTTCGCGCCCGACGGCAGCCGCAGAGGCCTCGTCGTGCTCGGCCGCGATGTGACCGAGCAGAAGAAGGCGGAGCATGCCCTTCGCAAGAGCGAACGCAACCTCGCCGCTCTCGTCGCGGCCCTTCCCGACGGCGTCGCGCTGCTCGACGAAAGCGGCCGGCTCAGCCTGCTCAACCCGTCTGGCGAGCGGATCCTGGGAGTCGAAGCGAAGGCGCTGCTCGGCAAAGAGCACACCGAGCTGCCTTTCGCTTCGATGAGGGCCAACGGGCGTTTGCTCGGAGGGCCCAACAGTCCTTTGGAGCGCCTGTGGTTCCACGGCGAGCCGATTCAGGGCGTGGAGGCGAAGTTCGAACGCCCGGATGGCAGCCGAGCGACCGTGCTCGTCAACGCGACCTGCCTCCAGAATGGCGAGCGCACCATCCTCATCGCCTTCCAGGACCTCAGCGCTCGCGCCGAGCTCGACCGGCTGCGCACCGAGTTCATGGACGTCGCCTCCCACGAGCTGCGCACGCCGCTCACCCCGCTCAGCCTCATCCTCCAGCGGGCCATGCGCCGAGCGAGCAAAGGCGAGCTCCTCGAGAGCGGCACGCTCGAGCGGATGCAGCGCCACGTCAAGCGCCTCATCGACCTCGTGGGAGCGCTCCTCGACGTCTCGCGCCTCGAGCGCGGCGAGATCGTGATCAAGCCGCAGACGATTGACCTGGCGGCGCTCGCCGCTTCGACGGTCGAAGATTTCCAGCAGCAGGCGCATCAGCGGGCGATCGCCCTGAGAGTTCACCGCGGCCCCACGGTGGTCCGCGCCGACCCGGTGCGCATCGAGCAGGTGCTCGCCAACCTGCTGGACAACGCGGTCAGGTACACGCCCGAGGGCTCGAGCGTGGAGGTGGAGATCACTGGCGGCGAGGACCGTGTGCGCCTCGCGGTCATCGACCACGGCTCGGGGCTGCCACCCGAGGTCTGCCAGCGGATTTTCGACCGCTTCTTTCGCGCCACTACCTCGATGACCGCCAAGCAGGCAGGCTTTGGGCTCGGGCTGTTTAACGCGCGCCAGTTCGTCGAGCAGCACGGCGGCACGCTCGAATGTGACAGCAAGCCGGGCAAAGGAACCACCTTCACCATCACGCTGCCGGCGGCCAAGCCGGAAGCCGACTAGCAGCCCGCTGCCCGCCGGGAGGCGCGCCTACCTTGGCGAGGGTCCCTGGAGCGCGGCGCGGACCATCGCGCCGGTGATCAGAAGGCTGAAGCCGCCCTTCTCGTTCGGCTGGAGCGCCCCGCTGCCCCAAGGGTCGAACTCGAGCGGCGCGACGACCTTGGAGAAGACCGTGCGCAAAGCGCGCGCGCCCATCCGCGCGCTGCGCTCGGCCTGCTCGGCGACGAGCGCGGCGGCCTCCGGATCGATCTCGAGCGCGATGCCCTGCGCGGCGAAGTATGCCTGCGAGCGCCGGAAAGGCGATTCGGGCGCCTCGCGCAGGATCTTCTGCAGCACCGGGAGCGTCAGCTCGGCGAGCAGCAGCACGCTCTCGAAGCGCGCGGCGAACTGCGGCACCATCCCGTACTCGAAGAGATCCTCCATGCGGAAGAACTCGCCGAGCGAGAAACGGGTCTCGAAGCGCACGCTCCCGTCGGCCGCCTGCACCATCGTCGAGCGCAGCTTGACGCCGCTGCCCGGGGCGACCACCCGCGCGTAGACCTGCTCGTAGAGCCCCTCGAAGGCGCCGCCGCAGATGAACATCATGCGGCTCGTGTCGATCTCGAGCGTGCGGATCTCCTCGCGCTCGCCCGAGCGCACCCGGCAGCGAATCGGGACGAGGCTGCCCTCCATCAGCGTGAGCAGCCCCTGCTGCAGCGCGATGCCGATGGGGTTCGCCTTGCCGGCGAGCTTGGCCGACATCTTGTCGATCTCGTCGATGCAGACCGTGGCGCGGGCCATCGTGTGCGCGAGCTCCTCGGCGGTCGGCGTGTGGCCAATCTCCGCGCGGGCGCGCTGCTCGACCGCGGCGAGCAGCCTGTCGGGGCGAAACTCGAGCCGCTCGGCGTCCACGAGCAGGTTCGCGTTGATTACCGCCATCGCGCGGAAGGCGGCGTACTCGGGCCGCTCGCGGAACAGCCGCTGGATGGCGCGCATGATGGTCGTCTTGCCGGTGCCCGAGTTGCCGATGAGCAGCAGGTTGCCGGGCACGGCGCCGGTCGTGTGCTTGTGGATCGCCAGCGCGACCGACCGCAGCACCTCGTCCTGCCCGAGGACGTTCGCGCGCAGGGCCTCGAAGATCTCTGCCGGAGTGACCTGGTTCGGTTGGCGGACGGGCTGGGCGGCGGTCGGGGCGAGCGGCATGGGGAGGGTCCTCGAGGAGAGGCTGTCAGGAAGGCGACAGCGTAGCAGAGGCCACCGGGACGGAGGCGGTTGGCTGGTGGCCTGCCTTGCTTGCGCGCGAGGGGAGTGGAGGGGCGACCTTTGCATCGGCGGGCCTCGAAGCCACGAGGTGGATGCAGGGACGAGCTTTGTGTCGGCCAAGCCGGAAACCTAGGCCTGATGGCGGACTTCCGTGGAACCACCGCGCGCGCGAGCGAGTAAAAGTCCCCTCTCCCGCGCTTGCGCGGGAAGAGGGGTTTTAGGGGGGATTTCGGGGGGATTTAGGGGAGAGGGCGGCTCCAGCCGCCCACACGCACCGCGCCGACTGCCGGCACAGACTCCGGCGCTCCAGCCCCATCGCGCTCGCCCGCTCAAACAAACGCCCCCGCCGCGGGGGGCACGCGCTAGCCTTGTCGTGCGCGGCCACCACATCAAGGAGCGCACGTGCTGGAATTGACGGCGGTGTTGGCGCGAGAGGACGGGACGGGCGGAGTCGAGGGGCCGCAACGAATTCGACCACGCCTTCGACTCCGTTGCCGACAAGCGTCGGCAGCTACGCTCAGCCCGAACGGTTTGGACCTCGTGCAGACTCGCCCGTGCTCCGAGCGATCGGTTCGCCGTCTACCGAAAGACACTCCGCCCGCCCGTCAAGACTTCCGCGGCCCCACCTCGAGTTGCCTGCGCGACGCTGGCTCGCACACGCCAATGCAGGCCAGGGGGAACTCGATGCGCCGGAAGCTCTTCGGAAGAAGCGGCTTGAGAGTCTCGGAGCTCTGTCTGGGGACGATGACCTTCGGCAGTCCGGGGCCGCGCGGCACGCCGCCCGACGAATGCGAGCGGCTCTTCACCCGCTTCGTCGAGCGCGGCGGCAACTTCATCGACACCTCGCCCGAGTACGGCAACGGCCTCGCCGAGCAGATCGTCGGCCGGCTCGTCGCCGCGCGCCGGCCGTACTTCGTCCTCGCGACGCGCTTGAAGCCGCCGCGCGAACGCTACTTGGTGCGCTCCAGGATGATCGACTCGCTCGACGCCTCGCTGCGACGGCTGGGCACCGACCACATCGACCTGCTCTGGCTCGACGCCTGGGCAGGCTCGACCGCCTTGGACGAGGTGATGGCCACGGTCGAATACCTCGTCTCGAGCGGCCGGGTGCTCTACGCCGGCGTCACCAGCGCGCCGGCGCGGGTCGTCGCACAGGCGGCCATGCTCAGCGAGCTGAACGGCTGCACGCCACTGGTCGGGCTGCAGTTCGAGTACAGCCTGCTCGAGCGCGCGGCTGAACAGGAGTCGATGCCCACGGCCGAGTCGCTCGGGTTGACGATGGTGCCCTGGGGCGTCCTCGGCGGCGGGCTGCTCGCCGGCAAGCGCCGCGGCGAGCAGCGGTCCTCGCTCCTGTCAGAGCGCGATCACGCTGTCATCGCCCGGGTCTGCGAGCTCGCCCGCGACTTGGAGCGCCCTCCCTCGCAGGTCGCGCTGGCCTGGGTCCGCCAACAGAGCGCCAACCTCGTCCCCATCGTGGGCGCGCGATCTGCCGAGAAGGTCGACGAGGTCCTCGGCGCCCTCAATCTGCAGCTCACGCGCGCGGAGCTCCGGCGGCTAAGCCACGGCGGGTTCGAGATTCCTGCGCAGCAGTACCGGGTGGAACAACGCGTGAGGGCTTGATCGACGGTTGGTGGCGGGCGCCGGCACGAAGGCCGGCGCTCCGGCTTCCTCCTTACCTACGTCGGTCGCGAGAGCCTCGGTCCGGGCGGGCGCCGGCACGAAGGCCGGCGCTCCGGCTTCCTCCTTACCTACGTCGGTCGCGAAAGCCTTGGTCCGGGCGGGCGCCGGCACG
>JBMNNX010000433.1:0-3933 GCA_050942745.1 Myxococcales bacterium
CCCCGCGCTTCCCCGACTGAGCACGCGCGAGCCCCGACTAAGCCCCTTCCCCGCGGAGCGGGAGAGGGGGTTTGGGGATGGGGTGCACCGCGGCAAGCACGGAGCCTGCGGGCAAAGCCTGATTTGGAAGCAGGGAACTCGGCCGAGGATCGGGACCGGTCCCTCTCCCCTAAAACCCCTCTTCCCGCGCAAGCGCGGGAGAGGGGACTTTCACGCGCTCGCACGTGGCGCCTTCAGGGCAATCCGCTGTTCGTTCAGCGTCACAGCCGGACAAGGGCCCGGTGGCAAGCTCGGGATAACCGGAGAGGCGAAACCCGCCCAACGCCACCTCGCCCCGTTCGCCCTGAGCGCAGCGGCTCCCGGCGCGCCAGCGGCCGGAGCGAAGTCGAAGAGCCTCTTCGAACCCCGAGCGGCCCCTCGACTCCGCCTCCCGCGTTCCGCGGGAGGCTACGCTCGGGTTGACCGGGGACCGACTCTTGCGCCACGGCACGGGCTGACCGGTCACGCCCCGCCGACGAGCGGGCAAAACGAGGAGGGCTGCCCGGCATGATCCTCCTCGACGCGGCGCTGCTGCTGCTCGCCCTGCCCGTCCTCTTCGTCTGCGGCTACCTCGGCCTCCTGGCGTTGCTGTCGGCGCGGGTGAGGCCACCTCCCGCTGTCGCGCCCGGCGCGCGCTTCGACATCGTCGTCCCCGCGCACGACGAGGAGGCCGGCATCGCGCGCACCGTCCGCAGCCTGCTCGCGATCGACTACCCGGCCGAGCTGCGGCGGGTCGTGGTCGTCGCCGACAACTGCTCCGACAGGACCGCCGAGCTCGCCCGCCAAGCCGGGGCGCAGGTCATCGAACGCAGGGATCCCGAGCGGCGCGGCAAAGGCCATGCGCTCGCCCTCGCCTTCGCGCACAGCCTGCGCGAGGGCTTTGCCGACGCGGTCGTCGTCGTCGACGCGGACACGCTCGTCGCCCCGAACCTGCTGCGCGCCTTCGCGGCGCACCTCGCGGCGGGCGCGCAGGCGATGCAGGCCGAATACGGCGTGCTCAACCCCGAGGCCTCGTGGCGCACGCGCCTGCTGACCATCGCGCTCGCGCTCTTCCACGACGTGCGCTCCCGCGCGCGCGAGCGGCTCCGGGTCTCCTGCGGGCTGCGAGGCAACGGGATGTGCTTCTCGGCGCGGCTGCTGCGCGAGGTGCCGTACGCCGCCTTCAGCGTGGTCGAGGACCTCGAGCACGGCCTCGCGCTCGGCCGGGCGGGCCACCGCGTCCACTACGTCGGCGAGACGCGGGTGCTCGGCGAGATGGCGGCCCGCGCGGAGACCTCGCGCTCGCAGCGGCGGCGCTGGGAGGGCGGCAGGCGCGACTTCGCGAGGCGCGAGGGGCCGGCCTTGCTGCGCGAGGGGCTCGCGCGGCGCGACCCGGTCCTCATCGACCTCGCGCTCGATGTCCTGGTGCCGCCGCTCAGCCGGGTGGCCGCGCTCTGTTCGGCGGGCCTCGCCGCGGCGGCGCTCGGCACCCTCGCGGCCGGGCGCACGCTCTACGCGCTCTGGCCCTGGAGCCTCGCCGCGCTCCTGCTCGTCGCCTACGTCCTGCGCGGATGGCAGGTCTCGGGCTCGGGAGCGCGCGGGCTGCTCGATCTGGCGCGCGCGCCGCTTTACGCGCTTTGGAAGCTGACGCTGCTTCGCCGCCGGCCCGGCGAGAGCGACACCCGCTGGATCCGCACGACGCGGGAGGGAGGGACCCGGTGACCTGGCGCAATCTGCTGCGACCCTCGAGCGCTGCGGCCGGGCGCGCGCCGTCGCGCTCGCGCGCGAATGTGGTGCCCGAGGTGCGCGGCGACGAATCGTGGCTCGAAGCGGGCGGCCTGCCGCCGCGCGCGCTCCAGCAGCTCTGGTTCGCGACCCTGCGCGCCGAGTGGCGCTCGTTGGTGATCGTCCCGGCGCACGCCGACAGCTCGGCGCTGCCGGTCGCCAAGGCGCTCGCCGCGGTGGGGACGGTGCACCTGGGCTCGGCGGTCGAGGTGGTTGACGGGAGCCGCAGCACGCTCGAAGGCGCGAGCGCGGTCGCCGGGCAGATGAACGCGAAGGTCTCCGCCGGCGTCCGGGCGATAGTGCCCGTCGATCCGCTGGTGACGAGCCTCGCGGGCCTGCCGATAGCGCTCGCGGCCGACGCGGTGCTCCTCGCCGTCGCGCTGGGGCGCGGGGACCTGCGCTCGGCGCGCAAGACGCTCGAGCTCCTCGGCGAAGCGAAGGTCCTCGGCGCGGTCGCCATCCGGCCAGCGAGGGGGCGATGAGCGGAGTCCGCGCCAGCGTCGTCGTCGCCACCTACAACCGGCCCGAGCTGCTGCTGCGCCTGCTCGGCCAGCTCGGCGAGCAGTCCATCCCGCCTGCGGACTACGAGGTGATCGTGGTGGACGACGGCTCGGCCGAGCCCGTCGAGCCGCGCCTGAGGTCGAGGGCCTTCCCCTTCCCGCTGCGGGTCGAGACCCAGCCGAACAGCGGCGCCGCCGCGGCCCGCCACCGCGGCGCCCTCGCGGCCCGCGGCGAGATCCTGGTCATCGTGGACGACGACATGCAGGTGGGGCCGGACTTCCTCGAGCGCCACCTCGCCCTCCACCCGCCGGGCACGCGCCGCGTCGTGCTCGGGCGCATCGTCGCCGACCCGGCGGCGCGGATGCCGCTGTTCGAGCGCTGGCACGCGAAGATGCTCGACGACCTGGCCGAAGGGGTGCGCGAAGGGCGCATCGCGCCGCGCGGCAACCACCTCTACACGGGCAACGTCTCGCTGCGCCGGGAGGACTACCTCGCCGTCGGCGGCTTCGATCCCTCGCTCGGCCACTCCGAGGACGCCGAGCTCGGCCTGAGGCTCGAGAAGGCGGGCGCGAGCTTCGTGCTGAGCGAGGAGGCCCGAAGCCTCCACGGCTCGGACCACGCGAGCCTCGGCGGCTGGCGCCGGCGCGCCTTTCTCTACGGCGTCTTCGACCACCGCATCGGCCGCAAGCACCCGGAGCTCGCGCACGCGAGCCCCTGGCGCTTTCTGTTCGAGCTCAATCCGCTCTCGCGCCCGCTGATGGCGGCGACGCTGAGCGCGCCGGTAGCGGCGCGGCCGCTGGCCGCCCTCGCCTATCGCGCCGCCGAGCTGTGCGAGCGGCTTGGCCTCGAGGCGCCGGCGATGGCCGCGACGACGCTCGCCTTCGGGCTCGACTACTTCCGCGGGCTGCGCAGCGACGTCGGCGCGCTCACGGAGGCAGCGCGCGAGCTCGGCGCCTTCCTAGCTACGGACGGCAGCCCGCTCCCCGAGCGCGCGCGCGCGCCGCTCTCGGCGCTCGCGCGGATGATCCGCGCGGTGCGCGCCGACCACGAGGCGATGCTGCGCAACCAGGCGAAGTACGGTCACCCCGAGCCTGGCGGCGCGCTCGGCGCGGACCTGGTGCAGAAGATCGGCTTCCAGCTCCTCGCCGCCTGCCGGCTGATGCAGGCCCTGCGCGAGGCGGATCTGACGCTCGGCGCGAAGCTCGTCTCGCGGCTCGTGCGCCATCTCTACGGCTCGGACGTGCACTGGGACGCGCGTTTCGAGCCCGGGGTGACGGTGGTGCATGGGATGGGGCTCGCCATCAGCCACGCGGCATCGATAGGCGCCGGCTGCATCCTCTTCCAGAACGTGACCCTGGGGATGGGCATCGACCCGGTGACGCGGGAGACCGGCGCCCCAAGGCTCGAATCGGACGTCCACGTCGGTCCGGGCGCGACGCTGCTCGGGCCGATCGTCGTCGGCCGGGGCTCGAAGGTGATGGCCGGGGTCGTGCTCACCGACTCGGTGCCGCCGGGCTCGCTCGTCGAGGCGCCGCGGCCGCAGGTCCGGCCGAGGGTGCAGCCGAGGCCGGCGGCAGACGGAGCGGTCCCGCCGGCCGAGTCGAGCTCGAGGTGAAAGGGGCGATGGAG
>JBMNNX010000435.1:0-3919 GCA_050942745.1 Myxococcales bacterium
CTTGGCGCTACTTCGGTCTCCCCGAGAACGCGCCCCTGTGGACCGCGCTCAGGTGCATAGTGGTTTTCCACAGCCACCGCGCCCTCAGAGAGAGTCGCTTAACACCAGCCACCTAGGCCGAGTCCTGGATCCTGGCAGCAAGCTCGCGTTCGCGCGGTCGCGGGAAACACGGCGCGCTGAGGGCGCCGTTCGGGCCAGCAGTTGGATGCTCGCCGGGCGGGAGGCGTCGGCGCCACGCCCCGCCGTTCCGATCCGGCGGAGAGGAATCCAGCCGGTTGAATCCCTGCGTGCTGCGCCTGCCACTCAGACCGCCAAGACGGCGGGCCTCCCTTCCTCTTCTTTCGGCCGGGCGACGCGGCAACCGGTGAAGTGGAGCGGCTCCCGCAATTGCGCATCAGGATCGCGAACGGCCGATTGGTCGGCCGGAGTCAAAACGGCCTGCGCGCCGGGCGCGCGTAGGCCGCCAGGCAGCCGCGCGGCGCTCGACCGTCGAGAGCGCCACTGCACTCGGGCCTCCCCGCCAGCCGAGCGCATTGCGCCACCGACGATCATCACGCCCGGCTCCAACTCTCGACCCTCGACTCTCGACTGTCTTCTACAACGAAACCACCGTCCCGTTCGGATGCCAGACGCACGAGACGGAGCCGATGAACTCCACGTCGCCGAGAACGATGAGAGCCTTCACAATGCGTGTGTTCGTGATTTCGGTGTGGATGAGCTGACCGGCGCAATAGATGTTTGTGGTCACTTCGACGCTCGGGTGCGCATTTGCGTTCGAGTACCAGTGCACTCCGACCGAGTAGCGATGGCCGATCACGGGCGCGTCGATGCGGATGTTCTCGGGACCGGTGCCGGGGATGTCGTCGCGGTCGAGGCTGGGATCGTCCGCTGTGCCCGGTCCGTCCCAGGACGGGGTCATGTTGCTGTAGAAGCAGTCCCACGGGGTGCTCATCCACGAGGAGGCGAGGTTCGGATCGCCGCCGCTCGGATGCAGCAGGTGCAGGTCGATGTCGCCGGGCAGGTCCCAGTACGTCTCGACCCAGAGGCCGCCATAGGGCTGCGCCTCTATCGGCGTGGCGCAGACCGCGGTGCGCCCGTGCTCGTCGATCACCAGCAGCTCGAGCAGATAGTCCCCGACGATGTCCGGGACGAAGGTGGTGGTGCAGGCATTGGCTGGCCTCGGGGCCTCGGACGATCCGGGCGGGCGCTGGACTACGGACCATTCGCAGGTCACCGGCATCCCGGTCGGATGCGACCCGGCGCCGGCCAGCCTGACCGCGTTGTTGACGGTGACGACCTGCGGGCCGGGACAGGTGGCGACCGGCGGCTCGCACAGCTCGCCGCAGGGACCGTCGATGGCCTCTCCGAACGCATCGACGAGCAGCGCCTCCGGTATCGACTCGAACCAGACCTCGACCTGCCCTTGATGCACTCCGAGGCTCGTCGGCGAATAGCGCAGACGGAAGGTCCTGGAGTGGCCGGGACCGAGCGGCCCGCCGGTCGTCGAATAGAAGAAGGTGATCTCCGGGGCTGAGTCATCGCCAAAGCTCAGGCGTTCGATCACGACGCCGGCGCTTCCCCGGTTGCGCACCTCGAAGGCGCGCATCGGCGTGAAGCCGAGAGGCGCCTGGCCGAAATCGACCGGGTTGGGCACCGCCACGAGCTGGGCCGAGCTCGCCAGGGCGGTCAGCCGCACCGCCTTCGCCTCCTCGACGCCACCGCGAAAGACGAGCGCTCCTTCGACAATGGAGGGCGTCGCGTGGTCGGAACGAAAGGCGACCTCGACTTCGAGCGTCTCGCCGGGTGCGAGGATCGTGGACTGCGGCGGGTTCGGCACGCTAAAGAGCTGCGAGAGCGTGGGATTGATGCCGATGTCCCAGACCAGGCACGGAGTCGTGCCGATGTTCACCAGCTCGGCCCGCTTTTCGTAGGTGATCCGCGTCTGGACGAGGCCGAAGCGCAAGTGATCGGGCTTCGCCTCGAGCGCGCAGGGCGTGGGCTCTACCGTCTCGGCGCTCAGGGCCACCCGCAGCTCGGGCGTGTCGCTGTCGGTCGAGACGACGATCAGCTCGGCCGCGTAGGTGCCGTCGCTCGGCGCGGTGAACCCGACCTCGATGGCGAGGTCCCACAGGCGCACGTCGGCGGGGAGGGAGCTCATCGGCTTCGCGCTGAAGCGCTCGGCGTCAGGGCCCTCGATGCGGACGGAGAGGACGTCCACCTCGTCTCGGTCGCCGAGGTTGGAGACGTGAGCCACCCGCGTGGCCGCCGCGCCTGCCGGCACGACGCCGAAGTCGATCGCGCTCGGGCTCACGACCAGATCCGGTCCGCCGCCGCGGCCCGCGAGCGGCACGTCGAAGAGCGGCTCTCCCTCGGGATCGAAGACGCGGACCGTGCCGGTCTGCGGATCGCGCTCTTGGCCCGGCGAGAACGAGACCTCGAGCGCCACCGCTTCGCCCGCGGGCACCTCGCTCGGGAGCGCGCTTGCCTCCAGCGAGAAGCCCGGGCCTGCGCCCTCGAGCAGCTTGGCGGAGCCGAGGGTCGCCGGGACGTCGCCGACGTTCTCGAGCAGCAGTGGGATGGTGCGCGTGCGCCCCAGCGAGACGAGCCCGAAGTCGACGGCGTCAGGATTGGGCCGGACCAGCACGACGGCGCCGATTCCGGTGAGCCTCACGCGGACAAGCGGACAGGTCGGGCAGGTCTCGAGGAGGAGCTCGGCCTCGTAGCGGGCGCGGATGGGCGGGTTGAAGGCCACCGCCAGCTTGCCCGAGCCGCCGACCGGAAGCGCGATGCTCGCCGGCTCGACTCGAAAGGCGAAGCCGTCCTCGCCGCCGACCGTGGCCAGCACGCTGAGCGGCATGTCCACGGCGTTGGCGACGGTCAGCTCGAGAGTGCGCGTCTCGCCGACGAAGACCGGGCCGAAGTCGAGCACCTTCGAGACGTCGAGCGCCTTTTCGACGCCCACGCCCGCGAGCTGGATTTCGATGATCTCGGCGTCGCCCGAGAGCCGGGCGACACCTGAGTGCTCGCCGAGCCGCTGGGGCTCGAAGATGAACGTGAGGTTGGCGGTGTCACCGGGCTCGACCGCGAGCCTCGGGGGTTCAGCGCGAAACCCCGCGGGGAGCTCCTCGACGATCATCTGGAGCTGCGCGCGACCCTGATTGACGACCGGCACCTCGCGGCGATGACGGCCGCCGACGAAGACCCGGCCGAAGTCGATCGACTTGGTGTCGATGGCCGCCGAGGCCGAGCGCATCAGCGGCTGTTCGCAGAAGCAGCCGGTCAGCGCCACCGCCAGAATCATCGCCCACCGGTGCGTGCGCATGTCCTTCTTCCTCTCTGCAGGCCGCAGCTCAGCCCAGGTGTCACCGCGCTTGGCCGGGAGCTCTTACCCGCCGCTTGCGCTCTTGGATTAGGCAGCGACCTCGAAGGATTCGCAAGCGGTATTCATGCGTGCGAGCAGTCGGGAAAACCTTTCAGCCCCGAGGTATCCGAATCACCGCTCCGCGTGCTCGCGGCCTCGCCGGCCAAGCGAGGCGAGCATCCCGACGCCGAGCACGGCCGCGGTCATCGCCAGCGCGGCGCCGAGGCCGTGCGCCGGGACGATGAGGGCGCTCACCACCGCCGCGGCGAGCATGCCCCCCACGAGGTCCGCGCCGTACGCGACGGAGGCTGGGACGCCTCGCCCGAGGCTGGCGGGGAAGGCCATCCCGGCCGACGCGCCCGCGGCGGCGTTGAGAAGCGCGGCGGCCGCGAGCAGCGTGCCGAGCGGGAGCACGTTCGCTGCGACGAGGAGCCCAGCGGCGCAGGAGGTGACGAGCAGCGCGACCGCGGGCGCGATCCAGAGCGCGGCGTCTCGGCGCGCGCCGAGCCAGGCGCCGGCGGCGATTCCCGCCATGTGAGCCGAAAGCAGGGCTCCGAG
>JBMNNX010000436.1:0-3912 GCA_050942745.1 Myxococcales bacterium
GAAGGCGCGCTCGGCGCGCTTGAGGTCGCCGCGCTCGCGGGCGAGCTCGCCGATGCGCTGCAGGGTGAGGTGTCGGCCCATCCGGTCGCGCTGGAGCGCGGCCTCGTAGCAGTTGAAGGCCGCCCCCGCGTCACCCGCCTCGCGCTTGAGGTCGCCGAGCAGCCGCCACAGGAACGGCGCGCGGCGAGACGCGGGGACGTGGGCCTCTATCCAGGCGCAGCCGGCGGCAAAATCGCCGCGGCGCTGGCAGCACTCGGCGAGCAGGCCGAAGATCCAGTCGCGGCGCGGCGGCCCTTTGGCGTCGAGGGCGAGGCGCAGGGCGCGCTCGGCGTGATCGAGCTCGCCGGTGGCGAGGCAGATCTTGCCGGCGAGCGACAGCTTGTGGACCGGCTCGAGGAAGTCGGACTTCTCGTCCTCGCGGATGGAGTCGAAGGACATGCGGCGGGCCAGGGGAAGCTGGCCGAGCCGCAGGGCCGAGCGGGCGCCGGCGTAGAGCGCCTTGACGAGGTACTTGCGCAGGTCGCCGCGCGCGGCGCGCGTCTCGGCAGGCAGCGCGCGCCAGGCCTCGACCGCGCCGAGGAAGGCGCGCAGCGCGGGCTTGTCGTGCATCGACTCGAGCTGCGCCTCGTACTCGCCGAGCCGGTAGAGGTCCTTGATCGAGCGGGGCTCGAGCTCGAGGGCGCGGCCTATCCAGAGGCGAAAGCCGTTGCGCATCCGCTCGCGGGCGTTCGGCGAGGCGCGGCGGTCGGTCTTGAGGGCGAAGAGCGCGTCGTAGTGCAGGTACGCGAGGTTCGAGGCGCGTCGGTGGGTCGGCTCGAGCTCCCAGGCCGCGAGCAAGAGGGCGATGGCCGGCTCGTGGCGCCGCAGGCGCCCAAGCGCGAAGGCGACCTCGTCGGCCAGCGGCAGCCACTCGGACGACAGCGGCGAGGGCAAGAAGCGCTCGAGGGAGGCGACCGCGGCGAAGTCGTTCTTGCGCCGGGCGGCGATGGCCTTTTCGAACAGCGCCTGCGGGTTGGCGGGGAAGTGGATGACCGATTCCATCGCGTGCCCTCCTGGCGAACGGTGGTGGCTTCACCAGGGTGGACGCGGGGGCGAAGTGGGGTCTGACGGGGCGCAGTCTCGTCGGGCTGGAGATCGAAGACCCAGCTTCGGCGGGAGCCTCTTCGGCTCGTGCTTCGTTCACCGCGCGCCCTACCGTGAAAGCTCCATCCTTCGGGCTGTCACTTCGGCCCGCTCTTGGTTCACCTGGCGCCTTCTGCGAAAGCCCCCTCCCCTCGGGCGCGCTGATGAGCCCGCGGCGAGCACACTCCACGTTCGCGCGCCCGAGGGAGAGGGGGTTTGGGGGTGGGAGCACCGCCTCGTACTCCGCACCAGCACGTGTTCGCCTGCTGGCACGAGCCGCCGCTTCGCACCAAACCAAGGAAGAGCGAACAAGCAACCCGAGCAGTGAGTCGGTGCCTTCACCGCTGGCCCGCCGCCTGCCCTCGGACGGTCGAACTCGCCCCGATCATCGAGAGCGCGCCCGTGGCGACCGCGCGTGCCGACGGCTGGGCCTGCTCGATCATTTCGCGGCGCCCGCAAGCGCTGCAGTGCCATCGCACGGGTTGACTCTCTCCAAGTGACCAACGGGCGGCCGGACCATACCTGTCAGAAAACTCGCGGCGTTCCGTCTATGTGCGCGGGGGCATTCAATTCCCTACCAGCCAGGAGGAGCACACATGGATAAGACCACCGGGAAGGGCGCCGCCGGCTATGCTCCGGCCGCACTCAAAATCAAAGACGGCGAATTTGTAAGCGATCCAAGCATCGAGGGCGCCCCCAAAGGAGCTGCAATCGGCTTCATGGTTGGTGGCCCGCTGGGCGCGGCGATCGGCGGGGTCCTGGGTGGAATCTTTGGCCCCAGCTCGTCCAAGTGAGCGGACCGATCCCCACAACGGCCCAAGCCGGCACTCCTGCGGAGCCTCACGGGCGTTGGCCGATGAGACCGCCATGACGAACGGCCCGTGGCACTGAGAATTGCGCACGCGTCCCCAATCGCCCCGGCGCGCCTGGGGCGACCGCGCGTGCCGGCCGGTGGGCCCGGTCACTCATCGCGCGGCGCTCGCGAGCGCTGCGGCGCCTTTGCCGTATCGAGGCGCGTGCTGTCGGCCGCGGACAAGCCAGAGGGTGGAAGGCCTGCACCCGCGCTCAGCCCGCGCCGTGCGCCAGTTGCACGAAGGTGAGCGTCAGGTAGACCGCCAGCGTGATCCCGAACACCGCGTAGCTCAGCTGCCAGTCGTCGTCGTAGTCGAGCGGAGTGCCGTCGAGGAACTCGAGCACGATCCAAACCGCCGAGAGCGCGCCGACGAGCTGCGCGACGAAGGCGACGAGGCCCGAGCCGAAAGCCCGAACGACGAACGCCGGGGCTCCCGCGGCGCAAGCGAGGAACGAGAAGGCGCGAATCCGCGCGAGCGAGCGCCGGTCGGCGGCGAGCTCCTCGCGGACCTCTTCGAGCCACTCGAGGAACCGCTCGCGGCTGAGATCGGACAGGAGAATTCGGGTCACCGGGTAACTGGCGTCCTCGAGCCGCTGTGCCATCTCCTGCCCGCACTTCACGTTCATCGAATGCACGAGGATCGGGATGTCCCGCTCGGCCGCGCTTTGGCCTAGCAGCGCTTCGGCGACGTGGCTGCCGTTGAAGCGGGCGCCGTCCTGAGTCACCGCGCGCTTCTCGAGGCCGTGGTCGAAAAGTATGCCGGCATAGTCGCCCGGCGAGAGCCTCCCCAGAATGCCGAGGCCCGTCCCGGCGTTCTTCGCCCAGACCAGACGCACATCACCCGGCAGCCGCTCCTTGAAAAGGTCGTGGCGCCGCCCGTCGTCTTCGATCCAATCCATGCCCGAGGTCGTTGTCGGGCGCAGGCTTACGGTCTCCCGGTAAAGTCGCCCGCATCAGCGAACAGCGAAAATCCCCTCATCGAGGAATATGTAGTGGTCGAATTGCCTCTATTCGAATGTCAAGGAGCGGTTGGCGGCGCTTCAGGCTTCCTCGAGCCGATAGCGGCCGAATCCGAAGGAGGTAGCTTTGCCCACTTGGACCTGTGAGCCGAACTCAAGCAGCGGCCAGGCCTCGGCGAGGCCCTCGCCCGTAAGCAGGCAATCAGCGAGCACGCCAGGCCAAGTCATCGAAGTCTTCTGTCTATTCGAGAAGCGCTGCACGGCCACCACGCGCGACTCGAGAGTCTCGAGGGCAAACGACGCGGGGGCGGCCGGGTTCCAGCCCAGCGGACCGGCGCCGTAGAGGCGCGAGAGGCTGTCGGCGCGACGCGCGAGGCTGCGCCAGAGGACTTCGGAATCGAGCTCGCTCTGGATGCGGCCCTGCGACTTGAGACGAACCGGAGTAACGAAAGTCAGCCGTGCGCACCGCGGTGCAGGCCGTTGCTTGAGCTCGACGGGCTCGACCGCGACCAGCCGCAGGAAGCCCTCGCGGCCGGCGACGCCGCCGTGCATCCGACCCACGGCGCGGTTCAGGGCGCCGACGAGGAGTGGGCGGTGCTCGACCGCCCGGTCGCCGATGAGCGCCAAGCGGGCGGCGAGGACGTCGCCGGGCGCAACCTCGAACGTGCGGCTTGAGAAGTCAGCCGATTCCGGAGCGAGCACGAGCGGCGGGGGCGCGCGATCGGTTACGCCTTCGCCTTTGTCGGGATCGCCCGGAGGCTCGGCGAGCGCAACGTAGCTGCAGTCCCCGAGCCGATGGCAACCGTTGCAGTCGCGCCGCTCGGGCTCGAAGCAGGCGAGCTCGCGCAATGCTGCGAAGAGCGTTCCGTGAAGCGCAGTCGTCCACAGAGCAGGGAGCTGGCCGGAGGCACGGGCTTCGAGTCTCACTCGCAGAGTCGAGACGATGGGCACGCGTGTCACAAGACTGCTCCCCGCCTG
>JBMNNX010000100.1:0-21007 GCA_050942745.1 Myxococcales bacterium
TGAAGCACCATCACCGTCGCCACGATCCGTGGCGGGACACAATCGCGCCCTACCTTCTGGAAGAGGTCGGCGAATTCCTCATCGGGAAACAGGTGCCCGCCGTCTCGATGCAACAGGGAGTAGATCGCGTTCGGCGACAACCACTCGGCACAGAATCACGCCGGATTCCAAAACAGGTCAGCACCAGCAGGCGTACGGCCAAGACTCATGGGGCGGCATCTTTCAGATGCCGCCCGCATCGTCTACAGAAAAACACCGGCTACCTAGCGGGCGCTGGCCGACCCGGCGCAGGCCCCGCACGTCGTTCCGATCGCTCGGCGGCCACATCGGGTCGCGCCTTTCCGACCCCCTCCGCGCCCAGAGCCGGCAACGACCAAGCCGACTCTTTGTCGCGCGGGCCTCGGCCCGCGCCGCGGGCGCGCAGGATGACGAGCGCTCCGGTCGAGGCACGCCCCTCCAACGCCTGCCCGCGCCTCCGGCAGATAGCGACCGCGCGCGGCGGGGGCGAAGCGCCCGGCGGCGCCCCGCCCCTCGGTAAAGGCCGATTCTGCGGCGGCTACTTCGCCGGCTTTGCGTCCTTCTGGGCGAGCTGGGCCGCGCGGCGGTGCACGAGGAGGAGCTTGCGCGCCATCATGTCCTGGTCCTTGCGGGCGACGACGAGCACCGTGTTGTTGCCCTCCTTGAGCGGACAGTCGGCGCTGAACTCTATCGACTTGCCGCCCTCCTCCTCTGCCGCCTTGAAGAAGACCTTCTGCTCGTTGACGAAGATGTACAGGTCGCGAAGCTGCTGGTTGTCGATCGCCCGGCCGGTCAAGGTGAACTTGTCCGCGTCGGTGACGACCCCGCCCTTGGTCACGTCGATGTCGAGCTCGATCTTCGGCTCGCGCCGCGTCTGCAGCATCTCGACCTGGGGCGCGGCCTTCTCCGCGCGCGCCTCGCGCACTTCGCTGGCGCGCACGAAGCCGAGCCGCGAGCCAAGCTTGACCCGGTAGAAGTCGCCCAGGCGCGACTCGACCGGCAGCACCGTGCCCTTCTTGGCCTCGGCGATGACCGCCGTCGCCTCGTCGGCGGCCGCGCGGATGGAGAGATCGGAGAGCGCCCGGACCGCCGAGGCCGACACCTTCGCCGGCGTCAGCCCCCTCTCGCGCACCTGCACCGAGAGGGTCTCGCTCACCCACTCGTCCATCGGCTCGTCGCCGATGGTGAGCTGCAGGATCGCCGCCTCGCCCTTGAAGGCCGGGGTCACCTCGAACTCGAAGAGCCCGCCCTTCGACTCGCCCGGCTTGAGCTCGCCGAGCTTGGCACGCCCCTTCTGCAGCGAGAGGTTCTCGTCGGCCTCCTTGTTCTTGAGCATCGCGATCGGGTCGAAGGCGGTGCCCGGGCCGAGGTTCTTCACCTCGACCATCATCTCCACCGTCTCGCCGCGCTGCGCGATGCCGTCGCCGTTGCAGCGGTCGCAGTGGTCGAGGAGCTGCCAGCTATAGGCGAAGGTGGGGCGCGGCAGCTCGACTATCGACAGCTCGCCCTCGATCTCGTCGATCTTGTCCTCGCCGTCGGCGAAGAAGCGCAAGGTCACCTTGTCGCGCCGGCTCACCATGTCCTTGGGCAACTTGATGTTGACCGTCCAGGCGCGCTTTTCCCCGGGGCCGAGGGTCCCGAAGATGAACTCGCGGCGGTCGAGGTAGGGGTTCTCGCTCTCGCTGTAGGCGCGCAGCCGCCGGAACGCCGCCTCGCCCTCGTTCTTCGCGGTCACCGTCCAGGCGAGCTTGTCGCCCGCCTTGATGTGCTCGGTGGGCGCCGGGGTCATCTCCGCCGCAAGCCTGCCCTTGCCCTGCTTGGCCGCCTGGGCGATGCCCCAGTCGATGCCCAGGGTCTCGATCGCCTTGTGGATCTTCTCCTGCTCCTGCGCCCTTCGCTCGGCGATGAAGGCCTTGGAGGCATGCAGCATCTTGTCGCGCTCGGAGAAGGGGGCGGCGATGAGCAGGTCGCGCGCGAAGCGGATGGGGAAGTCCTCGACTATCTCCTCGGTGTCCGGGTCGAGCCCCTCGAGCTCGTCGAGATCGCCGTAGTCTTCGCGGTCCGGGCGCTCCTTCTCGCCCTTGGCGAGCTTCTTGGGCTCGTCGCGCAGGTAGCGAAGCTGCTCGAGCGGCTGCTCTTTGCGCTCGACCTCCTCGCGCTTGCTCGCCACCTTGTCCGAGTCGGGGTTTCCGAAGTGTTTCTCGAGATTTGCCTCGCCGATGAGCTTCTTGGGGGCGAAGACGTCGACCCGGTCCTTGGCGACCCAGCTCGGCAGAAGCTCGATGTCCGGGGTGATGCCCACCTCCTGGATCGACTTGTCGCCGGGGGGCAGGTACTGGGCGATGGTCAGCTTCAGGGCGCTCTCGTCGGGGAAGTCGTAGAGCACCTGGACGCTGCCCTTGCCGAAGGTCTGGCGGCCGATGACCACCGCGCGGTTGAGGTTCTTCAGGGCGCCGGCGACGATCTCCGAGGCCGAGGCCGAGCCGGAGTTGACGATGGCCACCAGCGGCAGCTCGCTCTCGGTGTCGTCGGGCTGGGCCTTCTTCACCTCGCGCAGCTTGTCCGAGTAGCCGACGGTGGTGACGATGGTGCCGCTCGAGACGAAGGTGTCCGAGATCTGGATCGCCTGCTCGAGCAGGCCGCCCGGGTTGCCGCGCATGTCGAGCACCAGGCCCTTGAGGCCAGCCTTGCCGGCGCGGGCCTTGAGCTTGTTGAGCTCGGCGCGCATGTCGCGGGCGGTGTTGCCCTGGAAGCCCTTGAGCCGGATGTAGCCGACGTTGCCGTCGAGCATCTTGGAGCTGACCGACTCGACGTTGATGATCGCCCGGGTCAGGGTGAGGGTCTTGGGCGCGGCCCAGCCCTCGCGCTTGACGGTGATGGTCACCTCGCTGCCCGGCTTGCCGCGCAGGCGGTTGACCGCCTCGGTCAGGTCCATGTTGACCGTGGACTCGTTGTTGATGCGGCTGATCTGGTCCTTGGACTTGATGCCGGCCTTGAAGGCGGGCGTGCCCTTGATGACCCGCACCACCGTCAGGTTGCTCTCCTTCATCTGGATGACGAAGCCGAGGCCGCCAAACTCGCCCTTGGTCTGCAGCTTCATCTCCTTGAAGTACTCGGGCTTGAGCAGGATGGAGTGCGGGTCGAGCGTCGAGAGCATGCCGTTGACCGCGGCGTACTCGATGTCGCGGGTCTCGCTACGCTCGGAGGCAGAGAGGCTCTTGGCGATGAAGTCGAAGATCTCCTTGAGCGCAAAGCTCATACGCCAGAAGGTGTCGACCTCGGAGACGTCGAACTGCTTGGACTGCTTGTTGACGGTGACGGTGATCTTCGGGCTCTTCTCGTCGCCGTCGACCATCACCTCGGCGACCTGGCGCTCGACACCGTCGAGGGCGCTGACGAGCATCTTGCGCGGCTCGATGCGCTTGGGGTCGACGTAGTTGTCCTTGATGAGCAGGACGACCCTGTTGAAGATGCGCAGCGCCGACAGGTCGTGCGGGCGGCTGGTAGCCGCGCTCTTCTCGGCCGCGTGGGCAGCCATCGACAGCGAGGCGGGCAGGCGGTCGGAGGCGGCAAAGGCCCAGAGCAACAGCAGCGCGAACAGGCTGGCGGCGCGCTTGAGCACGATTCGGTAGGTCTTGCGGGTCGGCTGGCTCATCGACGGCGAGGCTCCACGAGCATAGGGCGGCAAAGTGGCGCTACGGGCGCGCAGGCGCCCGGCAAAAGCGAAGTACGGCTGGATTGAGCAAAACCAAGTGAGGCCACGAACGGCGCCTCGCCTGGCGGCAGAGCGGCCGTGCGAACGTCTGCTGGATTGCTGTGATGATAGTCAGGCGCATCTGGGCCATCAAGGCGGCGAACCCGCTTGGAGTACGCGGGCTTGCGAGCGTGGGCCCCAACACGCCGGTCGGGAAAAAGATGCCCTCGGGCGGCGTGACGGCAGGCGGAGGTCACGGTGCGAGCCGCCGCAGCGCCTCCTTGATCTTCGGGTTTTCGGGGTCGAGCGCCGCGGCCCGCTCGAGCGCCGCCTTGGCGCCCGGCTTGTCGCCCTTCTTGCTCTTCATCAGCCCGAGGTGAAACAGCGTCCGGGCGCGTTCGGGCTCGACGGCGAGGGCGGCCTCGTAGGCCTCTATCGCCAGGTCGGTCTTGCCGAGGCAGGCGTGGGCGTCGCCCAGGTGCGCGAGGGTCGCGGGGTTGCGCGGGTCGGCCTTGCGGGCCTCGGCGAGCACGCGGGCAGCCTGCTCGCAGTCGCGCTCGAGCAGCAGCGCGTACCCGAGGTCGCCCATCACGTCGGGCTGGCCGGGCTTGAGCTCGAGGGCCTTGCGCAGCTCGCCGACCGCCTCGGAGGGCTTGCCGAGCATCAGCAGCGTCACGCCGAGCTCCTTGTGGGCCTCGGGCCTCTTCGGCTCGAGGTCGATAGCCTTGCGATAGGCGGCCGCGGCGCCGGCCGGATCGTCCGAGAGGTCCTTCGTCATCCCGAGCAGCAGCCAGGCGTCGTAGCGCTTCGGATCCAGCTCGAGCGACCTGTCGAGGTGCGCCGCCGCCTCCGCGAGCCGCTCCTTGCGCGAAAAGCAGAGCGCGAGCAGGTACTCGGCCTCCGCCGCGCTCTTCGTGCCGCCCTGGATGGCCTGCTGCAGGAGGTCGATAGCCTTGTCGTCCTCGCCGCGGGTCGCGTACGACTTGCCGATCATGAAGAGCTGTTCGGGCGAGTAGCCCTGGGCGAGCACCGGGCCGGCGGGCGCGAGCGCGGCGGCGCACAGCAGGGCAAAGAGGGCTTGGCGCATCGAAAAGCTCCGGTCGTTCCGAAAGGTGCGGCAGCGAGCGAAAGGTTGTACCTCACTTTTCCCGCGCGCGGTGAGAGGCTCGCGCACCTTCGGAGAGGGACCAGGCACCGGGACGAGCGCCTAGGCCGCCTGCCCGAACCTTGCGGCGTGACCGAGCGGCGGGCCCAGCGCGAGGACGGTCTTGTTCGAGTCCGAGCGAGTCACGCGCGCGCTGAAGCGCCACTTCGCCTCGTCCTCGCCCTCGATCTCGAGCTCGCCTGAGCAGCCGGCAGGTGGGGGCTCGGCGAAGGCGACGCCCACGTGATGCAGGTTCGCCTCGCGCACCATCCCCTGCCAGCTCTTCTGCCCCGCAACGAAGCTCGCTGCTCGCTCGAGCCGCAGCTTCACTGGAGAGCGCACCAGCCTTCCTTCGATGACCTGCCGCCGCTCGAACATCGACAGCAGGCTGGCGAGCAGCCTGCCCTCCTCCAACGTCAGGCCCGAGCCCTCGTCGGCCTTCTGCCTCAACCGGTGGAACGCCGCGATGTAGGAGAGGACGCAGTCGTTGTCGGCAACCGGATCGTTCTGCCTGGCCTGATCTGTCGTCTGCATTCCGCGCCGCCTTCGGAACTGTCGGCTGGCAGGGCGAACGAGCCGCCTGCCGCCTCGACACCAACTCCAACGCACGGCCGCCCTGCGAATTCCCCCGCCTGGGGCGTACGCCAGAGCCCGTGTGACACCGGTTCGGGGTCAAAAGGATTCAGGAACGCCGCTCATCCCTGAGCCCAGCGACGGTGTCACAGTCGTTCGCGGGCTGCCTATCCCCAAGAAAGGCGGGGGAAGGCAGCCGGCGGGCCGATGTCCAGGCCACCTAATCGCCTGATCTTTCGGGGGATTGGCAGTGCCGCAAAGTCGCCGACCAGGAACTTTGGGCTAGGTCGCCGAATCGCCGAATCGCCGATCGGCGGCACGGCGACGGCGGCCGCTTCCTTTAGAGAGGTGGCCGTGCGGGTGGATGCGTGGCGCGAGGCCCCCGCGGGAAAGCGCGCGAGCCGCGCTGCACACAGCCAGGGCTGCGCCCCGAGCCTCAAGCGATTGGTCGCAGGTTGGTAGGGGCGCATCGCAACGCGCCCGCCACGGACCCCAGGCAGCCGGTTCGATGGTTCCCCCGGAGGCGCCGGCACGAAGGCCGGCGCTCCGAAATAATCGGCGAGAGCCCGCCGACGTTGACAGCCTTGCGCTTTCGCTCTCGAAAAACGCGTTACCGCCCGCCGAGCCCCTCGATGAACTTTGCGACGTGGACCCGCTTCGCCTGCTCATCGAGATTGGGCGCCAGCTCGAGGATGCGGTCCGCCGCGAGGTGCTCCTTGGCGCGGTCGCGAACGACCTTCTTTATCTCCTCGACCCTCGCGTCGACCTGCTTTCGGCTCATGTTCGGACGCCCCTTGGCGCGCTCCGCCTCGAGGCCTGAGAAGTCGAGGATGCACCCGGTGACCGGCGAGACGTACTGAAGCCACGCCGAGCCGTGCAGCGCGAGCCGCGACTCGCCGGCGGCCACCTTGTCGAGCGCGGCCCGATAGTGCGGCGCCAGGACCTTGGGCTCCGAGCCAAAGCCCGACTCCGCCGAGAGCAGCGCCCGGCGTGACTCCTCGGACTTGGACATCGCCGTGGTTATCGCCTCGTTGTCGACGAGGGTGAGGCCGGCGGTGCGACAGACATCCTCGAACCAGCCAGGCGGATCGAGCGGCGCGTTTTCGAAGACGACGACAAAGCGGTCCATGAAGGTGCCTTCCTGTTGCGAGCGGCCATCTTACGCCCACCGGTGCGTTCGGAAAGAAGCGGACTGTACAGGCCGGCGCCCCCGAGGGGCGCCGGCGGCCATACTGCTCAGGCGGCAAGTCCCGCGAATTCCTCCTGGAACTCCTGCACGGACTCGACGATGTCGGCGGTGGTCTTCACCACCTGCGCCGCGCCTATCGCCATCTTCAGCGGCACCGTGAAGGGCTTCACCACCTGGAAGGCGCCCGCGATGTCCAGCGCCACCTTCGCAGCCGCCATCGCGATGTCGAAGCCGCTCTCGCCGTTCTTGATCGCCTGGACCAGATCCCAGGCGTCGGCGGCGCCGCCGACGATATCGCCGATCACCGGCACCGCCGACAGGCCGACCTTGGCGGCCATCTTCGCGGTCGCCTCGGCGATCTTCGCCTTCACCTTGTCCGGCAGCGCGTCGATGAAGCGCTCGAACATCAGGCCCAGCGCCTTGAGCCCGTCCTCGCCTATCGGCAGCTCCTGGCCGGCGATCTTGATGGGCTTGCCGGCCGACAGCAGGTCCTTGAACGAGTTGCCAAGCTCCTCCAGCGCCCCGCCGACGTCGCCGTTGGCGAGCTTCTTCGCGGCGGCGAAGACGTGCTCGATAGAGCCCGATTCGACCACCATCTCGTTCAGCTCGGGGCTGGCGAAGAGCTTGCCGAAGCTGCCCGGCAGCCGCGACAGCGAGTTGAGGAACGCCTTGGCGAGCTCCGGGTTGGTGACGGCTATCGTCTGCGCGGTGTCGGCGAGCCCGGCAACGAAGCCCTTCACGTCGCCGCGCTGGAAGGCCTCGACCGCCTCGGCGAACGACTGGGCCACCTCCTTGTTGCCGAGCAGGCCGGCCACCGTCACCGCCACGTCCTTGGCCCAGGTCGGCAGCTTCAGCTTGTCGGCGAGGTTGCCGACCATCCGGCTGCGCAGATCAGGCGGCAGCTCGCCGAGGATCTGGCCGAGGTCCTGGAAGGCCTCGCCCACGCGCCCGCCCTTGATGTCCGAGGCGAGCTCCATGACGGTCGGCAGCGCCGCGCCGATGGCCGCGATGTCCTTGGCCGAAGTGATGCCGAGCGGCGCGAGCACCTTCTTGATGGTCGGGTTGTTCGCGAGGACCTCGGCGACCTTGCCGCAGATGACCTTGTTGCCGAGCAGCTCGCCGAGACCGTCGGTGAACTCCCCGCTGACCATCCGCTGGAAGGCGCGGTGGACGTCCTTGTTCTCGACGATGGTCGAGACGAACTCGGGGTCGGTGAAGAGCGCCTTGGCCATTCCGGCCGGGCCGTCGTCGGGCAGCTTGCTGGCGACGGCGATGATCGCCTTCTCGACCAGCGAGGGCGCCTTCTTCGCCGCCTCGCCAAGGTGGCGCAGCGCGAGCTGCAGCTCGCCGGCGGCCGCGTCCTGGACCGCCCCGAAGATCTCGGGGAGGGCATCGCCGGCCTGCTTCAGATCCGTCGCGGTCAGGCCGATCTTCTGCAGCCCCGCGGCGACGGTCGGGTTCTTGGCGAGGGCGTCGATGAGGTGGTCGCGCACGTTGCGCGCCTTGCCCAGCGACTGGAGGGCGCCCGCGATGTCGCCATCGACGAGCTTGCCGATGGCCGAGTGGAAGTTCGAATCGGTGAGCAGGTCGTGGACGACCTGCGCGTCGGTGAGCGCCGAGCGCAGGATTCCGGCGGCGCCGGTCGCGGGCAGCTTGGCGGCGAGGCCCTTCACCGCCTTCTCGGCGAGCGGGACCGAGGTCTTGGCCGCCTCACCCAGTGCGGCGAGCGCCGCCTTGGTGTCGCCGCGGGCGGCGGCGTCGGCGGCGGCGAAGAGGTGCGGCAGCGCCGCGCCGGCGGTCTTCAGGTCGTCCACCGTCAAGCCGAGCTTGTCGGTCAGCTTCTGGATCGACGGGTCGCGCGCGAGCGCATCGATGACGTGGTCGCGCACCGTCGCGTTGCTGAGCAGGCCCTGGATCCCCTCGCTCGCGTCGCCGGAGGCGAGCTGCTTGATGGAGGCGTGCAGGTCGCTGTTGGTGACCAGGTCGTGCACGACCGCGGCGTCGGTGAGCAGCGTGCGCGCCGGGCCCGCGGGCAGCTTCCCGGCGACGTGGACGATCGCCTTTTCGATCGCGGGCGCGGCCTCCTTGGCCGCCTCGGCGAGAGCCTCGAGGGCCGCCTTGGTGTCGCCGCGCGCCACGGCGTCGGCCGCGGTGTAGAGGTGCGGCAGCGCGGCGCCGGCCGACTTCAGGTCGTCCACGGTCAGGCCGAGCCCGTCGGTCACCTTCCGGATCGACGGGTCGCTCGCGAGCGCCTCGATGGCGTGGTCGCGCACCGTCGCGTTTCCGAGCAGGCCCTGAATCCCAGCGCTCGCGTCGCCGGAGACGAGCTGCTTGATGGAGGCGTGCAGGTCGCGGTTGGTGACCAGGTCGTGGACGACCTCGGCGTCGGTCAGCAGCGTGCGCGCCGGGCCCGCGGGCAGCTTCCCGGCAATGTGGACGATGGCCTTCTCGACCGCGGGCGCGGCCTGCTCGGCCGCCTCGACGAGCGCCTCGAGCGCCGCCTTCGGGTCGCCGTTGGTGGCGTGCCCGGCCGCCTCGATGAGGCGCGGCAGCGCCCCGCCGGAGGCGCGCAAGTCGGCCGCGGTCAGGCCGAGGGCGCTCATCCCCGCCGCCACGCGCGCGTCGGCCGCCACGAGGTCGAGCACGCGGTTGCGGATCGTCGCGTTGTCGAGCAGGCCCTCGAGCGCGCCGAGGCCGTCGCCCTTGATCAGCTTGCCGTAGGCCTCGTGCAGCTCGGGGTTGCGGACGAGCTCGCTCACCACTTTCGGATCGGTGAGCAGCGTGCGCGGGAGGCCCTCGGGCAGCTTCTGGGCGAGGTGCAGGACCGCCTTCTCGATGACCGGCGCGGCCTCCTTGGCCGCCTCGCCCAGCTTGGTCGCGGCCCCGGGCAGGTCGCCCTTGCCGGCGAGGTCGGCCGCCTCGATGAGGCGCGGCAGCGCTCCGCCGGAGGCGCGCAAGTCGGCCGCCGTCAGGCCGAGGGCGCTCATCCCCGCCGCGATGCGCGCGTCGGCGGCGACGACGTCGAGCACGCGGTTGCGGATCGTCGCGTTGTCGAGCAGGCCCTCGAGCGCGCCGAGGCCGTCGCCCTTCAGCAGCTTGCCGTAGGCCTCGTGCAGCTCGGGGTTGCGGACGAGCTCGCGGACCACCTTTGGATCGGTAAGCAGCGTGCGCGGGAGGCCCTCGGGCAGCTTCTTGGCCAGGTGCAGGACCGCCTTCTCGATGACCGGCGCCGCATCCTTGGCCGCCTCACCCAGCTTGGCCGCGGCCCCCGGCAGGTCGCCCTTGGCGGCGAGCTCGGCGGCGTCGATCAGCTCGGGCAGGCCCTTGCCGGCGGCCTTCAGGTCGGCGGCGGTGATGCCGAGCGCCGACAGCCCCTCCTTCACCTTCGGCTGGCGGACGACGACGTCGATGACGTGGCCCATCAGCCGGGTGTCGCCGGCGAGGGTCTCGAGGGCCGCCTTCGGGTCGCCGGCGACGAGCCGGCCGAGCGCCGAGTGCAGCTTGGGGTCGCTCACCAGGTCGTGGACCACGGCCGGGTCGGTCAGCAGCGATTTCGCCAGTCCTTCCGGCAGCTTCTTCGCGTTGGTGAGGATGGCCCGCTCGGCCAGGATAGCCGCGTCCTTCGCCGCGGCGACCAGGTGCGCGAGCGCCGCCTTGGTGTCGCCGGCGGCGGCCGCGTTGGCGGCTTCGAGCAGGTCGGGCAGCGCCGCGCCCGCGAGCTTGAGGTCCTCGACCGACACGCCCAGCTTCTCGAGCTGCACCTTGACCGTGGGCTCGCGCGCGATGAGCTCGACGAGCCGGTCGCGCAGCGCCTTCGTGTCCGCCAGGTCGCGGGCTGCCCCGGCGAGGTCGCCGTGTGCGAGCTTGCCGAGCGCCGCGTGGACCTCGGGGTTGGTCACCAGCGCGTGGACGAGCTGCGAGTCCGTCAGCAGCGTGCGCGCCGGCCCCGCCGGGAGCTGCTTTGCCAGGTGGGCGATCGCCTTCTCCGCGAGCGGCGCGGCGGCAGCCCCCAGGCCTGCGAGCGCCTTGATGGCGCCCGCGAAGTCGCCCGCGAGCGCGAGCTTGCCGGCCTCGGAGAGGACGGGCAGCGCGTCCTTGCCGGCCGCCATCAGGTCGGCCTCGGTCAAGCCGAGCTTCGCGAGCGCGGCCGCGGTCGGCTTCTCGCCGGCGCTCAGGCTCTCGGCTACCGCCCGCGGGTTCTCACCTGCGGCAACCCGATGAGCGAACTGAGGATTCGCGAGCGTCGCGCCGATGCTTCCGTCGAGGGTCGCAGCGGCGGCCTGCACGATCTCCGCGAAGGTCTCGGGCGAGGTCTGCCGGGCGACAGTGGCGAGCGCCACGTCGCCGCCGCGGGTCTGACCGCCCATCGTCGCCTCGCGCGCCAGGCGCATCCCGAAGCCCTGCAGCGACGCGCCGTCGCGGATGCCGAGCTTCTCGAGCACGCCTTTCGCGTCCGGTCTCTGGGCGAGCTTGGCGAAGGCCGATTCGGCGGCGAGGTTCGCGGCGGTCTGCTGGAGCGACGCGGCGGTCCCGCCACCGAGCAGGCGGTTGGCGTCCTCGCGGCGCCGGCCGCGCTCGAAGCCGGAGGCGAGGTTGCGGGCCCGGGCCTGGGGCTCGGCGGCCCGCCGCGCAGCTTCGGCCTGGCGCCGCGCCTCGGCGAGCTTTCGCGCCTCCTCGGCGGCCCTGTCCTGCGTTCTCGGAGTGGAGGCCGAGTCGTTCCGGTTCCGGGTGATCTTGGTCATCGCGTCTGTCTCCGTGTGCGCAGGTGTCGAGAGAGCGGAAGAACGTTCTGGGTGATTATCGGGGTCGCCGCTGCACTGTTGTCTGTCCGGCTTGTCGCTCATCAGCCTTGGTGTGTGAGCACGTCGTACAGCAGCGGTGCACCGCTGCCGGCGGGAATGAGGTGGTAGCACCGGAGTCGCGAGCGCGCGGGCAGGCGTCGGGGCCTTCGAAGGGCGGCGGTCGGCGCCCCCGCCGGAGCCGCCACGAAGGGCGGCGATCCGCGCACCCGCGAGCCGTGCCGCCACGCAAGGGCGGCGGTAAGGCACTGGGACCGTCCGAGCGCACGGTTCTGGCTTTTGCGCAGGCGATTCGGCACCATCCGGCCCACGCCCGGCCGCCCAACTCACCAACTCGCCCGGCAGGCCGCGACGGAGATCCCCGATGTCCGAATCCCGCTCAACCTGGCGCTTTCCCGCTCCGTTTTGGACCGCGAACTCTATCGAGCTGTTCGAGCGCGCCGCGTACTACGGCACCTTCATCGCGCTCGCGGTCTTCCTGACCGAGGTGGTCGGCTACACCGACGTCGAGGCGGGCTTCATCGGCGCGGCGTTCTCCGGCGGCATCTACCTGCTGCCGTTCGTGCTCGGCGCGGTCGCCGACCGCATCGGCTTTCGCCCGGCGCTCATCCTGTCGTTCGCGCTGCTGTCGGCAGGCTACGCGTTGCTCGGCCTGTTTCCGACCAAGGGGCTCGTGCTCGTCGCCCTGGCGGTCATCGCGACCGGAGGCGCCTTCGTCAAGCCGATCATCGGGGGCACGGTGTCGCGCTATTCGGACGAGTCGAACCGCGCCCGCGCCTTCAGCCTCTTCTACATGGTCGTCAACATCGGCTCGTTCAGCGGCAAGAGCGTCGCCGCTCCGGTGCGCAAGGCGCTCGGCATCGGGACCGTGCCGCTCTACTCGGCCGGCGCCGCCTTCATCGCGCTGCTCATCGTGCTGCTGCTCTATCACCCCAAGCCGAGCGACGCGGCGCCCCGCAGCATCAAGGAGAGCCTGCACGGCCTGGCTATGGTCTTTCGCAACCTGCGCTTTCTGTCGCTGGTGCTCATCACCGCCGGCTTCTGGGCCATCCAGGGCCAGCTCTACGCCTCGATGCCCAAGTACGTGCTGCGCATGGTCGGCGAGGGCGCCAGCCCGGAGTGGTACGCGAACATCAACCCGCTGGTGGTGGTGCTGCTGGTCGTCCCGATCACGCAGCTCGTCCGCAAGCTCCAGCCGATCACCTCGATAGGAATCGCCCTGGCGCTCATCCCCTTCTCGGCGCTGCTGATGTCCGTCTCCTCGCTGCTCGGGCACGAAATCACGCTGCTCGGCTCGACCCTGCCGTCGATCACCGTGACGATGGTGCTCGGCATCGCGCTGCAGGGCCTCGCCGAGTGCTTCCTCAGCCCGCGCTACCTCGAATACGCCTCGAAGCAGGCGCCCGCGGGCCAGGAAGGCCTCTACCTCGGCTACGCGCACCTCAACACGTTCTTCGCCTGGCTCCTTGGCTTCATCCTCTCCGGGTTCCTGCTCGAGGCGTACTGTCCGGACCCGAAGGTGCTCTCCGCGGCCGAGCAGGCCCAACGCCTCGCCGCCCTCGCCGGCAACGCCGAGATGCCCGCGGCCTATGCCCACGCGCACTACATCTGGTACGCGTTCGCCGGAGTTGGCTTCGCAGGGTTCCTGTTGCTGATCGTCTTCCAACTGGTCACGCGGGCCATCGACAAGCGCGCTTCGACTGGCGCAACGCCCGCGCCGGGAACCTGACCGACTCCGCTGCCCGCCGGCACGAAGGCCGGCGCTGCCCCGCCGCCCGCGCGCGCCGCGGCTCACCGATCCTTTGCCGTTCTCAAAGGCGCGCGCCCGGCGTCCCCGGCGCGAGGCCTGAAAGAGCGCCATCCGTGTGCGCTCCGCCTGAGGGGGACCGGTCAACCCGACGCGGCATTGCCTGCGACGCGTAGCCTCGATGACGCAGCCGGCCAACGCGCCGGCGCGAGGCTCTCGCTAATCGAGCCCGCCGTGTCGATTTGACGCAGTGCTCCGCGGGCCGCCCGCTCTGTGGCTCGGAGCGCCGTGGCCCGGCGCATGCACAGCAGCCAAACAGCGCGTCGGAGCATGGATGCCGACCCGCCGCACAACAAGTTGATCTTTCAGTCGAATTTGCGCTCGGACACGCCTCTGGCGGGCGAGGGGGCGGCCACAGGCTGGGAAGCGCTCGACGCAGCCAGCCCAAAAGGTCTGCGTCGCTCCCTACGCAGCAGACCAGGTCAAAGGCACCGCGCGCACGACGGGCGCCCCGTTGGGGCTGCGGCCAAGGAGGCCTGAATGCCGAAGCAGCCATCCCCGAAAACCCTCGCCGACATGCTCATCGCCCGGAAAGCGACGCCCACCAAGGTCGCCGCGCACGTCAAGACCGGAGGCGCGTGGCGCGACCTGAGGTGGGGCGAGATTCTCGACCGGGTGCGCGCGCTCTCCGAAGGGCTGGTCGATCTGGGCATCAAGCCGGGCGACCGAGTCTGCATCCACGCGGCGACCAGCCTCGAGTGGTGCCTGGCGGACCTGGCCTTGATGAGCGCGGGCGCGATAAGCGTGCCCATCTACTCCTCGAACACCCCGCAGGAGACCGCCTACATCATCAACGACAGCGAGGCGCGCCTCGTCTTCTTCGACCACGACAAGCCCGAAGGCGGCGCCCCTGGCCGCTGGACCCGGCTGCGCTCGGTGCGCGAGCAGACGCCGACCGTCGAGCACTTCGTCAGCTTCGAGCTCCAGTCGAACCCCGACGAGCGCCTGCTCAGCCTGTGGGATCTCGAAGCCCGCGGCCGCACCCTGCTCGCCAGCCGGCCCGATGCGCTCGAGAGGCGGGCCGAGGCCATCAAGCCCGAAGACCTGTGCTGCATCCTCTACACCTCGGGCACCGCCGGCCGGCCCAAGGGCGTGATGCTCACGCACGCGAACTGGGTCTACGAGTCCAACGCGGTGATGGACTCGCACGTCCTCGTGCCGGGCGAGAGGCTGCTTCTGTTCCTGCCGCTCGCGCACGCCCTGGCCCGAGCCGTCGAGGCGACCTGGCTCGGCCAGGAGGTCACCGTCGGCTTCGCCGAATCGATCGAGAAGGTGGTGGACAACGCCGGCGAGATTCACCCGACCGTCATGCCTGCGGTGCCGCGTGTGTTCGAGAAGGCCTACAACAAGGTCGTCTCCGAGGGGCGCAGCGCCGAGGGCCTGCAGGGCACGGCTTTCCAGTGGGCGATGGAGCAGTTCGTCCGCTATGCGGCCGCCCGCGCCGAGGGCCGCACCTACCGCTCGCCGCAGTGGTCGATAGCCAAGCGGCTGGTCTTCTCGAAGATTCGCGATCGGCTCCAGACGCGCTTTGGCGGCAAGGTGCGCGCCTTCATCTCCGGGGGCGCGCCGCTCAACACCAAGATCGCCTACTTCTTCGAGCTGTGCGGCATGGAGGTGCTCGAAGGCTACGGGCTGACCGAGACGTGCGCGCCGACGCACTCGAACATCGCCGGGCACAACCGCATCGGCACCGTGGGACCGCCGTTCCCGGGGATGGAGGTCAAGCTCGCCGACGACGGCGAGATCCTGATGCGCGGCCCCAACGTGATGAAGGGCTACTACAAGCTGCCGCAGGAGACGGCCGAGGCGCTCACCGAAGACGGCTGGCTGCGCACCGGCGACATCGGCAAGCTCGACCCCGACGGCTACCTGCGCATCACCGACCGCAAGAAGGACCTCATCAAGACCTCGGGTGGCAAGTACATCGCGCCGGCCGAGCTCGAGAACGCGATCAAGTCCGAGGGCCTGGTCAGCCAGGTTTCGATCCAGGGCGACAAGCGCAAGTACGTCACCGCCGTTATCACTCTCAACGAGGAGAACGCGCGCAAGTGGGCCCAGGAAAAGGGACTGCCCTATCGAAACCTGCCCGAGCTCTCGAAGGCGCCCGAGGTGCGCAACCAGCTTCAGCAGGTGATCAACACGGTCAACGCGAGGATGCCGAGCTACGCGACGATCAAGCGCTTCGCGGTCCTCGACCACGACTGGTCGCAAGAGAGCGGCGAGCTGACCCCGACGCTGAAGGTCAAGCGACGCGTGATCGCGGAGAAGTACAAGCCGCTGCTCGACGAGCTGTACGAAGAGTCGAACGACGTCGGCCGCAGGGCCTGACGGAGCACCGGCGCGGACCAACAGGGCCTGCGCCGGTGTTCGACTCCTCGAGCGTACGCGCTCGAAATCGTCGAGGTCTTGCTCCCGAAGCTCGGGGAGCCCGCTTTGGCCGCGGGCGCCCGGCGTCGCCCTCTCGCGCCCTTCGGTCGAACCGACCAGGCGACCGACCGAAAGCCCGCTATGGGCAAACAACCGCTGGATTTCGCGCCTCGAGTGATAGGCTGGCCGACCATTTCGCCATCGGGTGAGTCATGCACGTCCAACATCGCCTGTCGCTGCTCGCGGCCCTCGTCCTCTCCTTCTCCCTCGCCGCGTGCGGCGATGATCCGACGCCGGAACCGCCGGACGCCTCCTCGCCGGCCGACGCCTCGCTCGACCCCGATGCGGGCTCCGACAAGGACGCGGGCAAGGATCCCGACACCGACGCGGGAGTGGATCCGGAGCCGGACGGCGGCACGACCGACGGCTCGATTCCGGTCGAGGACCTCGAGTTGCGCTCGGTCACGCCGGCCTTCGGCTCCTCGAGCGTGCCCGTCAACACCTCGGTCACCGTGACCTTCTCCGCGGCGGTCGACGAGGCCTCGGTGACCTCCGCGACCTTCTTCCTCTACCGAACCTCCTCGGGGGCCGATGCCAAGGTCGCGGGCGACTTCACCTTTTCGTCGGGCGCGACCGCGGTGACCTTCCGGCCGAGTTCGTCGCTGGCGAACGGCACCGGTTACACGCTGGTCGTCAAGGGCGGCGAGTCCGGAGTCGCGGGTGCCCAGGGCGAGCGGCTCGCCTCCGACATCACCGGCAGCTTCACCACCGCGAGCTCGAGCGATCAGACCGCTCCGACAGTCGCGAGCATCGATCCCGCCGACGGCGCGGAGGATGTCCCGCTCGACGCGGTGATCACCGTGCGCTTCAGCGAGCAGATCGACCCGGCGAGCCTGAGCGCCGAAAGCTTCGAGCTCATCGAGTGGTGGGACGGCAACCCGCAGGGCGCGCCGCTCGCGGCGACCTGGGACACCTCGGCGAACCCGACCATCGTCTTCACCCCGGCGCAGCGGTTCGATGTCGGCGACGAGATCAAGTTCACCGTGTTCGCCGGCGGCGTGAAGGACCTGGCGGGCAACGCGCTGAAGGCCGACTACTCGATCATCTTCGACTGCGCCTGGGTGAGCCCCGAGAACACCCCGCGGGTGGTCTCCACCACGCCAGCCGACGGCTCGACGGGCGTGCCCACCAGCGCCGCCATCACCATCACCTTCAACAAGCGGATGCGTCAGGCGACGGTCACCTCGCCGACCAACGTGAAGCTCTACCGCGGCAGCGACCCGGCCGGCGCGGTCACGATGACCCGCGAGACCTACAACAACCCCACGTTCGTCTTCTATCCGCAGGCGACCCTGCAGCCGAACACGCAGTACACGCTTCGGGTGATGGGCGGAGCTTCGGGCGTCAAGGACGAGAGCGACAACCCGATGACCGGCGACTTCACGGCGCGCTTCACGACCGGCTCGGGCGCCGACACCAGCCCGCTCGAGGTGGTCTCGGTCAGCCCGGCGGACGGTGCGACCGGGGTCGCCCCCGATGCCGCGGTCGAGATCACCTTCAACAAGCCGGTAGACCCGGCCTCGGTCTTCCTCAACTACCCGGGCACCACGGGCACGCTGCGCGTCAGCCGCTACGCCGACGGCACCTTCCCCGAGGAGGGCACGCTCGACCTGTCGAGCAACCCGACGGTCCGCTTCCAGATTGACCCGGGCACCGCCTACGAGATCGAGCGCACCTACCACGTCAAGATCACCGGCGGCGCCCAGGGCGTGCGCGCGCTGAGCGGGGCGACGATGGCGGCCGACTTCGCCTCCACCTTCACCATCCAGGCGCCGGTCGAGGGCACCATCGCCGACCTGCGGGCGGTCGATGGGGTCTGCGCCATCCGCGTGCGCGGGGTCTACATGACCTACTTCCGCGGCCAGCCCGATAGCTGGAAGGGCTTCTTCATCCAGGACACGCGGGGAGGCCCGGGCATCTACGTCGTCACCGGAAACCGCAACCCGAGCCCCGGCCCGCCGCCGATGTGGGGCGCGACGCGCTACCCGAACATCGACATCACCGTCAGCCGGGTCGGCGACTTCGAGGGCTTCAAGCAGGTGCTCGCCTTCTCGATGACCGAGAACACCGCCGCGGCCGCCGACTTCATCGACATGCGGCGGGACATCATCGAGGTCATCGGCGACGTGCCCATCGGCGAAGAGCACGAGTCCGAGTACGTCCAGATTGACGGCACGCTGACCAACTACCGGCCCGGCGGCAGCAAGCGCAACCGGCTCTTCGACCTGGCCTACGGCACCAACCGCCGGGTCACCATCAAGATCGACCAGGACGAGCTGCTCGCGCCGCTGGGCATCCCCCTCTCCAACAGCAACATCCGGGTGCGCATCGTCGCCCCGGTGCAGCAGGACGAGGACGGCTACTTCATCAAGCCGTTCGTCTACACCACCGACGAGCCGCAGACCGCGGCCTTCCTCGACGACCCGGCCAACTGGGGCCTGCTGCCCGACATCGTGCGGCTGACGAACTGACGGGCAGCCGCGCCGCCTCGAGAAGACCTGCCGCCGGCGGGGCCTCGCGCCTCGCCGGCGTCTTCTTCCCACCGACCCGGCCCGGAGCGCGGCGACTCGGCCGTCCGAATCCCGCGCGAGCGGGCGCGCCCCCGCCGGTCGCGGCGCGGCGGCGAACCGGTATCCTGCGGCCTCGACCAAGCGCCACCCGAGACCAGAGAGCGCCCGAACGCTCGAGGGGACAGACGACTCGATGAACGGACTGCTGCGACGCCTCCTGCTGGCGATGCTCCTCGGCATCGCGATCTACGGGGCCTTCGTCGCCTACACCGGCTTTCGCGACGTGCGGGACAGCCTCGCCGGCTTTCGCTGGTCGGCCCTGGGGCTCGCGCTCTTGCTCGCCACCGCGAACTACGGGCTGCGCGTCGTGAAGTGGGAGTACTACCTCGCGCGGATCGGAATCCGGAACGTGCCCAAGCTCGACAGCGCGCTCGTCTTCCTCTCCGGGTTCGTGCTGACGATGACCCCGGGCAAGGTCGGCGAGATGTTCAAGAGCGCGGTCCTCGCGCAGACCTACGACGTGCCCGCCGCGCGCAGCGCGCCCATCGTCATCGCCGAGCGGCTCACCGACGTCATCGGCGTCGTGCTGCTCATCGTGCTCGGCAGCATCGGCTTCGCGGGCGGCCTGGGCTGGGCGGCGGCGGGCGCGGTGCTGGTCGCCGTCGGCATCGCGGTCATCCTCTGGGGGCGACCCCTGCTGTGGCTCGTCTCGCTCGTCGAGCGCGGGCCGGCGCGGCTGCGGCCGCTGGCGCCCAAGCTGCGCGAGGCGGTAGACGCTCTGCGCGTACTCGCGGGCCCGGGCGCGCTGTTGTGGCCGGCGCTGCTCTCCTTTGTCGCCTGGGGCTGCGAGGGGCTCGCCCTCCACGCCGTCGTGCAGGGCTTCGGGCTCGAGGGGAACCTCGCGCTCGCGGTCTTCTTCTACGCGACCGCGACCCTGGCCGGCGCCATCATCCCCGTACCCGGCGGCCTCGGGGTGACCGAGTCGATGATCCAGCAACAGCTCGTGCGCCTGGGCGCCATCCCGCTCGGGCCGGCGACGACGAGCATGATCCTCGTGCGTCTGGCCACGCTCTGGTGGGCAGTGCTGCTCGGGTTCGTCGCGCTCGGTGTGCTCAAGCTTCGTCACCCGGGGCTGTTCTCCGCCCGGTCCCGCGAGAGCGGGGAGGCGCGCCAAGCTTCCGCGGCGAGGTGAAGGTCGGCTGGTCGGGGCGCATGGCAATGCGCCCGGCTCCGCCGGTCCCGGTCCTGGCGCGAATGGATTGGCCCGGCCCCGCAGACCGCGGAGGTGTCGCTACGCGTGTCGATGCGGTGTTTCACAACGGCCGGCGCGCGGCCGCGCCCGCTTCGCAACCGGTGCCGGTCCTTTTTGGCCCGGTCGGGCTGAATGACGAACGGCTCGCCGCAAGACAGGCGCTCAATCGCGGCAGCTTCCAAGGCGCCTCCAAGGGCCCCATCGGATGTCGTCGTCGCGCCGAAACCAGATGACGGCTGCTCGACTTTCTTCCGGCACTCGCGTAGGGTGCCGTCGACGTCAACCGCTATTGGTTGGCCGAAAGCCGAAGTCCTCGGCTTTGATTTAAGGAAAGAAGCGCAAATGGCGACTGGTACCGTAAAGTGGTTCAACGACGCGAAGGGCTTTGGATTCATCTCGCAGGACAACGGCGGCGACGACGTGTTCTGCCACTACTCCGCTATCCAGGCGGACGGTTTCCGGACCCTCGCTGAGGGGCAGCGCGTCGAGTTCGACGTGTCCAAGGGCCCCAAGGGCCTGCAGGCCTCGAACGTCCGCCCGGTCTAGCGATCGGAAGAAAGGTTTCGAGGGGATGTGGGAAGCCCGGCTCCAGGAGCCGGGCTTCTCCTTTCTTTGGCGCTCGCAACGCCGTGCAGGGAGCCGCGTCCTCGCTCCGTGCGGCCGCTCGTGCCCGACCGGCCACGACCTCACCAGCGGTCGGCGGCGTCACATCCGCCCAGCCCGCGCCCGCCACCGACCAGGCCCCCTCTCTGGGGCGGTAGCCACTGCTGTCGGCCTCCGGGGGCCGCTGCGACGGCCCTTTTCGTCGCCTGAACGGCCTGGAAGACCCCTGGTTGCGCCGCCGAAAGCCGCGAGCACGCCACAGACCGGAGCGCCGGCCTTCGTGCCGGCGGCCCCGAAGCTCGCCGAGTTCGCCGGCGAGCGCATCCGCCACGAGGGCGCCGGTAGATCAGATCAAGGCCAGCGCCAAAGCCCTATCGGACGCAGTCACCTCTGGGCAGGGAGACCGATGTCAAGCGACAGCTACTCTTGACCTCCTGACGACAGAACGTCTGCGCCCCTCCTTGCCCGCTGTTGGTTGTTCGCAGCCGTCGTCCCAGGCGGCCGGCATGGGGCAGGATGTGCCCCGCCAGTTTCCGAGGCCCTCAGCAGGCCAGCCAGGTCCTTCCCAGACCGTTCTTTCGGCATCCCCAACCGCCCGTTTTTTTCGCAGGGTCTTACGCACCCGCTCGGCTCGGGCGCGCCCGCCTGACGGAGTCAGCACAAAGGCGTTGCTTCCCGCGGGCGCCTCGAGCGGCCGCTCCTGTGGCACTCGGGGAAGCTGCTTGCAGCCGTGGCAGCCGGGCCGTGAGAGCGCTTTCGGGAGATGACCACGCGACGCCCCACTCCAAATGGGTGAGCCTCGTCGTCGCCGTCGGGGGCTCACCGCGCGGGCAGCGCACTCGCGAAGCGACGACCGTCGCGCCGTCCGCCGGGAGCCCTCGAACCGGCGACGCCGCTCGGTGTCGCGACCGGCGCATCGCCGGGCGCCGCTGCCAGCCGGACAAAACCACGCAGACCGGGCGCCACCGGTGAAGAACCCCGTCAATAGTGT
>JBMNNX010000168.1:0-14984 GCA_050942745.1 Myxococcales bacterium
GACGGCTCGACCGTGGACGCGATGCTCGAGCTCTACGAGAAGCTGCCGACCGGCGTGATGCAGGCACTCGCCCGCCGCGGCCTGGAGGGCGCCTCGCTGAGCGACGACCAGCGCTCCAAGCTCGCCGCCATGCCGAGCCTGCCCGAGGGCGCCTCCGACGTGCTCGCCAAGCTCGACGAGGTCCGCAGCGACAAGGCGAAGCTCGGCTGGCGCAACCTCGAGGGCCAGGCCGCGCAGCTCATCCTCGGCGCCCTCGCCTTCACCAAGAACGCCGACGGCGTCGCGAACCTGATGAGCGTGCTCGAGGCCTGGGACAAGCTCAACTACGGCGGCCTCGACGCCGAAGAGATCGGGCACATGCACCGGGTGCTCGACGGCTACCTCCAGAGCAGCGAGGGCATGAGCTTCGTCTACGGCATCCTCGCCGCCGACGCGCCCAAGGAGATCGCCAACGTCGTCAACGCTCGGCTCGTCGCCAAGCTCGAGCCGGAGCTCAAGGCCAACCCGCCCAAGCTCAAGGACGAGCCGCTCACCCGCGAGCAGGCCGACTTCGTCCTCACCCTGCTGCCCAACATCAAGGACGACGCCGCGCTCGACAAGATGATCGAGGCGATGGGCTCGGCCCGCTCGCTCTTCGAGAAGACGAGCAGCTGGAGCCGGCCGAGCGCGCCGATGTGTCCGGCGAGCTTCGAGCTGTTGCGCCGCCTGGCCGTCAGCTACCAGGACGCCGCCGCCGCTTCGCCCGACGGCAAGCTCGACTACCGCGACTTCGCCTCGTCGATGCGCGCCGAGGTCCAAGACATCCAGTCGGCGCTGCGCCCGCGGCTCTCCGAGCTCGAGGGCAGCAACCCGCGCTGGGAAGGCGTCGCGCTCTCTCGCGAGGCGGCCACCTACGTCAAGGGTCTGCTGCAAGACCACCTGCGCTCCTCGATGAGCGTGGACAACATCGGCCGCGCGCTGAAGGTCATCGCCCAGGCCAACGGCGGGCGCGTCGAGGGCGCGGGCCTGCGGCAGCTCCAGGGCATCATCGAGGACTACAAGGCGAGCTTCCCCGAGACGCGCTTCCTCGACTTCAACAAGCTCGAGCGCATCGCCAGCGCCGCGGTCGAGGGCAAGACGCTGCCGCTGTGCACGCTCAACGGCGAGAAGGTCGGGCTCGGCGAGTTCTACTTGAAGGTCGGCCAGACCGTGGCCGCCGCGGTTGACGGCAGCCAGATGCTGCACGCCTGGCAAACCGAGCGCTGGGGCATGCGCGCCAAGCAGCTCGTCGAGATCCTCGACGTCGTCGCCGAGCAGACCGCCCGCGGCGAGGGCCCCATCGCGCTGCTGCGCCAGACCTATCCGAACGCGCAGATCAGCGTCCAGGCGACCGGCGCCGACGGCTGCCACGAGCAGTTCATCTACGTGGTGAAGAACGGCGCCGAGGAGCTCAAGTTCACCCAAGGATCGGACGGCACGATCTCGCGCTACCACAAGACGGCCGACCCGCTGCTCTTCACCGCGAACATCGGCGCCGCCGGCGACCTCAACGTGGACGTCGCCGACCGGATCAGCACTCGCCGCTACCCGCTGCAGAACACCTACGGCGTCGGCGACCGCGTGGACATCTCGTACATCGACAACGAGGCGATCGAGCTGCAGGAGGAGGGCAAGAATTTCTCGACCCGCTACAAGCTGCTCGAGGCCGAGATCGTCGCCTTTGACGCCACCGGAAACTACACGGTCAAGTACACCACCCCGGCCGGCCAAGAAGAGACCAAGACGGTCCCGCTGAGCACGCTGCGAAAGGCGAACAACCCGCACTACTTCAAGCCGAGCGGCGACTACTTCAGCGACGTGACCATCAACATCAACTCCGACGAGGCGCTGCGCAGCTTCATCGAGGGCGCCAAGCCGATCATCGAGCGGCACCTGCCGACCGACGGCTCGCTGCTCGCGCTCAGCCCCGACCAGCTCGCGCGCCGCCAGAAGGCCTGCATCGAGGACCTGCAGCGCTACGCGGCCGAGGCGGTGCAGTACCCGAACGACAAGGGCAGCTCCGACAAGAAGTCCGAGCGCTACCACGAGCTGACCGCCGACTACTGGAACCGCTTCCCGCTCGGCGAGCTGGTCACGATCAACCGCGGCGTCTGCCGGCACCAGTGCATCCTCGCCCACCTGCTGCTGCAGTACGCGGGCATCGACTCGCGCCTGGCCTCGGGCGCGGCCAACACCAGCAGCAACGCCTTCCGCGGCTACCACATCTGGACCGAGGTGACGCTGGCCGACAACGAGCGCTACCTGTCCGACCAGACCTGGGACGACGCGACCATCCCGCTGTGGTCCGGCGCCTACTCGGTGGATAAGCGGCGCATCGAGATGTACGACCGCACCGCCCGCTACGACTACAGCATCGTCAACTGAGGCGATTCGCTGGCAAGCGCGAAGGGGCACGGGCGTCCGTCCCGCGCCCCTTCACTTTGAGCCTGCGCCCCAGCGCCGAGTGTTCGCGGGGCTGTTCACTGCGCTCGTCCGTCTAGAGCCGATAGGGAACCCGTACGAACTCGAATCGCTCCGGCGGGAAGTCCTTCGTGTTCCGAGTGGCTAGCAGCAGTCCGTGGCATCGCGCCACGGCAGCCTGGAGTGCGTCTGGGAGCTTCCACCCGTGCGTCCGCCTCAGCTCGGCGCCGAGGTCCGCCACGGCGGCATCAATCGAGAGCATTGGGAAGCGGTCGAGGAGCGCCCGAACGATTGCGAGCTCCGCCGAATCGAAACCGGCGAGCACCTCCGCGCGGGTGATCGCGGAAATGTGTGGCGACGTGACTTTTCGGAGGAAGGCTGTCGCGGCCTCGACTCCATTGAAGTGGTCGATGAGGACCACCGAGTCCAGCAGCACGCCATTACCACTCATCTCGAGACGCCCTCTGATACTCGAGCCCATCGCCCCGCCGCCAAAGGCCTTTGGTCTTATCGAGCAATTCGTCAAGCGACGCGGCTGGCGGCTCTTCGTGCGCCCTCAGAAGACGCACTGCACGACGGATAAGCTCGGTCATCGGCACGCCCTCGGCGGCAGCCCTGCGGTCGAGCCACGCCTTGTCTTCTTCGTCCAGCGAGACAAGCGTCCGAATCATCTGGCGACCCCCTGCGATATCGAGGACTGAAAGGACGATATCTACCCGGCTGGCCGTGAGCCAGACGTCGAAGCTCGCCAGCGCTCCTAGGAGCCTAACGCCCTACCGCCCACTCCTTCGGAGCCTCGCACTGCGCCGTGGCGAGATCCGCGCGCTCGAGAGCCGCCTCGTCGGCGAGGCGGCTCTCGGCAATGGCGAGCGCTTCGCCCGAGAGGCCCGACCCTCGCGTCGGCAGAGCCGGGGAGGCCCCGAGCGCCGCTCAGCGCCCCGGCGGCGCCTTCTGCTGCGGCTTCGCCGGCGCGCCGATGATCCAGGCGTCGGCTATCGACGGCACCCCCGCGCCGTCGAAGCCGACGGCGGCGATCCCCTCGCGCGCGACCAGCCGCGGCACCTCGACGTAGAGCGGGAGAAGCGGCAGCCTCTCGAGCCACGCGCGCGCCTGGGCGCTCGCCGTGGCGAGGCGCGCCTCCCGGTCCGGCCCCGCGCCCACCTCGCGCAGCAGCTCGCGCGCCGCGTCGCGGCCGGCGCCCAGCTCGACGAGCTGTGCGAGCGCCATCCCTGCCTCCGGGATCGCCGCTATCGAGACGAGCGCGAGGTCGTAGTCGCCGCCGCGCAGCGCCTCGCGCAGCTCGTTGCGCGGGAGGCGCTTCACCGCGAGCGCGACCCCGAAGTCGTGCAGCTTGACCTGCAGCCGCTCACCGACCGACCGGTGGTCGTCGTTGCTCGCGTCGCAGACCAGCGTCAGCGCCGCCCCCGAACGCAGCGAAGCCGGCCGCCCGGCAGGCCGCTGCGCCCGCGGCGCGGCGGGATCGAGCGCAGGCGGTAGCAGGCCGTAGAGCGGCGTGGCCGGGGCGCGCACGAAGAACTTCGTCAGGCCCGCGACATCCACGCTCCCGACGATGGCCTCGCGCAGCGGGCGCGCCATCGCTCCGATGCGCTCCTCGTTGACCGCGAGGTAGGTCGCGAAGAGCGCCGGGCCCTCGCCGCCCTCGCGGCTCGAGCCGGTGACGAAGGCGAGGTCCGCCTCGCCGAGCGAGACCGCGCGCGAGACCGACCGGGGATTGCTCGGGACGAGGCGCAACAGATCGACGAACGGCCGGCCGAGCGGACAGTCGTCGTGGGCGACGAGCTGCAAGAGCTGCGCGCTCGATCCCGTCGCCGGCCGGAACGCGCCGGTGCCGACGAGCCGCTCGCCGGCAGGCCGCAGCAGAGCCGCGGCCGGGTGCGCGAGCGCGCGAGGCCAGTCGGGATACGGGAACGCGAGCGAGGCTTGCACCTCCGAGTCGCTCACGACCTCGAGCCCGATGCGCCCGCCCTCGCCTGCCCCGGCCAACGGCAGCGCTATCGCCGCAAAGGGCGAGCCGAGCTTCGCGTCCTCGAGCCGCGCGAGGCTGGCGACGACGTCGCGCGCGGTCGCGGACGAGCCGTCGTGAAAGCGCAGGCTCGGCCGTAAGCGGAAGCGAAAGAGCCGGCCGTTCGCCTCCGGTTCGGGCACCGCGGCGAGGCCGGCGCGCAGCTCTCCGTCGCCGCCGAGGCGCACGAGCGTGTCGAACGTCAGCCCGGCCGCGACGACATCGGCCGGGGTCGCCGCGAGCGCGGGGTCGAGCGTCTGGGGCGCGACCGGCACCGCGACGCGCAAGGTGCCCCCGTACTGCGCGCGCATCCCCGCGATGGCGGCGCCGCCGATCAGGGACACGGCCAGGCCAATGGCGAGAGCCCCGCGCCTCATGGCTCGCCTCCGAGGACATGGAAGGTGGTCGTGCCGTCGGGCTCGAGGTGGGCGAGGACGGCCTCGTCACGGCCGTCGCCGTCGAGATCCACGGCCACCGCGGCGGTGATCGCGCCCGCGAAAGGCTCGCTCGAGTAGAGATCGGCCGCGGGATCGTCCTCGCGGACCACGCGCACGCTGTCGCCGGCGAGCACGCGGCGGGTGATGACGATGTCGGTCGCCCCGTCGCCGTCGAGGTCGCCCATCGCCGCCGCCGAGCCGAGCTCCGGCAGCTTCCGCTCGATGGGCGAGAGGTCGGCGTCGAGCAGCACGCCGCTCCCGTCGGCGCCGATAGCGAGGAAGGCGGGCCCCGCGGCGCGCGCGCTCGCGACGACCGAAACCGGCGAGAAGGCGAGCTCGGCCTTCCCTCCACTTTCCGCGAAGGCGACGCTCGCGGCGTCGATCTCGCCGCGCCCGGGAACCGGCGAGCCGATGAGCGCGCCCGCGGCGCCATTGCACAGGGGCAGCGTCGCGACCGGCCGGGCAGGCACGAGCGCGCCCTCGCGCGGCTCGAGCAGCTCTCCCGCCTCGCGCTCTGCGAAAAAGGCGGCGACGTGCGGCCGCTCGGCGCCGAAGGGCCCGATGGCGATCGCGCCGAACGGTTCGCGCGGCGGCCGAGCGGCGAGCGGCAGCTTCGCATGGCTGCGGCGAGCGACGAGGCTGCCGTCCGCGCGAAGAACGAGGACGCTCTCGACTCCGAGCGCCGCGATCTCGGGCGCGCCGTCCGCGTCGAGGTCGCCGGCGGCGAGCGCGACGATCCGCTCCGGCGCCGAGCCGAGCGGCGCGAGCTCGAACCGGGTCGCGACCTTCGCCGAATCGGGCGACTGGAGGAGCGGCACGTGGGCGAGCGTGAGCGCCTCGGCGTCGGTCAACGCGCGGGCCGTCAGCGCCGCGCCGCCCGGAGCGCGCACCGGGTCGCTCCCCGCCCAGAAGTTGACCCAGGTCGGGGCGAGATCGCCACCGAGGGCGAGCTCGGCGCCGTCGAGGCGGACGGTGAGGCGTACGAGGATGTCGGCCGCCAGCTCGCGGGCGCGCTCTTCGGCCGCGACGGCGCTCGCGTCCTTGATCGGTAGGACCCGCTTGAAACCCGCGCGCGTCAGGCGCGAGACGAGGACGGTCTGGACCGCGCGCCCGAGCTCGGGCGTCTCGGCCGAGGTGACGTGGACGGCGACCGCGGTCGAAGCCGGCGGGCGCTGCTCGCTCGCCGCGCGGACGATCTGCTCGCTGACCCGCTGAATGGCGGTCAGTCCAGGCTCCGGGCTCTCCTGCTCTCGCGATTCGGCTCCCGCGGCGGGGTCGCTCGCGCCGACAGCGCCGACTACTCCGACCGCTCCCGGCTCCGCGCGCGGCACGACAGGCGTCGGCGACGACCCCGGCGCGACCGCGGCCAGCAGGAGCGCGAGCAGCGGTGTCACCATTCCCCTCCGCGGTCCTCGAGGAAGAGCTTGCGCGGGTCGACCTGGCCCGGCGGCGTCGCGTACTCGGTCGGCGCCGTGCCCTCGACGAACACCTCGAGCCGGCCGGGGCCGTCCTCGTGCGCGCGCAGCCCGCTCTGCGGGTCGATGCGCACCTCTTCGACATCGGCGGGCTTTTCGAACTCGGCCACCGGCGCGCCCTCGTGCGCGCCCCTCATGAACTCGAGCCAGATGGGCAGCGCGGCCCGGCCGCCGGTCTCGCTGCGCCCGAGCGGCGCGTGGTCGTCGTAGCCGACCCAGGCGCTGGCGACGAGGCCGGGCGTGAAGCCCGCGAACCACGCGTCGCGATTGCCCGAAGCCGTGCCCGTCTTGCCGGCGACCGGGCGCCGCAGCTCCTGCGCGCGCGCCCCGGTGCCCGACTCGACCACGCTCTGCATCAGCGAGGTGGCAATGAAAGCGACGCCCGGCGGGATGGTCTCCTCGGGCACCGCGTGGTGCTCCTCGAGCACCTTGCCGTTTCGGTCAACGACCCGGGTCAGCAGGATGGGATCGGCCCGCACGCCGAGCGCGGCGAAGGTCGCGAAGCCGTTGGCCAGCTCGAGGGGGGTCACCTCGCCGGTGCCCAGGCCGAGCGTCAGGTTCTCAGGCAGCTCGGAGCCGATGCCCGCGCGCCGCGCGAGGTCGATGACCGCCTCGGGGCCGACCGCCTCGATGAGCCGCACCGAGACGGTGTTCTTCGACTTGGAGAGCGCCTCACGCAGCGTCATCGGTCCCTCGAAGACGTCCTTCTCGTAGTTCTGCGGCTTCCACTCCTTGCCGGTCCAAGGATCGCGGAAGACGTCGGGCGCGTCGTTGAGGATCGAGGCGGTGGTGAAGCGACCGCTCGAGAGCGCGGCGGCGTAGACGAACGGCTTGAAGCACGAGCCGGGCTGCCGGCGCGCCTGGGTGGCGCGGTTGAAGTGGCTCGCGGCGAAGTCATAGCCGCCGACGAGCGCGACGACGTGCCGGGGCTTCGGCTCGAGGGCGACGAGCGCGCCCTGGACCTGAGGAACGGGGACGAGCACGAGCTGCCAGCGGGCGGGCTTCTTCTTCGCCTCGTCCTTCTTCGAGCTGTCGGGCGCGCTCGCGGGCTCCCGGCCGCCGGCACGAAGGCCGGCGCTCCCTCCCTCGGGCGCGGCGAGCACGCGGACGCGCACGAGCTGGCCGGCGGCGAGCACGTCGCCCGCCCTCTTCGGCGCGGCGGTCCACTTCGTCGGGCCGTAGGGGCGAGCCCACTTCATCGACTCGAAGGCGATAGCGCCCTCGGCCGAGCCGAGGTCGAGGACCGCCTCGGAGTCGGAGACCGAGGCGACCGGCGCGACGAGCTCGGCGCCCGGCTCGAGCGCGACCCGGCGCGCGGCCTGGGCAAGCGCGTCGACGCTCGCGACCGACTCGGCCGTCGCGCCCGAAAAGTCCCATCCCGTCGGGACGCCCAACGGCTCGTCGTCGTCCTCGCCCGCGGGCGCGTTGCCCGAATCGAACAGCTTGGCGCGCGCCTGCTCGAGCACCTTGTCGGCGACGGACAGCTCCGGGGCGCGGAAGCCCGCCCTGCGCTCGACATCCTCGAGCCCCGCGCGGACCGCCCGGTCGGCGATGGCCTGCAGGCGGCTGTCCATGGCGATCTCGACGCGCAGCGCGCCCTCGTAGACGAGCTTCTCGCCGTAGGTCTCGACGAGGTGGCGGCGCACCTCTTCGACGTAGTAGGCGCCCGGCGAGCTGATCTCGCGGCCGACCGCGGCGATGGGCTTGGCGATCTCCTGCCTCGCCTGGGCCGCGGTGATGAAGCCGTTCTTGACCATCTGCTCGAGCACGTAGGTCTGGCGCGCCTTGGCCCGCTTCGGGTTTCGCAGCGGCGACAGGCGCCCGGGCGACTGGGGCAGGCCGGCGAGCATCGCCGCCTCGCCGAGCGACAGGTCGGTGACCGACTTGCCGAAGTAGAACTGCGCGGCCTCCTCGACCCCGTAGCGACCGTGACCGAAGTAGATGTGGTTCAGGTAGAGCGAGAGGATCTCGTCCTTCGAGAGGTTCTGCTCGAGCCGGCGCGCGAGGATGGCCTCCTTGACCTTGCGGGCGACGCTGCGCTCGGGCGAGAGCACGAGGTTCTTGACGACCTGCTGCGTGATGGTCGAGGCACCCTGGGCCAGGCGCATCTGCCGCACGTCCATCAGCAGCGCGCGGGCGATGCCGGCGTAGTCGAGGCCGGCGTGCTGGTAGAAGGCCGCGTCCTCGGCCGCCACCACGGCCTGCGTGAGAACCTTGGGGATCTTGTCGATGGGAACCACGGTGCGCCGCTCGTGGAAGAACTCGGCGACCGGCTCGCCGTTGCGGTCGAAGACGCGGCTGACCTGTGGCGGGTCGTAGTCGGTGACCGCGTCGAAGGTCGGCAGGTCGCGGCCGTAGTAGAGGAAGATGCCGACCACGCCAGCCAGGCCGAGCAAGCCCGCGGCGAGGAAGAAGACGAGCAGTCGCAGGAGCGCCCGCCCGATTCCCCTCGGCTTCTTCCCTCCTTCCCGGTTCCCGGCAGGAATGCCGCTCGCCAGATCGTCCATCGCGCCTTCGCCTTCCTTGCGCTCGCCGTCCATCTCTGGGGCAACAGCCCAGGGCGACTGCTCTCTCCCAGACGGGAGCGGGTCCGCATGGTAGTCGCCCCCGACCCCACCTCCAAGCTCCGTGGCGTCGCCTCCTCGCGCGAGGAGCGAGCGTCGCCTCGGGTTGGATGCCCTGCCGAAGATCAGTCGCATTCCGGCACCTCCGCGGCAGCACGCCTGCCGAGCAAGAGCCCGCGGGTGCTCGCGGTGCGCGTCTCGAGGTGGAGCGGGTTGTGCGCGCACTCGGAGGGCTCCGTGTCTCGCGAGGGCGCCTCCGGCAGGTCGAGCACCTCGCCCGAGCCGATGGCCTCGACGACGCGCTCGAGGTTGACGACGGCCCTGGCGTGGCGCGGCGAGAGCGCGAGCGCGGCGTCGAATTGCTCGCGCGCCTGGTCGAGCAGCCCGGCGCGCTCGAGGGCGAGTCCGAGGTTGTTGCGCACGTAGGCCAGGTGCGGCGCGAGCTCGGCGGCGCGCTCGAGCGGCGCGATGGCCGCCTCCGGATCGCCGCAGAGCAGCAGCGCATAGCCGAGGTTGTTGAAGGCGTGGGCGTGGCGCGGCTCGAGGATGACCGCGCTCTCGAAGTCGCGGATGGCCTCCTCGCGCATGCCGAGCCGCAGCTCGGCGCGCCCGCGCAGGTGGTAGGCCTCGGCGAGCTCGGGATCGCGGTTGAGGGCGACGGTCGCCTCGAGGAGCGTGCCGCCCGCGTCGCCCTCTTCGAGCAGCAGGCGCGCGAGGCGCAGCGGCGGGCGCGCGTCGGTCGGCTGGTGCTTCGCCAGGGCGACGAGCGCGAGCCTCTCGCGGGTGCGGTCGCCGGACAGGCGGGCGAGGCGTGCGACCTCGCGGGCCGGGGCAAGCTCGTCCGGCCGGTCGTAGGCTGCCCGCCGCGCCTCGGCGAGCGCGCCGGCGAGGTCGCCCGACTCTTCGAGGACGCGCACCCGCGCCAGGTGATCGACCGGGCTGGGGTCGTCGTGCTCGAGCGCCAGCGGCGAGCGGACCGGCTTGGTCGCCGGCGCCTGCCATCCGGCCGCGCGCGGGATCGGGGGCTCGACGACCGCGCCTCTTTGCACCACCAGGCGCTCGCCGCAGCCCGCCGCCCAGGCCGCCAGCAGCACTACCATCGCCGTTCGCCTCATGTCGCACCTCCTGCCGAGGCGCATTGCAGGCGACAGACCAAACGCAACTGCGCGTTATCAGGGCGGTTTTTTCGAGTAACTGCGGCCGGGCGGCCTCACCGCCGCGGCCGATCGGACGCGCTCGCCGAAGACCGAGCGCCGCGGGCGCGCTGCGTCGAGGGCGAGCGGCAGGCCGAGTCGCCACCGGCGCGGAAGAACGGCGAGCAACAATCTCGGGCGATGTCGGATAATGCCCCGGATTTAGTGACACTCGCCGCGCCGGTCGCCGCCGGACGGCGGCCAGATTTTTCGAGGAGCACCAAGGAGGCGCCCGTGACCCGCATTGGAAACCTGATCAACAAGGCGCTCGTCGACGGACGGGTCAACAAGAGCGAGGTCGAGGGCCTCATCAAGGAAGCCGAGAAGAACGGCGTCGTCAGCGCGAACGAGAAGAAGGAGCTGGCGAACCTGCTGAAGCGCCACATCGACAAGTTCGACGGCGAGTCGGCGACGCGCCTGGCCAGCTTCCTTGGAGAAGCCGCGCCGAAGATCGTCCAGCCGGCGAAGCCGACCGGCCCGGCCCCGACGGTCCCGGTCTCGGACGACCCGAAGGTGCTCAACAAGCACGCGGGCCAGATCACCTACAACAGGATCGACGGCGGGCAGCTCTTCAAGGATGGCGTCTCCTTCGACGACGTCGTGCAGGGCTCTATCGCCAACTGCTACTTCGTCGGCGCCGTCTCTGCCGTCGCCTACTCGGACCCGAAGCTCATCGAGGACGCCATCACCGACCATGGCGACGGCACCTTCACGGTCCGCTTCTACGAGCGCGGGCCGAGCGGTCGCTACGAGCCGAAGCTCATCCGCGTGGACGACGACTTCCCGTCGTACGGCCCGGGCTCGTCGCCGCGGTACGCAAGGCGCGCGACTCGAAGGAGCTGTGGGTGTCGGTGCTCGAGAAGGCCTATGCCGCGTTCAAGGGCGACTTCGAGGCCATCGGCAACGGCGGCTACGCGACCGAGGTGATGACCGCGCTCACCGGCCGCAGCTCGTCGTACTACTCGGTCGAGCACTCGACCGCCGAGGAGATGTTCGAGCTCATCAAGGCGGGCGGCGAGCTCAAGACCCCGATGACCGCGGGTACCTACGGCGAGAACGACGGAGTCAACTACAACGGCACCGGCGTCTACGCCTGGCATGCCTACACGCTGATGGGCGCCGTCGAGGAGAACGGCGTCAAGTACGTGCAGCTTCGCAACCCCTGGGGCTCGAGCGAGCCCGGCAACGACGGCAAGAACGACGGCATCTTCAAGATGAAGATCGAAGACTTCATGAAGCTGTACCAGGGCATCAACGTGAACTGAGTCCCTGCTGCAGGGTTGGGTGAAACGGCGGGCCGCTCGCGAGGGCGGCCCGCTGTTTGTTTGCCCCCCCACGCTCGCCCCGGCCTCCGCGCGCCGCAGCGCACGACCTCGGGTTGGTAGGGGCGCATGGCAATGCGCCCGGCTCCGCAGGCCCCGGGGCCCGTAGGGGCGCCCGGCCATGCGCCCGGCCGCGAATTGACCACCGAGACGGCGGCCCCTCCCAACTTCGTCCCGGCCCGCGCGCTCCGCGCCCCCCCGGGGCGCGAAGACCGTGCGGCGAAGAGACTCGCGCTCAGACTCCCTGCCGCCCCTCCTCGCCCTCGGCTTCCTGCGCCGCGCCGCCGCGCCTCAAGCCGAGCGCTTTCATCTTCTTGTAGAAGTGCCCGCGCTCGAGCGACAGCGAGCGCGCCGCCTCGGTGACGTTGTCCTTCGCCCGCGCGATGGCCGCGAGGATGATCTCGCGCTCGGCGTCTTCGACCATCTCGTGGAAGGTCTTGCCGGGCTGGTAGCGCGAGGTCGGCTCGGGCTTGCTCGCCGCGGGCAGCGTCAGCTTGACGTCCTCGGCGCCGATCTCCGGGCCGTCGCTAAGGATCACCAGGCGCTCGACGAGGTTCTTCAGCTCGCGCACGTTGCCCTTGTACTCGTAGCCCTCGAGCACCTGCAGCGCCTCGGGCGTCAAGGTCATCGGCCGCCGGCCATTGCGCTTGCATGCCTCGGCCAGGAACGCGCGCGCGAGGTCGGGGATGTCGCCCCGCCGCTCGCGCAGCGGCATCGCGTGGATGGGCACGACGTTGAGCCGGTAGTAGAGGTCCTCGCGGAAGCGTCCCGCCTCGATCTCCTTGAGCAGGTCCTTGTTCGTCGCGGCGATGACCCGCACGTCCACCTTGAGCGTCTCGGTCCCGCCGACCCGCTCGAGCTCGCCCTCCTGCAGCACGCGCAGCAGCTTGGCCTGCATCGGCGCGGGCATGTCGCCAATCTCGTCGAGGAAGAGCGTGCCGCCGTTGGCCTGCTCGAACTTGCCCTTGCGCGCGGCGACCGCGCCGGTGAAGGCGCCGCGCTCGTGGCCGAACAGCTCGCTCTCGATGAGGTCGTGCGGCACCGCGGCGCAGTTGAGCTTGACGAAGGCCGCGCGGCTGCGGCGCGAGTGGGCGTGGATGGCCCGGGCAATGAGCTCCTTGCCGCTGCCGTTCTCGCCGGTGATGAGCACCCGGCCCTCGGAGGGCGCCGCCTTGCGGATCAGCTCGTACAGCCGCTGCATCACCGGGCTCTTGCCCACCATCTCGTAGCTGCCCAGCTCGGTCTTGAGGTCGGCGATCTCCTCCTCGCGCGCCTTCGACCCCAGGGCGTTGCGCAGGGAGACGAGAAGCTGCTCGCGGTCAATGGGCTTGGGCAGGAAGGTGTAGGCGCCCAGCTTGGTCGCCGCCACCGCGGTCTCGAAGCTGCCGTGGCCGCTCATCATGATGACCGGGGTCAACGGCCGCAGCTCCTTCATCCGCTTGAGCACCTCGAGGCCGTCGATGTCGGGCATGCGCACGTCCATCACCACCGCATCGACCGGCTTGGCGGCGAAGACCTCCAGGGCGACCTTGCCACCGCCGGCCACCGCGCAGGCGTAGCCCTCGATCTCCACCGCGCGCTTGAGGGTGAGCAGGATGTTCTTTTCGTCGTCGACGATGAGCAGCGTCGCGGGCATTTTCCAAATTCTCCTTGCCACCGAACGGGCGTCGCGATTATAGGTGCCGCCGGTGTCGGGCGCGAAACAACAACCGGACGGCCAGCCGTGCCGTCACGCGAAAGGGTGGGAACAAAGCGTCCGGCCGCGTGTTGTGAGTCAGGTTCCCGGTCGCTCGTCAGGCGGACGACACTTGATTTGACACCACTTTGGACACGCGATATGCCCCGAGCGCTTCTAGGATTTTTCGCGCGGACTGCCGCAGGACCGGCGGCGGTGGCGCGCATCCAGCCCGGCTTCTCCCCGAACTGACCCTACCGCAGCGATTCACCCGGAGGTTTTTTCCAGATGGCACGTCGTCTTCTTCTTCCTGCGCTCGTCCTCGGCGCCGCCGCCATGGCCGCTTGCACGCCGACCTATCCGAAGTGCGAGACGGACGAGCACTGCAAGGAGCACAACGAGGTTTGCTTCAACGGCACCTGCCAGGAGTGCGGCACCGACGCCCACTGCAAGGCTGGCTTCATCTGCCGTGAGGCCAAGTGCGTTCCCAAGCCCGAGTGCACGAGCAACGCCGACTGCAGCAGCGGCTTCAAGTGCCAGAGCGAGAAGTGCGTCCCCGAGTGCGCTGTCGACACCGACTGCGCCCAGGGCCTGAGCTGCAGGGACGGGCGCTGCGCCGTCCCGCCCGAGTGCACGAGCGACAGCCAGTGCGGCGATGGCCGCATGTGCAGCAACGAGCGCTGCGTCGAGGATCCGAGCGCCAGGCAAGCGTGTGAGCTGCAGACCGTCCGCTTCGACTTCAACGAGTACTCGCTGACCGCCGACGCGCGGCGCGTGCTCGACGCCAACGCCGAGTGCCTGCGTTCGCGCAGCGGCGGCGTCGTCACGCTGGCCGGCCACGCCGACGAGCGCGGCACCGAGGAGTACAACCTGCACCTCGGCGAGCGGCGCGCGAACTCGGTCAAGAAGTACCTGAGCGCCCTCGGGGTCCCCGAGAGCCGCCTGCGCACGGTCTCCTACGGCGAGGAGCGCCCGATCAGCCGCGGCCAGGGCGAGGAGGCCTGGTCGCAGAACCGCCGCGTCGAGTTCGCCGAGTAGGCAGCCGACGTCGATTTCGAGCCAAGGGGTGGGCGGCCCGCGCTGCCCACCCCTTTGTCTTCCCGGGAGGCGGCGCGCCCATGGCTGACCAGGTTCAGGTGACGGTCCTCTACTTCGCCTCGGCGCGCGAGAGCGCGGGGATGGCCAGCGAGTCGCTGCGGCTCGACGCGCCGGCGACGGTTCAGGCTCTGCGCGGCGCGCTGGTGGCCCGCCACGCGGCCCTCGGGTCGCTGCTGCCGCGGCTGCGCTTCGCCGTCAACCAGCAAATGGCGACCGACGAGACCCCGCTCAACAACGGCGACGAGGTGGCGCTCATCCCGCCGGTCGCCGGGGGCTCAGGCGCCTTCGCGCTGACCGATAAGCCGTTGTCCCTGCAAGCGGTCATCGAAGCGGTCGAAGGGCCGGGCATGGGCGGCATCGTCACCTTCACCGGCAACGTGCGCGACCACAGCGAGGGCAAGCGAGTGCTGCGCCTGGAGTACGAGGCCTACGCTCCGATGGCGCTCGCCTCACTCGAGCAGATCGCCGCCGAGATAGGCGAGCGCTGGCCCGGCACCCGCGTCGCCATCCACCACCGGACCGGCGCGCTCGAGATCGGCGAGGCCGCGGTAGTCATCGCCTGCGCGGCGGCGCACCGCAAGGAAGCCTTTCTGGCCTGCGAGTACGCTATCGACCGGCTCAAGGAAGTGGCGCCCATCTGGAAGAAGGAGTTCTTCGAGAACGGCGCGCGCTGGGTCGAGCCGCGGTAGGGGCGCATTGCCATGCATGGCAATGCGCCCGCCCGCGCAGACCCGGGTGCTGAAGGAGCGGGCCAAGCG
>JBMNNX010000350.1:0-5917 GCA_050942745.1 Myxococcales bacterium
TTTCTCTTGCGGGGTGGGGCCGGGGGGGGGGGGGGGGGGGGGGGGGGGGGGGGGGGGCGTATGCCCCGCCCGCCCCCCCCCCCCGGCCGCGCAGACCCGGGTGCTGAAGGAGCGGGCAATGCGCCCGGCCCCAAACGGCCCGCCGGGACGGCGGGCATCCCAACCTCGTCTTGTGCCCCGCGCCCCACCACCGCCCGACAACGGGTCGGTCGGAGCGGCACGGGCAATGCGCCCGGCCCCAAACGGCCCGCCGAGACGGCGGGCATCCCAACCTCGTCTTGTGCCCCGCGCCCCAACGCCGCCCGACAACGGGTCGGTCGGGGCGGCACGGGCAATGCGCCCGGCCCCAAACGGCCCGCCGAGACGGCAGGCCTCCCAACCTCGTCTTGTGCCCCGCGCCCCAACACCGTCCGACAACGGGTCGGTCGGGGCCTGCGTGGCCGGGCGTATTGCCATGCGCCCCTACCCCTCCTCGGCCTGCCTGCGGTAGAGCCGCGCGTACTCGCCGTCGGCGGCCAGCAGCGCCTCGTGCGTGCCCTGCTCGAAGACCCTGCCCTCCTTGATCACCGCGATCTGGTGGGCGTTGCGGATGGTCGAGAGCCGGTGCGCGATCACCAGCGCCGTCCGGTCGCGCAGCGCCGCGCCGAGCGCCCGCGTCACCTCGCGCTCGCTCTCGGCGTCCAGGTTGCTCGTCGCCTCGTCGAGCAACAACACCGGCGCCTTGGCGAGCAGCGCCCGCGCCAGCGCGACCCGCTGCTTCTGCCCGCCTGAGAGCCGCGTGCCGCGCTCGCCTATCCGCGTCTCGTAGCCCTGGGGCAGCGCGCGGATGAACCCGTCGGCGTCGGCGATGCCCGCCGCCCACTCGATCTCCTCACGCGTGGCGCCCTCCCGGCCGTAGCCGATGTTCTCGGCGACCGTCCCCGAGAACAGCAGAGGCTCCTGCGTGACCAGCCCGAACTGCCGGCGCACCGAGCTCAAGGTCGCCCCTCGGGCCGGCACACCGTCGAAGCGCACCTCGCCCTGCTGCGGATCGGCAAAGCGCATGGCCAATAGCGCCGCGGTGCTCTTCCCCGCCCCGCTCTCGCCCACGAGCGCGACGACCTCTCCTTTTTTGAGCTCGATGGTGCAGCCGTCGAGGACGGGCTTGTCGCGGTACGCAAAGCGCACCGCGTCGAGCTTGAGCTCCTGCTCAAGCGGCGCGATGAGCGCCGCGCCCGGCAGCTCGCGTATCGCCGGCTGGCGATCGACCACTGCGAAGATGCGCTCGGCGCTCGCGAGCGCGGCAATCACCATCTGCCCCACCTTGCCGAGCTCGCGGACCGGCTCGTAGACGAGCACGACGATGGCGAGGAAGGTGATGAGCTTGGCCGGGTCGGCAGCGCCCGCGACGACCGCGTCGGCAGCCAGCTTGAGCACCAGCGCGAGGCCGGCCACCGAGGCTATCTCGGTAAGCGCGGGGGCGATGCTGCGCGCCTTGGCCACTTTGACGAGCGCGTGCAGGCAGCGCGCGTTCTCGGCGTCGAACCGCTTCAGCTCGCGGCGCTCCATTCGATAGGCCTGGATTACCCGGACGCCCCAGAGCCCCTCTTGCACCAGCGCCATCAGCCTGCCCATCGACTCCTGGCCCTGGCTCGAGCGGCGCTTGAGCTTCTTGGCGAGCTTGGCGATGGGCACGGCGACCACCGGCACGCCGACGAAAGCGACGAGCGAGAGCTTCCAGTCGAGCCACAGGGCGAGGCCGAGCAGCACGACCAGCGAGAGCACGCCGCGCACCGTGAAGGCGATGGCGTAGGTCGCGGCCCGCTCGACCTGGGCGACGTCGGCGGTGAAGCGCGACAGGAGATCGCCGGTGCGCGCCGCGCCGAAGAACGCGGCGTCCTGGGCGAGCAGCGCCTCCAGCAGCTCGCGCCGCACGCGGGCGACGATGCGCTGGCCGAGCATGCCCATCATGTAGAACTGGCCGAGGTAGGCCGCGCCCTTGATCAGCCCGACGCCGACGATGATCGCGGGCAGGACGACGAGCGCCTGGCTCCTGTCGATTCCGCGCAGCGCGGGGACTAGCTCGAAGGCCTTGCCGAGCCCGTCGGCGCCGCCGGTGACCAGGAACTGCACCATCGGGCCCATCAGCCAGGCGTAGGCGCCGGTGGTCAGCGCGAGCAGCACCATGCACAGGCCGGCCGCCAGAAGCGTCTTCGCTTCGGCCGCGTGATAGCGCAGCAGCCGGCCGACCATCGGGTGCATCACCCTTGCACCGTCCGGTTCATGATTTCCACGATCCCGTCGGCGATGAACTGCACCGCGATCCCGGCGAGCAGCAGGCCCATGAGGCGCTCGAGCACGGCGATGCCGGTCTGGCCGAACAGCTTGTTGAGCCGCCCGGCCGCGCGCAGCAGCAGGTAGGCGATGCCGCAGGTGACCGCCACCGCGGCGATGACCGCGGCGGTGTGCATCCAGCTCGTGCCGCGCGCGGCGAGCACCATCACCGTGGCGATGGCGCCCGGACCGGCCAGCAGCGGCATCGCCAGCGGCACGATGGCCACGTCCTCCTTCGAGGTCCCCTCGCTCGTCTCTTCGGGCGAGGAGCGCGTGCGCGAGGGCCGGGCTTGCACCATGTCGAGCGCGGTGAGCAGCAGCAGCAGGCCGCCGGCGATCTTGAAGGCCTCGAGCGTGATGCCGAAGAGCCGGAAGATGAGCGTGCCAAAGACCGTGAAGCTCGCCAGCAGCGTGAAGGCGACGATGGTCGCCCGCGCCGCCATCTCGCGGCGCTTCTCCGGCGGGTCGTCGGCGGTGATCGCCAGATAGATCGGTACCAGCCCGAGCGGATCGATGACGAAGAAGACCGCCGAGAGCGCAACGAACGCAAATCCGAGAATCTCACTCACGCCTTGCCAGCCCGCCTGCCCCCGGGGATGCCTGCCGCCTCAACTCGGCTTCGCGAAGCCTGCCCGACTCGGGCCATCTCCCGCTCGCCCCGAGCGCCGAAGCGCCAGCGGCGAGTGCGGAGTCGAAGGGCCCTCGACTTCGGCCTCGCCGGCCCGGCCTCGTGAGCCTGTCGAACGGGCCCGGGCCGAAAGGTTATCGCTCGAGATCCTCGACACACCTTCAGCGCCTGCCGCTGAGCCGCAGCTTCCAGACCATCGTCACCGCCTCGACGAAGATCTTGCGCGACATCTTGCTCTGCCCGACGCGCCGATCCTCGAAGACGATGGGGATCTCCTTGACCCGGAAGCCGCGCTGGATGGCCCGGTAGGTCAGCTCGATCTGGAAGGCGTAGCCGGCGCTCTTGACGCTGGGCAGGTCGAGGCTCTCGAGCACCTCTCGGCGGAAGCACTTGAAGCCGCCGGTCAAGTCGCGCACGCCGATACCGAGGACGCTTCGGGCATAGAGGCTGCCGCCGCGGCTGAGGATCTGCCGACCGATGCCCCAGTTGACGGTGCCGCCGCCCTCGACGTAGCGCGAGCCGAGCACGAGGTCGGCGCCCGCGTCCATCTCGGCCAGGAAGCGCGGCAGGACCCGCGGGTCATGCGAGAAGTCCGCGTCCATCTCGAAGATGTAGCGGTAGGGGCGCGCCAGCGCCCACTCGAAGCCGGCGATGTAGGCGCGGCCGAGGCCCTCCTTGGCCTGCCGGTGCAGGACGTGGATGCGCGGCTCCTCGCGCGCGAGCGCGTTGGCCTTCTCGCCGGTGCCGTCGGGGCTGTTGTCGTCAACGATCAGGATATCGGCGCGCGGCTCGGCTTCGAGCACCGCGGCGCAGATCGGCCCCACGTTCTCAGCTTCGTTGTAGGTCGGGATGATGACCAGGGCGTCTCTCATGGCTTCACCTGGGGACTGGGCTCGACCTGCACCGTGAGGGCGCCGGCCGGTTGACTCTCGATGCGTCGCAGCAGGGATACCACAGCCTCGGCCGCGCGGGCCGAGGCGCCGGGCGGTCCGAGCGTCTCGCGCACCGCGGCGAGCCCGCGGACCAATTCCTCGCGCGCGGCCTCGTCGTCGAGCCAGCGGCCCACCTCGGCGGCGACGCGCTCGGGCGTGAAGTCGCGCTGCAGCAGCTCGGGGACGAGGCGCCGGCCCGCGAGCAGGTTGATCAGCGAGACGTGCTGGATGCGCGTGAAGAGCTTGAAGACGAGCTCGGTGAGCAGCGTGACGCGGTAGACGACGACGAAGGGTCGCTGCATCAGCCCCGCCTCGAGCGCCGCGGTGCCCGAGCAGACGATGGCGGCGTCGCTGGCGCCGACCGCCTCACAGGCCCGCCCGTCGACGAGCCTCGGGCGGATCGTCGAGCCCGCGAAGCGCGCGGCGAGCCAGTCGCGGTCGAGCATCGGGGCGACCGGCACCACGACCTGCATGTCGCCGCGGGTGGCGAGGATGCGCTCGGCGGCGGCGATCATCGTCGGCAGCACGCGGGAGATCTCGGAGACGCGGCTGCCCGGGAGCAGCGCGAGCGTGCGGCGATGGGTCTCGAGGCCCAGCCGCTCGCGAAACTGCGCCGCGGGCGCCGGCGCGGGCAGCGCGTCGACGACCGGGTTGCCGACGTAGAGCGCCTCGACGCCGCGCTCGCGCAGCCAGGCCTCTTCGAACGGCAGGATACAGAGCATCGTGTCGACGACGCGCCTTATCTGCGCCACCCGCCGCGGGCGCCAAGCCCAGACCATCGGGCTGATGTAGTAGGCGACGGGCACCGCGAGCCGGCGCAACCGCTTGGCCAGGCGCAGGTTGAAGTCGGGGACGTCAACGAGGATGGCGAGGTCGGGCCGGCGCGCCTCGGCCGCGCGCGCGAGCCCGCGCAGCACGCCGCAGATGCGCACCAGCTTGGGCAGCACCTCGCCGATGCCCATTACCGCGATCTCGGAGGCGTCGTAGAGCGCCTCGAGCCCCTGCTCGCGCATGCGCGGGCCGCCCATGCCGAAGAAGCGCACGTCGGGCAGGCGCGCCTTCAGCTCGCGCATCAGCGCGCCCGCGTGCGCGTCGCCGGAGGCCTCGCCGGCGACGATGAGTATGTTCAGGGGTCGAGACACCGCGGTCATCCGTTCGAGAGCGGTGCATCCTAGCGGACAGTTGGGGGTGGGGATAGCCGGTTGGGGGCGCATGGCGGGGACGCCCGGCGCCGTCGGTAGGGGCGCATGGCAATGCGCCCGGCGCCGATCCCGATGCAGTCACCGTTGTGGGCCAGGACCCTTCGACCGACAAGGGCAATCGCGGTCACCGGATCGTCCGTTTGCAACCACCCCTCGCGGCTCTTGCAACCACCCCCTGCGACTGTTGCAACCACCCTCGCGACCTTGGCGACCACCCCTCGCGGCCTTTGCAACCACCCCTCGCAGCCTTTGCAACCACCCTCGCGGCACTTGCAACCACCCCCTGCGACTGTTGCAACCACCCTCCCGACCTTGGCGACCACCCTTAAGGGCATTCGCAGTTCCCCCACCGACCGCCAGAGCCGTTCAAACCACCGATCCCGAGCACTCGGTCCGCCGTTCGAGACGGCCGTCCAAAGTCGGGAGGGGCCAGACCGGAGGCGGGCGCATTGCCATGCGCCCCTACCAACCCCCGCGCGCCCCGACCTACGCGCGCGCCCCGACCCGCGACCGCGATGCGCGCGCGACTTCAGATGTGAATCGGTTTGCCGACGGTGGCGTGCGCGGCCTCGCCCATCGATTCGGCGAGCGTCGGGTGAGCGTGGATGGCATGCGCGAGCGCCTCGGCGGTCGCCTCGAGCTCGATGGCGGCGCAGGCCTCGGCGATAAGCTCGGTCGCGTGCGGCCCGAGGATATGCACGCCGAGGATCTCACCGTACTTCGCGTCGGCGACGATCTTGACAAAGCCGTCGTTCTCGCCGGCGATGGTCGCCTTGCCGATGGCGGCGAACGGGAATTTGCCGACCTTCACCTCGTGGCCGCGCTCGCGCGCCTTCTTTTCG
>JBMNNX010000437.1:0-3868 GCA_050942745.1 Myxococcales bacterium
GAAGCCGCTCCGGTCGAAGCCGCGCCGGTCGAAGCCGCTCCGGTCGAAGCCGCACCGGTCGAAGCCGCACCGGTCGAAGCCGCACCGGTCGAAGCCGCACCGGTCGAAGCCGCGCCGTTCGAAGCCGCGCCGGTCGAAGCCGCACCGGTCGAAGCCGCACCGGTCGAAGCCGTGTCGGGCGAGGCCATGCCCGTCGAAGGCACGTCGGTCGAAGCTATGCCGATCGAAGCCACGCCGGTGGAGGCCGCGCCGGTCGAGGCTGTGCAGGTAGAGTCTACGCAGGTGGAGTCTGCGCAGGTCGAAGCAGGGCTGGTCGAAGCTGCGAAGATCGAAGCCGTGCCGGTCGAAGACCTACCTTTCGATGCTATTCCGGTCGCTGCCATCCCGGTCGAGGCGGTAACCGTCGCGCCCGTCGAGCCCCCTCGAGCCGGGTCGATATCGCCTCTTGCGCTGGCGGCAGCGACTCCGCCTGGTGGCGTGATTCCGCTCGCCAAGCCTCTGGCGGCGACGCCGCTTCCCAGCGTGTCAAAGGCGGTCGCAGATGCGCTCGCTCACCAAGCACCTATCAGCCCGAGCGTCGGGGCGCCGCCGGTGCGGGATGACTCGCCAGCGCTGGTCCCGCAGCCGGGAGAACCGCCGGTCGCACCAGTTGCCCCGCCGCCGACAGCGGAGACTGCGGAACCGCGCGCGGAAACGCCTGCGCAAGCCTTCGTCTCCGAGACCTTGCGCAGGGCTTATGAGGGCTGGCTTGCCGACCATGACTCCGTGAAGCTCGAGCGGAGGCTCTGGGGCATCGTCAACTCCCTCAAGGGACTGGACGAGTAGCACGACAGCCGCTGCCTCGCGTGCCTGGCCTCGATCCGGAAGGTCGAGCGCGCGCTTGTGCGCCGCGCGAACACCGGGACCGGGACTGACGGCTATCGCTAGCGGCCCAGGCGGCCGACGGCGAAGTCCAAAGCGCGCGGTTCCCGCTACTTGGATTTCTCTGCTTCGTCGAGCCGCCTCTCGAGCTCGCGGATGCGCTTCTCGAGCGCGGCCATGTCGCGGGCCAGAGCCGGCAGGCTCGTCAGGTTCTCAACCGCGTCGCGCACGCGCTCGTCTACTCTCCGCTGCCAGTCCTCGAGCATCCGCTGGCTCAGCGTGACCAACTCCTTGGCCTGGTCGATCGTCTTTGGCTTGGCGGGCGCCGCCCCGGACATCGCTTCGGCCTCGGCGGACGGCTTTTCATCCTCCCGATGCAGGAGGCGGTCGCGAATCACCTCGGCCTCTTCGCGGATGGAAGCAACGCGCTGGCCCACGTGCTCGACCGAGCTATGGAGGTAGACGGAGATGGTCTCGCCCCCGCTGCGGATGATGTCCCGCAGCACGCTCAAGGGCATGCGCGAGCTTTTCTTCTCCTCTTCGAAGATGATCTGCGCGAGGGTGACCGAGGTCAGGTCCTCTTTGGAGCGGTTGTCGACGATCTTCACCTCTGCGCCGGCCTTCACCATCTCGGAGATCTCGTCGAGCGTGACGTAGCGGCTCTCCTCGGTGTCGTAGAGCTTCCGGTTCGTGTAGCGCTTGATGATTTTCGGCTCCTTGCCCTCTTGCTTGGCAAAGGCACGATCTTCGTCGGCCATTCGGGCCCCCTTCGCGACGCGGAAAAGCCTGGATTGTCGGCTATCGACCGCTCATGTCAAGGCAAGCGGCCGGGCGTGCCGTGTTGCGGGCACCGCCCGGCGTCGAGCAAGATAGCGCCCACGAAGCGTTGGCTCACCCGACGGCGACAAGGCGCGCCGCCGCACCTTGCGGCTGGAGGACCGTCTCCCGTGATGCGACACCAGCTTGTTTGCCTTGCAGCTCTCTTGTGGCTCTCGTCTGCGACCGCCTGGGCCGACACCTGCGGCGAAAGGCACGAGAGCTGTGTCGAGAGCTGCGCCATCGATCATGGGATGGACGAGGGCCGCAAGGCGCTCAATCGATGTCTGGCGACGTGCGACAGGCAGCGCGCGGACTGCCGCGACCTGCGGGGCACGGCACGGCGGCAGCCCAGGGAAGCGGCACAAGAGGAGCGCGCGTACGGGACCAGGAGACCTGACACGCAGCCCTTCCAAGAGCAGGGCTCGGTCGAGACGGCGGAAAGCACGTCCTGGGCGCCGAGCGATTTTGGCGAGGAGGGGCGGGCACAGAGGGCGGAAGAGGCCTGGTTCTCTGAGCCAGAGGATCGGCCGGCCAGACAGAAGGACGAGCGCAGCGACGATCGCTCGGACACGACCACAGAGCGCGAGCGGGCCGCCGCGAACGACGATCGCCACGGTGAGACCTCGAAGTCATGGACATCGACCGAAGGCGAGCAGGGCGAATGGTCTCCCGCGCGGGCCAAATCGGCCGGGCCGGACGACCCGCTGGAAGAGCCGCGAAAGCAGCCTGCCGGCGAGCCTGATCCAGCCGAGGACTCGGGCTGGAACGACTTCGGCAACGAGTAGACCTACGGACCTTCTCCCGCTTGCTCGAGGGCCCACCGGGCGGCGTCGCGCACGAGCGGGCTCGCGTCGGCGAGCAGGGACCGGGCGATCGCCCCAGCCGAGCGGGCGCGCGAGGCCCCGAGGGCTATCAGCGCGTTGCGGCGCAGACCGTCGAAACGCGCGCGCGCGACCGCGGTGCCCTGCGTCAGCAGCAGGTGCCGCCTGGGCTCGAGCGTGGCGAGGTCCTCGAGGCTCAACGAGGCGATCTCGCGCGGCAGGAAGCGCTCGTCGTGGCAAACATGGTCCCGCTGGTTCCAGGGGCAGGCGCGCTGGCAGAGATCGCAGCCAAACGCCGTCCCGCCCGCGTGCGCCCTTAGCCCGGGCGCGAACGGCTCGGTCGCCTGCTCAATGGTCTGGTGCGCGAGGCATCGGCGCGCGTCGACCACGCCGGGGGCGCCGAGCGCGCCGGTCGGGCAGGCCTCGACGCAGCGGTCGCAGCCGTCGCAGCCGCTGGCGATCGGCGCGTCGTAGCGGTTGACCTCGCGGTCGAGGAGCATCGCGGCGAGCACGACGTTGGAGCCGTGCTCGGGTGTCGTGAGCATGCCGTTGCGGCCGAGCCAGCCCAGGCCCGCGCGCGCTGCCCAGGCGCGCTCCAGGACCGGGCCGGTGTCGACCGCCGAGTAGGTGCGGATGCCTGGGGCCAGCTCGAGCAGGCGTCGCCGGAATCGCCGCAACCGATCGCGCATGGTCGCGTGGTAGTCGCGGCCCTGGGCGTAGAGGGCGATCGGCGATGTGCGCAGGTGCGCCGTGGTCAGGAAGCAAGCGCCCAGCGCGACGACGGTGCGGCAGCCGGGCTGAAGGCGGCGCGGATCGAGCCGCTCATCGACCCGTTCTTCCATCCAGCGCATCGCGCCGTGCATGCCGGCCGCGAGCCACGCGCGCAGCGGGTGGGGCTCGAGAGGCTGGGCGGCAGCGAGCCCGACCAGGCCAAAGCCTGAGTCGCGGGCTGCCTGCTTGACGGCTTCGGCGTTGAGCATGGGAATCGGGTTCTTACACCAACACGGAACAGCGGCTCCATGCGACCTTCGACGGCTCGACTTGGGGCGCATGTGGACGAGCGGCCGGCGGGAGGACTCGCCGCGACCGCTTTCGTGCAGTTGCTTGCTCAGAAACAGCTTCGAGGCGCCGCTTCTCGGCAGGATTGGCCCTGGCCCGCTGTGTCAGGGTAGTTGTCGCACGGATCGGAACGGTCCGGAGCAACTGGTTGACGGGCGAGGAAGGCAGCAACCGCGTGAGATTTTCGAAGGGGTTCAAGGCGCAGGCTGTTCGAAGGATGCTCGAAGGAAAGAGCGCCACGGCGCTCGCCAAGGAAATGGAGGTCAGCCAAAGCACGCTATCGAGGTGGCTTCGCGAGGCGTTGAAGG
>JBMNNX010000438.1:0-3857 GCA_050942745.1 Myxococcales bacterium
CGGCGCCATCGTCGCCTCGTACTTCGCGTTCTCGGTGCTCGGGAAAGCCGAAGGCATCCACTTCGACCGCAACCGCTGGGTCTGGATGCTGTTCGCCGGCACGCTCGTCGGCGCCTGCAGCGGGCTCTACGACAAGCACCTGCTCCAGGGCGCGGCGCTGCCGCCGATGACGCTGCAGTTCTGGTTCGCCCTCTACAACGCCGCGCTGCAGGGCGCGGTCGTCGCGGCGCTGTGGTGGCCCAGGCGCGCCCAGGGCAGCCGCTTCCAATGGCGCTGGTCGATAGTCGCGGTCGGCGCCCTGCTGCTCGCCGCCGACAACCTCTACTTTCGCTCGCTCGCACAGGCCGGCGCGCTCGTCTCGGTCGTCTCGATCGTCCGGCGCTGCAACGTCGTCGTCAGCTTCGCCGTCGGCAGCCTCGCCTTTCGCGAGCGCAACCGAATCGGAAAGGCCGGAGCGCTCGCGGGCGTGCTCGTCGGGTTGCTGTTGCTGATGCGGTGAGTGCTTCCCCGCCCACCGCGGTCTCGCCCGGGCGTCCGCCGCGTCGAGGGCGCGAGCCCTCAGGCCTGCTTCTGGACACCAACGTCCTCCTGCTCTACCTCGCGGGCTCCGTGAGCCCGGAGCTCTCCCGGCGCTGGGGCCGACGGCGGCGGCTGGTTCGGCGACCAGCCGGCGCTCATCGCCCGCACCGCCGAGGTCCACTACAGCGACGGCACGCGCATCCCCAGCAGGCACCTCGCCTTCACCGTCCCCATCGACGCGACGCACGAGCTGCCGCTGCCCGACCCGCGTGAGGAAGACGCGCTCGCCACGGTCGGCAACCCCTTCCACTACTACGACGAGTCCGAGACGCTGGTGGACCTGGGCGACGGCACCGCGCTGATGTTCGACCGCTGGACCGAGAACCCTCCCGGCGACAACACCGGCCGCGACCTGGCGCGCTGGCGCATCCTCCCAGAGCGCCGAGGTGAAGCGAGCCCGAGACTCGTACAAGGCCATCACCGAGGAAGACGACGACGCGCTCGAGAAGGCCGAGAAGGCGCACGAGAGGTTGTACAAGGCCGCCGACAAGGGCGGCGACGTGGCCATCAAGTGCGCCAAGACCGGGATAGAGGCGGTCACCAACCCGACGAAGAACGCCGGCGACGTGAAGGACAAGCTCAAGGATCTGGCGCAGGACGCGCTGCAGGAGGCCCTCGGCGACGAGGGCGGCGGCGACGAAGGCGGCTCGGACGACGGGACCGCGGGCTGATCGTGGTCCGGCCCGGAGGCGGCGCTCGGGCCGAACGGCCCCCGAGCGCCGCCCCTGGCGCGCTGAAAAGTGGCGCGCGCGTTGAGACACGGGGGCTGCGGCGAGGGAGGCGATCGCCGGGGAGCCCGCTCCCAGTTGCTCGCCGCGAGCGTTCAGCTCGCGAGGGGCATGCAGCAGCGCTTGAACTTCTTGCCGCTGCCGCAGGAGCAGCGCTCGTTGGGCCCTGGCTGGTCGGCGGCACGCACCGGAGTGACAGCTCCGTGTTTTCGATAGCAGTCGAGCATGCGAACGGTCTGGTCGAATGCCCAATCGGCGCCCAGATGCGCGCAGAGGTCGCGGATCTTTTCGCCAGGCAAGTAGAGCTCCTCGACAGGAAGCAGCGCTGCTGCCGGCACCAGGCAGAGAACGAGGGCGGGCTGTTCTTCCCGGTGGAAGGGAGCGTTGCACGCCGTCCATAACGCGAAGGCCGCCTGCTCGGCCTCCGTGCCGCAGTTCTCCCGCCGCCACGGCGAGTCTTTGGGCAACGCTTTGGCGCACAGATTCCAGGCCTTGTCACCGCAGGCCACCGCGGCGGTTGCCGCGAATCCCGGGTCCGTCGCCAACTGGCTCTGGAATTCGCCGAGCCGTGCTCGAAAGGCCGGGTCCTTGAGGGTCTGCGGCGGTCGCTCAAGCTCCTTGCGCACCTGTGCGCGCAACGACGAGTGCCCGAGCCCAATGGCGATCAGGCCGCTGACTGCATGGAGCAGGTCCTCTCGCACGCAGCAGCTCCGATAGACCATCTTGTAGACGGGCAGGGCCGACTTGCCGAGCTGCAGCGGGAGCCGCATCGCGCGCAGGATCGACGGCACGAAGCCGCTGTCGAACGCAAATATCGTCAGGCAGGGCAAAAGCTCTCCGGTTTGCTTCGTGAAAACCGCCGCGAAGTCGCGGATGCCCTCGCTGAGAAGAGCGACGTAGTGTCCGACGGCCCAGAGCCGGTTCCAGAAGCGAAGCAAGTCGTCGCGCTTGCGCTTGATTCGTGGGCCCAGGGTCGCGACCAGTGACGCGAGCGGCGCCCACTCGTCGCGGCACCTATCGGCCATCTTGGTCATCTGAACGAGCAGGAATTTGCGGATCAGGGGAGCGAACGAGCAGGTCGCCAGGAAGTCCTCTCGCGCGAGCGCATGACCGGCAGTAAGGACGCGCATCAAGAGCTGCCGGGTCCGGTGGCCCGGTTCCGTGATCGACCTGGCCAGCGCGTTCCGCTCTCGAAGCGTCTCGATACGGGAGGCGATGCCGTCGAAGCGCGCCCGAGAGATGACCGGGTGGTCGCCAACCTTCATGCCCGCCCCCAGGCAGGTCACGAAGTCACCGCCGCGGGTGACGATGAGATGCGGGCCGCCCTCTTCCTGCCGAAGGCCGATTGCGACCCGCTCGTGGCCCTCGGGGATGTTCGCCCAGTTGATCACCGCGCGCAGCAGCTTGGGGTCGCGGTAAAGCGACAGGGCGAGCTCAACCTCCGGCAGCTCCAAACGATCGAGCCTCGACAAGAAATGGGTCGCGTGTCCCATGAAGTCCCCCTGGTAGCCACACCAGAGGATACCGGCAGTCACGTAGGATCTTCACCCCGCCGCCGACCGCGCGAGGCAACGCGAAGGGCGGCGCATTCGCACACGGGGAGCGGGACGGATGCCAAAGCGCCGCGCAGCTCACCGTGACGAGGCCAGCCAGGCGTCGATCTCGGCGACCTCGCCGGTAGCGCGGCCCGCGCTCGCGGCGAGGTTGAGTGCCTGCCGCGACGAGCCCTACCCCCAACCCCCCTCCCCTTCGGCGCGCATTCGACCTTCTCGCTCGCCGCGTGCCCCTCAGCGCGCCGAGAGGGAAGGGGCTTTCTCGGCGTGCGCGCGTTCGGATACGAAGGCGAGCGCGAGCGAACCAGTCGGCGCGCACGCTCGGTCGGCGCTTCGATCGATCTCTCGGTCAGCCCCTCGATCGCTCTCTCGGTCAGCCCCTCGTCCGTGCCACGCCAGCTCAGCGCGGCAGTGACAAACCGTCGAAGAGCACCTCGAAGCGCGAGGAGGTGGCGAAGCCGGCCGCAAGCCGGTCTGAATCGCTGACGCTCAGCAGGCGCCCCGCCACATAGGGAGCTTTGAGCCCCATGTCGAACAGGATGGCGCTCGTGCGCCAGTTGTCACGGCGGTAGCACTCCAGGTGGGAGCTTTCGCAGCTAGCGAGCTTCATCTCCGTTCCCGAGAAGTAGGCCACGTAGACCTGCCCGTTGCGCACGGCGATATCCGCGAAGGCCTGAGTAACCGCCGTCAGTGGGAAGGCATCCAACTCGAGGACTGCCCAGTTCTCCGGGCGGTCGCATTCGGCCTCGGTCGCCGTGCAGAAGCCGGTCAGCACCCGGTAATCGGTCCCGGATGCGCTTCTGGCGATCGTGGTGAAGTGCTGCGCGCCCGAGACGGGGTCGATGGCGAGCTTCGTCGAGTGGGGCACGAGCTTGTATCCCGCGGGCGCAAACCACAGGTCGTCAGCCACCGGCCTCTCGGTCCAGTGTGCCGCCTGAGTGCAGGTGGACGAGTAGGGACAGTAGTGGCGCTTCAGCACGGTGGGCGGGCTGAACGG
>JBMNNX010000101.1:0-20816 GCA_050942745.1 Myxococcales bacterium
CTCTCGGCCAGCTCGCCGGCCTGCTCGTCGCCGGTGCGCTTGGCGAGCGCCCAAGCCTTGCTGCCGGCCAGTCCGAGCAGGTTCTTGAGCGCGTGGCCGCTGCCATAGAGGCTGTCGAGCGCCTGCTGCCTGCCCGCCTCGGCCGCTGCCCGCATCAGGCGACCGAGAGCCTGCCCGCTGGCATCCCTCGCCGCGACGCGCGCGGCAAGCTCGGCGAGCGCGTCCTCGGGCAGGTGCTCGAGCGTGAGCTGCGCGAGGTTCTGGCAGGCGAGCCCGTAGGCAGGATCGGACACCACGACTTCCGCGAGCTCCTCGGCCGCCTCCCGCGCGCGACCGGTCGCCATCAACGCGATGGCCAGGTTGTTGCGCGCCGCGCTGTTGCCCGGCTCCTCCTCGAGGCCGGCGCGATAGAGCGCGATGGCCCTGGCCATACCTTCCGGATGGTCGTCGTGCAGGCTCGCGAGCAGAAAGCGCGACCGCGCGCCGCCTTTGCCCTCGGCGAGGAGCTGTTCGAGCAGCTCCATCGCTCGCTGGCGGTTGCCCGGCAGCTCGCGGCGGGAGGCCAGTCGCAGCGCCTCTTCGAAACGTGCCTCTGCCATCGTCTCGCCTGCTCTCCTTGGTTTCTGCACCCGCCGGGGGCAGGGCGCTTTGGCGCCCGCCTGGTGACAGGGTCGATCGGCGCCCCACCAAGCAGCGCCTTGGCTCTGCTCAGGCTCGTCGAGCGCCCGCGCGCGAAGCTGCGGTGCCTTGGCTAACGTTCGATTCCCGTCGTTGACCGCCAGCCATGCCCCCGTTTAGCATCCGCCCCTCATCCACACGAGGAAAACCTCCATGATCCAAGTGCGGGCCTATGGCCTGACCGATGTCGGTCGCAAGCGATCCGGGAACGAGGATGCCTTCATCGTCGACGAGAAGCGCGGCATCTTCATCGTCGCCGACGGGATGGGCGGTCACAACGCGGGCGAGGTCGCCTCGGCGATGGCCATCCAGACGGTCACGCGCATCGTCACCGAGAAGCTGTCGGTGCTTGCCAACCTCGCCGAGAACCCGACCCCGGAGAACGGCCAGGCCGCCCAGCGGCTCATCGAGCATGCGATCCAGAAGGCCTGCGCCGAGATCTTCCGGATGGCGCAGTCCGACGCGGCCAAGCGCGGCATGGGCACCACCTTCGTCGGCATGTTCTGCGCGGGCCAGAAGGCGGTCATCGGGCACGTCGGCGACAGCCGCGCCTATCTGCTGCGCCAGGGCCAGGCCCACCGGCTGACCGAAGACCACACGCTCATCGCCGCGCAGCTCAAGGCGGGCACCATCACCAAGGAGGAGGCCGCCAAGAGCCCGTACCGCAACGTCATCACCCGCGCGGTCGGCATCCAGGAGTCGGTCCAGGTTGACACGCTGCTCGTCGACCTGCTGCCGGGCGACCTCTTCATGCTCTGCTCGGACGGCCTGCACGGCTATCTGCAGGACGAGGAGACGGCGCTGCTGCTGGGCGCCGCGCCTTGGGACGTGCTGCCCAAGAAGCTCATCGACCTCGCCAACGCCCGCGGCGGCAAGGACAACATCACCAGCATCTGCGTGGGCATCGGCGGCGAGCCGAGCGCCGAGGTCACTACCGAGGCCGCAGCGAAGATGGACGCGCTGCGCAAGATCCCGCTCTTCCGCCACCTGACCTACAAGGAGCAGACCGCGGTCCTCGCCATCGCCGCGACGCGCACCTACCCGGGCGGCCGCGAGATCGTCGTCGAGGGACAGCCGGGCGACGAGCTCTTCATCGTCGTGCGCGGCCGGGTCGCCATCGAGAAGGCCGGAGTCGAGATCGCCGAGCTGAGGCCAGGGGGCCACTTCGGCGAGATGGGGCTCATCGACAACGCGCCGCGCTCGGCCACCGTGCGGGCGGTCGAGCCGACGCGCGTGATGATCATCAGCCGCGCCGAGCTGATGAACCTGATGCGCAAGGAGCCGGTCCTCGCGGTCAAGCTGCTCTGGAGCTTCGTGCAGGTGCTCTCCGACCGCCTGCGGGCGACCAACGCTGAGCTGTCGCAGACCCGCCAGGAGCTCGCGATAGCGCAGGCGGTCCAGCCCTTCATGGAAGAGGAGTAGCGCGCGGTGCTGCGGTTGCTCGCGCTGGCAACGCTGTTGGCGGCCCCGGCGGCCGCGCCCGGCGACGCCTCGCGGGCGGTCGAGAGGCTGCTGGGCAGGCCGCCGGAGGCGCTCGCCAGCCTGGCGAGCTCGGTCGCGGACGGCGAGAAGCTGAAGATCGCGCCGGGCGGACGGTTGCGGGTCGAGACCGTGCGCCGTCGCCTCGGGCTCGCCGAGGCGATGCGCGGCTCGTCCCGCGCCCTGCTGCACGAGGGGGCGTTGGAGACGCGCTTGGGGGCGAGGCTGCTGCTCGGGTTCACGCACGCGCAGCTTGCCGACGAGATCGCCGCGGCTCCCGATCCCGAGGCCGCGGTGGGCGAGGCCGCTCGGCCCTGGCGCGTCCAGGTCGAGCTGACCGTCTCGCGGCTGCGCTGGACGGCGGCGGCCTACCTGCGCTCCTGCGAAGCGCTTTCGAAGGCGACGGGCGAGCGCCCGGGCTTCGGCGAGGCGTGCGCGGCTCTTCTTTCGAAGCTCGAGGGCATCGCGCCGATGCCTGCGGGCATCGGCGAGGAAGCGGTCGCCCGCATCGCCGCGGCCCGCGCGCCCGAGCTCTCGGTCTGCCTCGAGGAGTGGGCCGGCGAGCGCGAAGTCCAGGGGCCAATAGCGGCCAAGGCGAGCCTGCACCTCGATGCCCTGGGCGGCGTCGCTGAGGCGAGCGTCTCCGGCCCGGAGAAGATCGGGCCGCTGTATTCTTGCCTCTCCGAGATGCTGAGGTTGTGGATCTTTCCCGGCGTCGCCGGTGCGGAGCTCGAGCTGCCCATCCGCCTGGAGACCCGGCTGCGGTGAGCGGGGGCTGTGGGATGCACTCGCGCGCAAAGAGCCCGTTGCCCGTCGCCCTCCTGCTGGCGCTTGGCGCATGCCGCTGCGGCGACGGGACCGCGCTCACCACCTTCTTCACCGATCTGAGGTACACGCGCGACGGGCGCGCGCTCGTGCTGGAGGCGACCGACGGCCTGTACGCTGCCTCGCCAGCGACCGACGACCCGCGGCGGCTCACCGCCGAGCACTGCACGAGCTCGACGACCTACGCGCTCGACTGCGTGCGCGTATCGCCGGATGGCGCCCGCGTCGCCGCGCTGCTGCGCCCGACGACCGAGGGCGAGCGCGAGCTTGACATCTTCGAGCTGCACCAGTGGCGATTCGAGGACCTCGGCGAGGAGCGCGCGAGCAAGGTGGCCGACGGGGTTATCGACGCGGCCTACACGCCCGACGGTCGCGAGCTCGTCTGGGTGCGCCTCAACGCGTACGAGACCGGGGTCGCGGTCTACCGGCTCGGCCCCGGCGAGGTCGAGGAGGAGCTCATCGCGGCGATCACCTTGGGCGCCGGCGATCCCGCCGACGCGATGGGGACGGTCGTCCTCACCTCGTTCGGCGTCGCCTATCCGCGCGTGATCGGCAAGGAGCTCGAGCTGTGGCTGCGCACCTTCGACGGCGAGTTGCTCGACATCGGGCGCCTGCCTGTCGAATGCGCCGGGACCGCGCTCGCTGGGTGCGTCTTCCCCAGCCCGGACGGCACCTCGCTCGTCTGGCAGGAAGAGAAGAGCGGGGTGATCCACGTCTACCGCGTCCACCGGCAGCTCGATCTGCCGCTCGGCCAGGGCTACGGCTTCGCCTTCAGCCGCAGCGGGGCCTTTGCCCTGCGCATGGGCTATTCGCCCGAGGCGGCCTACGTCCAGCGCATGGACACCGCCGCGCTCGTCCGCGGCGCCGAGGCGATTTCGGCCGAGCTCTCCTTCGATGGCGAGACGCTTGCGCGGCTGGTCGTCGAGTCGAAGGCGCTCGGCACCGCGCGGCTCTTCATCGGGCCTTCGCGCCAGGACGGGCGCGACAACGACTACGGCGTCTTCACGGGCCCGCCGGTGCGGCCGCTGTTCGGCTCGAGCGTCGGGTTCGCGGAAATCGACCACGGGTTCACCGGCGACGGCCGCTACCTCGTCGTCGCCGAGAAGGGAGAAGGCGAGGGGATGGCCTCGCTCGTGGCGGTCAACGCCTTCACCAGCGAGCGGCTGGTGCTCGGCGAGCTCGGGTGCGCGGACTGCTGCGTGGTGGCGCCCGAGGGCGCTCTCGTCGTCTGCCTGCCGGCGCCTTCGTCTTCGGTGAACGGGGCGTGGTCGATCGACCTCTACGACCCGGCGACCGGCAAGAGGACCCGCGCCAGCGAGTCGGCCATCGACGTGCAGCCGCTCAACGACGGCAGCGGCGTCGCGGTGCAGCAGTACAGCGGCGATATCCCCGAGCTGCTGGTGGTGACCAAGGACGGGCGCTCCGCCTCGCTCGGCGCGACGGTGCGCTTTGCCGTCTCGCCGACCGGGCCGCAGATCGCGCGGATCAACTCGCTCGGGTCACTCGAGGTGGGCCCGCTGCCCTGAGTGGGCCGGCCGTGGGCTTGTTGCCATTGCCAGCTTCCGCTAGTTTCGACCGCTTACCTGACGAGGCCGACAAAGATGCGCACTTACGCTTCCACGAATCCTCTTTTCAGGTCGGCGCGCCTCCTGAGCATCGCCCTTGGGCTGCTCGTCGTCTTCGGCGCCTCCAAGGCCCTCGCGCGCCCGGTCGTCACCGTCGCCGGCTTCACCGAGAGCGGTCGCCGAGGCCACGCCGCGAAGGCCCGCGGCCGGCTGGTGCGCGCGCTGCAAGACGACGGCAAGGTCGACCTGCTTCCGTTTGCCCAGGTCGAGCGGCTCGCCAAGTCCCGACGCGTCGGCGGCCACGCGCTGCTCAAGTCCACGGTGCTCGGCAAGATCGCCAAGGACGCCGGCGCCGACGTCGCGGTCACCGGCTCGGTGCGCCGCGCCCGCGGGAATTACTGGCTCACGGTGACCATCGTCGGCGGCACGGGCCGCGAGCTCTGGTCGAAGGAGGTCGAGCTCGCCGGCGGCGCCCTGTCGCGCGATCTTGCCTCCCGGTTCGCCGCTGCCATCGCCGCGGCCGCCGGTGTCCGCTCCTCGCCAGCGCCCGCGGTCGCCCCTCTCGTTCCGCCGGAGGATCGGTCGGAGCCCGAGGCCGACAGCGGCTATCGCGAGGTCGAGGCCCAGGTCGAGCCTGAACAGCCCGAGCTCGTCGGCCTCGGCATGGACGTGAGCGACGATCGCAGCCGTCGCAGCAGCGGCAGCGAAGTCGAGATCGTGCCCTTCCCCGACGACGAGCCGCGCCACGGGGAGCCCGAGCCTCGCGCGATGGACCGCTCGGGCCCGGTCGCTGGACCGCCCATTGTCGATTTCTCGCTGAGCCTTACGCTCACCTGGCGCAAGTACCGCTGGTGCCCCGAGGTCGATGACTGCGATCAGCCTTCGCCGCCGACCGCGGGCAGCGCGCCGCTGCGCTACACGACCGACGCGCCCTACGGCGGCGTGCTGCTCAAGCTCGACCTCTTCCCGCTCGCGCGCAACTCGACCGCGGCGCTGCGGGGCCTCGGCTTGGGCGGCGGCGCCAACTTCAGCCCCTCCATCGCCACCGCCTACCCGGACCCGGTCACGGGCGAGCTGGTCGACGCGGCCTCCAGCCAGAACCGCTACTGGTTCGAGGGGATCTATCGCTTCTACTTCGGCCTCGGGAGCGTCGGCAGCGGCTGGATCGGGCTGCGCGCCGGGTACACCGCCTACAAGTTCTCGATCGACGAGAACCCGATCGTCCCCGAGAGCGATCGGGGCGGCTTCTTCGCGACGCTCGACGTCGCGCTTCCGCTGCAGAGCTTCCTGCGGGTCGAGGCGCGCGGCTCGCTCGTTCCGATAGCGCCGCCCGGCGAGAAGGAGATCGCCCGCTACGGCGCGAATGCCTCGGGCGGTGGCTTCTCGGGGGCGGTCGGCCTCACCTCAGACCTCGGGCATCCCGAGTGGCACCTGGGGCTCGGCGCGTTTTTCGAGTTTGCCCATTTCGGCGACCGCTATGTCAATTACGAGGGTGAGCACCCCGAGTTCGGACGCAGCCTCGAGGACTACATGGGGCTGTCGCTGGGGCTGAAGGCGATGTACTAGCGGCGACGGTCGAGAGTCGAGGGTCGAGAGTGGGTCACGGGGCGAGCTTCGGTAGAGCCTGCTTCCCTCGGCGAAAGCGCTCGAAGCGGCTGCTCGGCTCTCTTGCGCTGCAGGTGGGCGCAGCCCTGTGTCAGCGCGGTCCGATTGAGTGCCGTGATCGAGGCCTCGGCATGCCGGCGAGGCGATTCGGTAAACCTGGCCAAAAGACTCGGTTTGTCCGGCTGTACGACTGCGCGTCCTAGCGCGGGCTTGCTCCCGTGGTAGGACGCTGTGCTACCATCCGCAGCCACTTGCCTCGGGCTCTGGCCGGAGGGCGAAAGTTTCTAACCACAAAAAGGAAGACGAGATGAAACACCTCTTGCGGATTGGCTTGGCGTTGAGCCTGACGCTTTCCATCTACGGGTGCGGCGGTGGCGAGGAAGACGAGACCACCGACGCGGGAACCAAGGTCGACGCCGGCAAGAAGGACTCGGGCACTACCTGCAACGGCGAGATGTGCAACGGGCAGTGCTGCGAAGGTGAGACCCACTGCGACACGAACCTGGGGCAGTGCGTTCCCAATGTCTGCGTGCCCAACTGCACGGGGCGCTACTGCGGCGACCCCGACGGCTGCAACGGCAAGTGCACCGGCTGCCCGAGCGGTCAGACTTGCGATCCGACGAGCTGGCAGTGCAAGGCGACCACCTGCACGCCGAACTGCTCAGGCAAGGCCTGCGGCGACGCCGACGGCTGCGGCGGCAAGTGCAGCGGAAGCTGCCCGACGGGCCAGTTCTGCAACGCGAGCTTCACCTGCCAGACCGGCACCTGCACGCCGAGCTGCGCGGGCAAGGCCTGCGGCGACGCCGACGGCTGCGGCGGCAAGTGCTACGGCACCTGCGCGGGCAACCAGGTCTGCAACGCCACGACGTTCGTTTGCGAGGCCGCCGGCTCCTGCGACCCGAGCACCTGCGGTCAGGGCCAGGGCTGCTACAACCCGGTGACCGGCACGAGCAGCGGCGCCACCGTCTGCACCTGCCTGCCCGCGACCCAGACGCGGCCCGACACCTGCGCCGCCTACGGCCTGGTCTGCGACATGGACCTCGACAACCCCGCTCCGGCCTCCTGCCGGATGCCCGAGGTGTGGGACGACTGCGACCCCAACGGCGCCGGCTGCGCCGAGGGCAACATCTGCGTGCCGCTGCAGGGCGGGGGCGGAGTCTGCGCCGCGGAGTGCTGGAGCCCGACGAGCTGCGATGACCCGATGACGGCCTGCTTCCAGGCCCAGGGAATCGGCAACTTCTGCTGGTTCAACTTCTGCGCGGAGAACCAGATGGGCGTTCCCGACCCCTCCCGGTTCTACCAGCCTTGCAACTCGAGCGCCGCTGGCGACGGCACCTGCGTGCCCTTTCAGGACGGGCAGGGCGGTGTCGTCGGCATCTGCTTCCAGGGCTCCCCCACCGCTGCCGGGAGCCTGGCCGCCTGCTCGCCCGACGCGACCCGCTCCACCCCGACCGAGCTGTGCCCGGTTGGCGAGTTCTGCCTTGGCTGGTACCCCGACCCGACCAACCCCGACGCCTACAAGGGCACTTGCCTGCCGCTTTGCAACAGCTCGACGAACCCGAACCCCGTCAAGAACTGCGCGGCCGGCTTCACCTGCCTCGACGTCACGCAGGAGAATCCGAGCGCGGACCTCGGCATCTGCTTCCGCGACTGCGACGTGCTCGCGACCAACACCTGCCCCGCCAACGGCCTCGGCGAGCCCGAAGGCTGCTCGCTGGCCTCGGCGACGACCACTGAGGGTCTGTGCTGGCCGCACGCTTCGCCCGGAAGCGCGGTCGGAGCCGCCTGCTCCATGAACCCGGACGACATGCGCGAGAGCTGCGTGCCGGGCGCGGCCTGCTTTGCCGAGCAGGGTGCGGCGCAGGGGCAGTGCTACGCCTTCTGCGATCCGGCCGGCAGCTCCGGTCCGGCCTGCTCCGGCACCTGCACGCCGATTGACGACGGCGCTGCGGTAGGCGTCTGCGAGTAGCTCGCGGCTGACAAGTCGCCACCCTGAAACGCCCCTTGGCTCGCGCCGGGGGGCGTTTCGCTTTTCGAGCCTGACAGTTTTCCGGCGCCCGATTGCTAACGCAGGGCACCGGGCGACCGCTCTGCTGGCGCTGGGGCCGGCTGCAACCTCGCGACAAGACAAGAAGAGCGCAGCCCGTACGCCGTTTGCATCCTCCCGCTCGGCCCGGCTCCTCTCCGACGCGGGCCGTGCCGTTGACAGGCGAGTCGGCAGACGTCTAGCATGCGCTGATTTTCGGAAGCGGACACCGTGCTGCCGGGAGCATGGGAGCCTGACAAACCGAAGCAAACAAGAAACAAGGGAGTCCCACACATGATTCGAAGCAAGCTGGCGATGGCCGCCTTCGCCGCGCTGACCTTGGCGCTGACAGGCTGTCCGGATGACAACAACGACGGCGACAACAAGCCGAAGGTCTGCGACCCCGCGTGCCTCCCGAACCAAAACTGCGACACGACGCAGAATCCTCCAGTCTGCGTTAACAAGCCTGTGCCCCAGTGCGAACCGGCTTGCGGGGAAGGCTTCGTCTGCAACACCGACCGGAACCCGCCCGAGTGCAAGCAGGTCGCCTGCGTGCCCGCGTGCCCTGAGCATCAGAAGTGCGACACCCTGACGTGGAAATGCGTGGACCGCGAAGCGTGTGACCCCGGCTGTCCGGCGGGAACGGTCTGCGACCCGTCGCTCAACGAGTGCGTGTGCGATCCGGCTTGTCGGTCTGGCCAGCGTTGCGACAAGACCCAGGTCCCGGCGGTCTGCAAGGAGATCTGCAACCCGCCGGCCGGATGCCTGGCGGGCTGGGAGGTCTGCAACGAGGAGACCGAGCAGTGCGAGCCGCTCTCGTGCGGCAGCAACAAGTGCGAGTTCGGTCAGGGCTGCTTCAACCCCAACACCATGAACCCGGGCGGCACCACCTGCACCTGCCTGCCCGCGCGTCCGAAGGATCCCACGGCAAGACCCGACACTTGCGAGAGCGTCGAGATGCTGCCGGACACCTGCGAGGTCTACGGCATGGTGTGTGACTACAACGAGGATGCGCCCGCGGCTTCCAAGTGCAAGCTGCCCGGCGTCTACGATAGCTGTCTGCCGAGCATCGGCTGCGAGGAAGGCCTCGATTGCGTCGATGACGGCCGCGGCGGCACCTGCATGCAGCCCTGCGAGACCACCGAGAACTGCGGCGACATCGCCGACCTCTGCTGGCCGGACGACGGCTCGCCGAATGCCAACCACTGCATCACGAACTTCTGCGCGATTCCGTTCAACTACGGCGCCGAAGAGCGCGATCTCTACTTCCAGCCCTGTCCGACCCTGATGGCCGGCGAGACCGCGGACCCGTCGACCTGGACCGGCACGTGCGTTCCGCTGAGCCTCTGCTACAACAGCCAGCTCACCGACGTCGGCCTGTGCTTCCAGGCGGGCACCGCCCCCTCGCACGGCCAATGTGATCCGGACGCCGACCGCAGCAACCTCGAGGAGATGTGCCCGGTCAACCAGCTCTGCACGGGCGTGATGCCCTCCGAGACCGAAGGCAAGCAGGTCGGTATCTGCATCGAGCTGTGCAACGCGGGCAAGGCGCCGAGGCCTGCGGTCGGCTGCGGTGCGGCCCCCGAGGCCATGGACTACTGCATGGACGTCTCCGGCGTCGACTACGACAACCCGGCCTGGCAGCACGAGGCCCGCATCGGCTTCTGCCTCGAGGGCTGCAACCCGTTCACCGACGAGCCCTGCAGCAACGACATCCTCGGCAACGAGCAGGGCTGCTGGCTCGGCCCCAGCCTCGACGAGAAGGGCTACTGCAACGCCGTCATTCCCGACGCCCCGGGCGTCGGCGAGGCCTGCACCCCGATTCCGGCTAACAGCCTCGACGACCGCAGCGAGTGCGGCGACCGCCTGATCTGCCTGGCGATGGACAGCTACGGCATCAACAACCGCTGCATGGGCTGGTGCAGCCACCACCAGTGCAACTTCCTCGATGACTGTATGGGCTGCGTCGGCACCTTCTGCGAGGCCTGCGCTCCGAACTGCACCGCGGGCAGCTGTGGCGGCAGCGACGGCTGCGGCGGCACCTGCGGCTGCGGCGAGGGCCAGGTCTGCAACGCGGGCACCTGCTGCACCCCGACCTGCACCGAGGGCGAGTGCGGCGGCGATGACGGCTGCGGTGGCACCTGCGGCTGCCCGGATGGCCAGGCCTGCAACACCGAAAGCAGCACCTGCGAGGCGTGCACGCCGAGCTGCGAGGAAGGCTCGTGCGGCGGCGATGACGGCTGCGGCGGCACCTGCGGCTGCGACGAGGGCCATGTCTGCACCGCGGGCACCTGCTGCAAGCCGAGCTGCGACGGCATCAACTGCATCAACTTCGAGGCCCTGGAGACGGCCCAGTCGCTCGACGATCTGTTCTACCCCGACGGCTGCGGCGGCTTCTGCGGCTGCCCCGAGGGCAAGGTCTGCGGCAACACCGGCAAGTGCCACGACTGCGTGCCCGACTGCCGCTTCAAGACCTGCGGCGACGACGGCTGCGGCGGCTCCTGCGGCGATTGCGGTGCGAACGAGATCTGCAAGTCCGTTTCGACCGGCCAGCAGTGCCTCTTCCTCGACGAGGCGGATGCGGAGACCTCTCCGCTCGGCGTCTGCGTGCCGGACTAGCAGCAAGCTGGTAGCTCAGTAGCTCGGCCCCCGTCTGGTCCGCCAGGCGGGGGCTACTTTCTTGCGGGGCTCCACTGCCGTGGCTGACCCATGCCGCGCTAGTATCGGGGCCATGTTCACCAAGCGATTTCCAAGTGCGGCTACGTTGGCTCTCGCCTTGGTCTGCGCCTGCGGCGACGGCGAGAGGCCAGGCGGGCCCGGCGAAGACGCCGGCGCGAGCTGTCCGCTGTGCGCGGCCGATCAGACTTGCGACCACGCCTCGGGCGCGTGCGTGCTCGCCCTCGTCGAGGGTGAGCCTTGTGGCGAGATGCCGGGGGACGGCGGACTCGTCGAAGGGCTCTGCCGCGAAGGGCTCGAGTGCGGGGCCGTCGGCGGCGGGATTTCGCGCTGCTCGCGCGGGTGCACGGCCAAGAACGTCTCGGTCTGCGGCGAGGGGCGGGAGTGCTTCGCGAGGCCCGGCAGCTCAGCCCAGGGGTTCTGCGGCAAGCGGGCCGCGGTCGGCGAGGGCTGCGACATCGCCTCGCTCACCGTGTGCGGTTCCGGCCTCTCCTGCATCACCCCGTCATCCGAGGAGACCGCGGGCCGCTGCTTCGCCAACTGCGGGGGCGCAGCCGGAGGCTGTCCCGCGGGGCAGTCGTGCGCCGACCCTTTCGCGGCGGAGGGCGTTGGCTTCTGCGTGGTGCCGGTGGAGCGCTGCGACTACACGCGCCTTGAGTTCTGTGGGCAGGGCGAGCTGTGCGTGCGGCCGCCCGACGTGACATGGGGCTACTGCCACAAGCGCTGCGAGGAGAGCGCCGACTGCGGGGGCGGGGAGTGCGTTTTCGCTGTCCCGGGCATCGGCTACTGTGTCGAGCCGGTCGGCAGTTGCGCGGCAGACATGGCCGTCCCGAGCTGCGAGGTCTGCGATGCGACGCAGGACCTCCATTGCGGCAGCGACGACCTCTGCGTCGAGATCGAGGGACGAACGGTGTGCAAGCCCGATTGCACGCGCGAGGGGACCGAGTGCCCGGGCGAGACCGTGTGCACCTCGCTCGAGGGGACCGGGTTGCGGGTCTGCCTCTGAGAGAGTCGAGCCCGGACGCATCCGCGCATCGCGCCGAGCCTCCGCTGCCGCGCTGTGGCCGTTTGGCTGCCCGAAAGCAAGCGCCGTCTGCGCGGCCGCTCCCTGCCGGCTCGCCCGCCGGTCGGCCCGCGGCTGGGGCGGCGGCCTCAGCGCGAAGGGACGGGCGCTCGGTCCGGTCGCGCGCGATGTGGCCCGGGCTCGCGGAAGGCGCCCGACCGCCCGGCTTCTCGGCTCCGAGGCTGGAGCGCGCGCTTGCGGTCCCTGCGACCTTTTTCGCTACTTGACAGGCTTGGGACGACAAGGCGAGGTTTGAGCCGCTTGCTCATCTTCCTTCCTGGCTTTCGGCTGGAGATCCCATGGATCGCTTCGAGATCGACCTTGACTCCGAATGCGTGTGGCTTGACGACGCCTGGCTCAACCGCGACGACCTCGTCGCCAAGATCAAGGCGATGATGGACTCGGGCAACTACCAGATCGCCCGGCCAAGCAGCGCTCTCGAAGCGCTGACGAAGGCCCTCGCCCAGGCGCGCCTGCTCGCGCTGCGCATCTCGCCCGAGATGTCCGAGGCCCTCAACGCCGCCTCGCTGCAGACCGGGCGGCCTGTCGGCGCGATAGCGCGGGAGGCCATCGGCGCCTGGCTCGCGTCGGCGGCAAATTCTCAGGACGCCGCGCAGCCGTCGGCCCAGCCCTCGCAGGCGGAGCCGGCAGAGCCGCAGCCGGCTGCGGAGAAGGTCGCTCCACCGAACCCCGCGCAGGCCATCGCCCTGGCGGTCGAGGCGAACGACGCGTCGCAGACCATCGTCAGCGAGCCGGTCAGCGCCGAGGAGGCCGCTGGCGCGGTCGCCTTGACGCCCAAGCACAGCGATGAGGCCGACGACGTCGAGAAGCGCTGGTTCGACAAGTAGCCGCTCGGCCCACGCCCGCCGCGTCCGAGGTGAAAGCCCGCGCGGCCGCAGGCTGTTTTTCTCGTAAGGCGCTTCCTCATTTCATCTGCCCGAGGGGGCGAGGGCGCTCTGGGGAGAGTCATGGCTGATCTGACCGAAAGAATCGAAGAGCTCAACGAAAGGCTGTCCGTCCTCCGGGGGCATCTTTGACATCGCCGGCGGCAAGGCCCGCCTGTCGGAGATCGAGTCGATAGTCCAGGTGCCCGACTTCTGGAACGACAACCAGAAGGCGCAGGCCATCCTCAAGGAGAAGGCGACCATCGAGGCGCGCGTCGCCGAGTTCGAGCGAGCCGCCAAGGGGCTCGAGGACGCCGACGTGTTGCGCGAGCTCGCCGAGGAGGCGGGCGACGAGGCCGAGCTCGCCTCGGTCGCCGCGGCGCTCGACGAGGTCGAAAAGCGCATCGCGGCGATGGAGTTCGCCCGAATGCTCTCGGGCGAGAACGACCGCGCCTCGGCCTTCCTCGACATCAACGCAGGCGCGGGCGGCACCGAGTCGATGGACTGGGCGGCGATGCTGCTGCGCATGTACACCCGCTACTGCGAGGCGAGGGGCTGGAAGGTCGAGATCAACGACTACGTCCCCGGCGAGGAGGCCGGGGTCAAGAACGTCTCGATCCAGATCGACGGCGAATTCGCCTACGGCTACCTGAAGGCCGAGAACGGCGTGCACCGCCTGGTGCGCATCAGCCCGTTCGACGCCAACGCGCGCAGGCAGACGAGCTTCGCCTCGGTCTACGTGTATCCGCAGATCGACGACGACATTCAGATCGATATCCCGGAGAAGGACGTCGAGATAAAGGCCATCCGCGGGTCGGGCGCCGGCGGCCAGAAGGTGAACAAGACCTCGAGCACCATCCAGCTTCGCCACCTGCCGACGAACATCATCGTCACCGTGCAGACCGAGCGCAGCCAGAGCCGCAACCGCGACGTCGCCTTCAAGATCCTGCGCTCGCGCCTCTACGAGATGGAGGCGAAGAAGCGCGAGGCCGAGCGCGACAAGCTCGAGTCGCAGAAGATGGACATCGCCTTCGGCTCGCAGATCCGCTCCTACGTCCTCGCGCCCTACCGGCTGGTCAAGGACCACCGCACCGGCGTGGAGAAGGGCCAGGTCGACGCGGTGCTCGACGGCGATCTCGACGATTTCATCAGCGCCTGGCTACTGGGCGTGCGCAACCCGAACCGGCCGGAGTAACGGATGACACGGATTGTCGCCTTGTTCGCCTTCGCCCTCGGCGGCTGCCTTGCGCCGGCGGCGGTAATCCCCATGCCGCACAACCAGGACGGCGGCCGCAGGCCCGAGCGCGTCGGTCCCATTCCCAACCGCTGCCCGAGGCTCGTCGATCCCAACCGCGAGAGCGAGTGCGAGAAGGTCCGCTTCGACGCCATCAACTTCGTGCGCCGGCTCGCCGTTGACGACCAGATTTGCCTCAAGGGCAATCCCTTGAGCGACGGGGTGACGAGCCGTTGCCAGGTGAGGGCGTTCGTCGAGGACGTGGGCCCGAGGAGCATCAAGCTCGAGATTCGCCACGCCGATCCGGGGACCGGCTTCCAGACGATGGCCGACCACTGGTACCACGAGGACGCGCTGGTCGATCTCTACCTGGATTCGGTGGGCTTCGAGGCGCACCCGCCAGAGCCCGCAGCCGCCAAGTAGCAGCGGCGGATCCGGCCGGGCGGGGCGTATCGCCAGCCCGCCGCCAATCGCCGTGGTGGCTGCGCACGAAGACGAGCTCGCGGTCGATTCTTGGCCGGGAGCGCTGTTGCGCCCGCTACCGAGCTTGGCCGGGCGCGCTGCTGCGCAGCCCTGCCGTGTGGCGTGTCGGAGCTGGAGCTTCAGCCACCATTGCGCCCCGTACCGCCGCCCGCCCCGCCAACGCGCCTCTTACTCCCAACTCCCAACTCAGAGCTCACAACTCCCTCAGAACTTTTTCCCCGCTCGCGCGGTCAATACAAACAACTGCGCGAGGGAGCAGATGGTGGAGGCATTCGAAGAGGTCGCGGCCGCCGGCTGCGCCAGCCTGACCGAGCCGCTCGAGCGCGCGGGCTCCGACGCGCCGCCCGCTTCGGCGCCTGACTCGGCCGAGCTGCGGCGCGAGAGGCAGCTCCTCCGGCGTCTGAGGCGCGGCGACGAGCGGGCCTTCGTCGAGCTCGTCCGCGAGCATCAGGATCGGGTCTACGACCTGCTCGTACGGATGCTCGGCGATCGCGAGGAGGCGCTCGATCTCTCGCAGGAGGTTTTCGCCTCCATCCACGCCTCGGTCGCGCGCTTTCGCGGCGAGAGCCGGCTCTCGACCTGGATCTTCCGGGTCGCCAAGAACCACTGCCTCAACCGGCTCAAGTACCTCCAGCGCCGCCACCGCAACCGCTCGACCGAGATCTCGAGCGTCCCGGAGCGCGAGCTCGAGGCCTGCGCGCCCAGCCGGCGGCCCGACGAGCACATCGCCGAGAGCGAGCTGCGCGCCCTCGTCCGCCGGGGAATCGCCCTGCTCGACGAAGAGCATCGCCTGCTGCTCGTGTTGCGGGACATCGAAGGGCTCTCCTACCATGAGATCGCCGAAATCACCGAGCAGCCCGAGGGCACGGTGAAGAGCCGGCTGCACCGCGCGCGCGCCTCGCTGGCGCGCATCGTGGCGCAGCTCGAGAAGGAGTGAGCGGTGAACGTTGCGGCCCCCAGCCTCGACCATGAACGGGCCCAGGCGCTCTTCGGCCAGCTCGTCGACGAGGAGCTCGCGCCCGCCGACGAGATCGCCCTCCGCAGCCACCTCGACTCGTGCGCCGACTGCCAGCACGAGCTCGAGCGCTACTCGCGGACGGTGTCGCTGGTGCGCTCGCTCGAGCGGGAGAAGGCGCCCGCCGAGCTCGCCGCGCAGGTGATGAAGCGGGTGCGCCGACGCCGACGCGGCCTTTTTGGCCTGCAGGGCGGACGCTTCTTCGAGCAGGTCAGCGTCCCGGCCGAGGTCGCGGTCCCGGTCGTCCTCGTCGCCATCGCCGCCGCCGCGGTGATCGTCCTCTTCTTCCTGCAGTGATCGCGGGCGCGGCGCCGCCCCTACCAAGTCGGCCCGGGCTTCGCTTCTCCCGACTTCAGCGCTCGAGCCCCGGCGTCCCGGTGGTCGGTCGCGCGCCCGGGTTACTCCTTCTCGCCGGGCCGGGCGCCGCCCGCGGAAGCCGGGGCTGACGGATCCTCCGGCGCGGGCGCGAGCGGCAGCGTGAAGAAGAAGGTGCTGCCTTCGCCGCGGACCGAGCGGAAACCGATGGTGCCCCCGTGCAGCTCGACCAGGTTGCGGGCGACGAAGAGGCCCATACCGAGCCCCGGCTGCCGCGACGGACCCGATTCGCCGACCAGGACCCCGCTGAAGATCCGGTCGCGCAGGTCCTCTCGGATCCCCGGGCCGAAGTCGGCCACGCTGACCTTCGCCTTGTCGCCCTGAAGCTCGAGCTTCACCTCGACCGGAGAGCTGGGAGGCGAATACCTCAAGGCGTTGTCGATGAGGTTGGAGAGGACCTGCTCGATACGCGTCGGGTCGGCGAGGACGAACACTGGCTCGCTCGGCGCCTCGAGACGCAGCGACCGCTCTGGCGCCGCAGCGCGAAAGTCCTCGACCACCTCGGCGACGAGCTTGCGAAGATCGACCCTTCGCTTGTCGAGCGTGAGCACGCCGCGGGTCAGCCGCGAGACGTCGAGCAGCCCGGTGACGAGCTCGACGAGGCGGGCGATGTGGCGCTCCATCTTCTCCAGCGTCACGTCCGTGACCGGCACCCCTTTGGCGAGCCGGCGCCTGCTCAGCTGCACGAGCAGCCGCAGCGGCGTCAGCGGCGTCCGAAGCTCGTGCGAGGCGATGGAGAGAAACTCCGTCTTGGCCCGGTCGGCGGCCTCGGCGCCCTCCTTGGCGCGCAGCAGGTCGTCCTCCATGCGCTTTTTCTCGGTGGCGTCCTCGTACATCACCGCGAATCCCTCGACCTGCCCTTCGGCGTCGAAGACCGGGAAGGTGATGGTGTGGACGAAGACCAGCTTGTCGGGCGCGCGCGGGTCCGCCCAGCGCGGGTTGTACCACCACGCCGGCGTGTCGACCGTCTCGCCCCGCAGCGCTCGCCGAACGGCGTCGATCGCACCGGCGCGCTTGAGCACCGGATCCGAAAAGACGCTGTAGCCCAAAGGCGGCTCTCCCCCGAACATCTTCTCGAAGGCGCGGTTCCACCGCAGGAAGTGGCCCTCGATGTCGAAGACGGCGATGCCGAAGGGGTTGAGGTCGATGACGTTGTCGAGCTGCCGTCGCTGCTGGCGCAGCTCGTCCTCGGCCCTCTTGCGGCGGGTCACGTCCGAGAATGAGACGACGACCCCGCCCACTGGCGGCGGCAGGGGCGCCGCGTTGACCAGCAGGATTCGCCGCTCGCCGTCGCTGCGCATGGCGGAGAGCTCGAGGCCGTGGACGGGCCGGCCTGTCTTGCGGACGGCGGCGAAGGGGAGCTTGTCGGGCGGCAGCGCGCTTCCGTCGGGCAGCGCGAGCCTCCACCGCGGGTCGTCGTGGCGCCAGCCGGAGAACTCGTTGCGGCTGCGCCCCAGCATCTGCTCGGTCGCTTGGTTCGCGAAGGTGACGACGCCGCGCTCATCGATGAGCAGCAGCCCCGAAGGGATGGTCTCGAGGATGATGCCGAGCCGCCTCTCCGACGCGGCGCGCTCCTCCTCGAGCCGTCGCCGCTCGGTCACGTCGAAGGCAACGACGTCAACGTAGGTGCCGTCCGAGGAGAGCCGGGCGACGCCGTGGACCCAGACGATTCGGCCGTCGAGCGCCCTTAAGGGAAGCTCGAACTCGACCGGACGGCCCTTGTTGGCTCTCAACTGCGCGAGCATCCTCTCGCGCTCGCCAGGGCGGGTGTAGAAGTCGGTCGTCTTGAAGCCCACCAAGCCGCCCCGGTCGGTGGCGCCTACCAGGTCGGCGGCGCGCCGGTTCGCCTCGAGCAGATCGCTCTTCTCGGTGCCGGTGCGGAAGATGGCGACGAGGGCGTTCTCGAACAGGTCGAAGTAGCGCCGTTGGCTCTCGGCCAGCTTCGCCTCGAGCGCCTTGGCGCTGCTGACGTCGATAAAGGCCATTGACAGCAGCCGCACCTTCCCGTCGGCCCCGCGCAGCGCGCTCACCGAGACGTGGCACCAGACGACGTGGCCGTCCTCGCGTACGAAACGCTTGTCTGTCTGGTAGGCGTCGCGCTCGCCGTCGAGGAGCTCGCGGAGCAGCTCCCGGTCGGCGGCGGCATCGTCCGGGTGGACGACGGCCTCGAGCCCGAGCCGCCGGAGCGCGTCCGCAGAGCGGCCGAGCATTCTCTGAAGCGCCGCGTTGGCCTCGAGGAGCTTCCCGTCCGACGAGAGGAGCGCCTGGCCGACCGCGGAGCACTCGAAGAGCTCGCGGTAGTCTTCCGCGCTCACCCGGCTCAATCGCTGTCACCGCTCGAGCACACGCTCGCTAGTCCCCTGAGCTGATGCCTGCTTGCTCGTGTCTGTCGCCGCGCATGGGGGCGCACCGGCTGCGGTCCTCCGAATGACTTTGGGCACTCCGGAGGGCCGCTTCCATTCCGAGAGCAGGGACTGACGCGCCTTGGCCGGAGGGCTGCCGTCCGTGTTCGCGACGATCCGCTCGCTGGCGGCGTCGAGCCAGGAAAGATTGGCCGAGGCATCGCCCCCGGTAAGCCAAGTGCCCGACGCGCCAGGCATCGCGATGCGCACCGCGCCCACGTTCGCGCTCGGGGAGGCGACACGACCACGGAGCCCCGGTCTTCGCGCAGTAGCAGGCAGTATTCGCAGAGCCCACGTCGGCAATCGGCGACCATCGCACCCGCCCTTGCCGCGCGGGCTCTTCGATGTGCGGGGTTCGTGAGGCGTGAGGCTCCGAGTAGGCTGCACGGGGCTCGAAGACGCCACCCTGCCCCGACGAGTCGAGGCCGAGCACTCCGAAGTCGCCTCTTCCGGCGGACAGTCGCCTGCCGGGACTCTGAAGAGGCCTCTGGGATCCGCCAATCGTCTTCTGGGAGTCAGAGAACGGCTTTGGCGCGCGCCAATCGTGTTCTGAGCGACAGAGAACGGCTTTTTCGCCCGCCAATCGCGTTTTGGGCGACGGAGAACGGCTTTGGCGCCCGCCAATCGTGTTCTGGGCGACAGAGAACGGCTCTGGCGCCCGTCAATCGCGTTCTGAGAGCCGGAGAAGGCCTCTGGCGCCGCGGAAATCGCGTTCTGGGAACCAGAGAAGGCCTCTGGCGCTGGCGGAGGGGGAAACCAAGCCCGCGGAGGGGGAAACCGGGCCAGCGGAGGGAGAAACCAAGCCCGCGGAGGGGGAAACCGGGCCGGCGGAGGGGGAAACCAAGCCTGCGCGTGTGCCGTCCGTCGCGGGAAATCGCGTTCTGGGAGCCAGAGAAGGCCGTGTCTCCGACTCAGCCTCTCGGCAACCGCGTCCCCGCGAGCGCGAGCACCCTGACGAATTGAGCCCCGGTCACCAGCGCCACCGACAGCCGCGTGCGCGTCACCAGCGCGAAATCCTTCAGCGCCCCGTCCGCCTTCACCTGCGCCAGCCGGATCGGCCGCAGCGAAGCCGACCAGCGGCGCCACCTCGACCAAGGCCCAGTCGCCTTGCTCGGTTCGGTTACGCGCCGCTTGTCGCTGCTCACCCTGTAGCAGCAGTGGGCGTACCACGCTCGCCGGCTTTCGGCCGCGCTCCAGGTTGCGCGGCCGGGCCCAATTCGCCGGGTCCAGCCGGCCAGGGCGTGTAGACAGCGCAAGGCTTCGACCATGACCTGCCGCCGCGCCAGCGGCCGCACGTTGGCGTGCCCTGCGCGTGGACGCTGGACGCGCTTGGCGGCTTGCCAAGCGAACGCGCGCCTGGCTGCGATTGCCGCACCGTTCAACCCTGGGCGTCGAGCAGCGCTGGGGGAGGCGACCTGCGCCTCCTGGGCGCGGGATTCGGCGCTGGAGCGCGAGGCCGGAAGCTCCATGCGCGGCCGAAAAGCCGTGGGGGCGGCCGGCGGCTTCTCCCAGGACGGCGCGCTCGCTCGTGCCTCGAGAGGCTCGCCCGAGCCTGCGGATTCCTCGCCGTCCTTGGCGTGTTGTTCGCGCGCCCGGTCGTTCCCGGGTTGATCGCCGGCCTTTGGGGTGTTGAGACGGGATCGAAGGGCAAGCTCCCGCTCACTCAAGGTTTTTGGCCAAGTTGCCCGCTCGCCGACCTTCCTTGACGCTCCAGCGGTCGGTCGGTAGCTTACCGCGGCCTATCGAACACACCTCTGTAAATCCGAAGGATTCCAAGAGACTTATGCCCGAGCTCAACGAACCGACCGTCGCCCCGACCACCGAGGAGCTCTCCAAGGAGCAGGAGATCTTCAACGCCCGCCTCAAGAAGGCGGACGAGCTGCGCAGCCGGGGCATCAACCCCTATGGCAACGGCTACGAGGTCCCGCACACGACCGCCGACGTGGTCTCCGCGCTCGGCGCGCTGGAGACGCGCGAAGAGGTCGAGGCGGCCTCGGGCGCCTACATTCTGGCCGGCCGCGTGCTCGCCAACCGCACCTTCGGCAAGGCGGCCTTCCTCAAGCTGCGCGACCGCGACGGCGATCTGCAGGTCTGGGCGAAGAAGGACGTGCTCGGCGACCAGGCCTTCGACCTCTACAAGCTCGTAGATCTTGGCGACATCATCCGCGTCCAGGGCACCTGCACCCGCACCAAGACCGGCGAGCTGACCCTCGTCGCCCGCGAGCTGCAGATCCTCACCACGTCGCTGCGCCCGCTGCCCGAGAAGTGGCACGGCCTGTCCGACATCGAGACCCGCTGCCGGCAGCGCTACCTCGATCTGATCGTCACCCCGGGCGTCAAGGAGACCTTCATCAAGCGCTTCAAGATCGTCCGCGGCATCCAGCGCTTCCTCGACGAGCGTGGCTTCATCGAGGTCGAGACCCCGACGCTACACAAGCCCGAGGAGGCCGGCGGCGCGGCGGCCCGGCCGTTCCAGACGCACCACAACGCGCTCGATCTCGATCTG
>JBMNNX010000102.1:0-20752 GCA_050942745.1 Myxococcales bacterium
AATTGCCATGCGCCCCTACCTACTGCCGATTCCACGTCGGGCGAATTGCCATGCGCCCCTACCTGCCGCCGATTCCACGACGGGCGCATTGCCATGCGCCCCTACCTACTGCCGATTCCACGTCGGGCGCATTGCCATGCGCCCCTACCCACTGCGCCCATGCGGCCACCGTGTCCGTCCACCCACTATCCTGTGCCCAACGCTCGCACCGGTCGGCGCGAGCGAAGACTGGGTCGCCCCAAGGCTGTGCTCGAACCGTAGGGCCCTTCGACTCCGCTCCCGCCGCCTGATTGCGGCGGGAGCTACGCTCAGGGTGACCGGGGAAGGCCGCCCGAACCTCGCCCGACCGCATCCGGAGAGACACCATGAACGACAAACACTGGTTCACCAGCGAATCGGTCGCCGAGGGCCATCCCGACAAGGTCGCCGACCGCATCTCCGACGAGATCCTCGACGCCTGCCTCGCGACCAACCCGGAGGCGCGGGTGGCCATCGAGACGCTGGTGACCGACGGCCTGTGCGTCATCGCGGGCGAGGTGCGCGGCGCTTGGCCCGACTACGAGGCCTGTGCCCGGCGCGCCATCCGCGACATCGGGTATCGCAGCGGCCGGTTCTCCGACCAGGTTCCGATCCAGATCCACGTCCACGAGCAGTCGAAGGAGATCGCGCTCGGCGTTGACGCGACCGAGCACAAGGAGGAAGGCGCCGGCGACCAGGGCGTGATGTTCGGGTTTGCCTGCGACGAGACGCCCGAGCTGATGCCGGCGGCGGTGCACTACGCCCACCGCATCGTCGAGGCCATCGCGAAGGAGCGGCACGCCGGCGAACACCGGCTGGGCCCCGACGGCAAGTCGCAGGTGACCATCGAGTACGACGGCGCCCGCCCGGTGCGCGCCGACGCAGTGGTCGTCTCGCAGATGCACGACGCGAGCATGTCGCGTGAGGAGCTGTCCGCGCTCGTCCTGCCCATCGTCAAGAGGGTCCTGCCCGCGGGCTGGTTCGACGAGCGCACGCGGTTCTACTTGAACCCGGCCGGCACCTTCGTCGAGGGAGGACCGGCGGTGGACACCGGCGTGACCGGCCGGAAGATCGTCGTAGACACCTACGGCGGCGCAGCGCCTCACGGCGGCGGCGCGTTCTCCGGCAAAGACCCGACCAAGGTGGACCGCTCGGCCGCCTACGCCGCGCGACACCTCGCCAAGAACGTGGTCGCCGCCGGCCTCGCGTCGCGGTGCCTCATCCAAGTCTCCTACGCCATCGGGGTCAGCGAGCCCATCTCGCTTCGCGTCGATTGCCAGGGCACCGGGCGCATCCCCGACACGCAGCTCGCGGCGGCGCTCTGCCGCATCGCCCCGATGGCCCCGCGAAAGATCCGCGAGCGGCTCGGGCTCAACCGCCCTATCTATGCGCGCACGGCCGCCTACGGCCACTTCGGGCGCGCGCCCGAGCCCGACGGAGGCTTTTCATGGGAGCGGCTCGACCTCGTCGAGGAGCTGAAGCGGCTCGGCTGATCGGGCTTGCCCCTGCCACGCGGGAGAGCGTGAGTCGGTTGGAGCGAATACCAGTGCGCCCGGAGCCAGAGGCGCCAAGCTGTTCAGCGGATCGCGCACGATCAGAGCCGCACGACACGGGGAGGAGCAGAGCGTGAGCGCAGAGACGATTCGAGAAGCGGCCGCCGCCATCGAGAAGGCCGAGGCGCTGATCATCACCGCGGGCGCGGGGATGGGCGTGGACTCGGGGCTGCCGGACTTTCGCGGCCGCGAGGGCTTCTGGCGCGCCTATCCCAAGCTGAAGGCCATGCGCCTCGACTTCGAGAGCATCGCCACGCCGGCTTGGTTCGACACCGACGCCGAGCTCGCCTGGGGCTTCTATGGCCACCGGCTCGAGCTGTATCGGCGCACCATGCCGCACGAGGGCTTCGGCATCCTCCGCGAGCTCGCGCGGCGCAAGCCCCGCGGCGCCTTCGTCGTCACCTCCAACGTCGATGGGCAGTTCCAGAAGGCGGGCTTCGATCCCGAGCGCGTGCTCGAGGTCCACGGGACGATCCACAAGAACCAGTGCAGCGCGCGCTGCGGTGCCGACCTGTTCGAGCCGCCCGCGGCGATGGAGATCGACGAGCGCGAGCTGCGCGCCCGCCCGCCCCTGCCGACCTGTCCGCGCTGCGGCGAGCTCGCCCGCCCGAACGTCTTGATGTTCGACGACTTCGACTGGAACGAACGGCGCACCGAAGCCCAGCGTGAACGCTTTCACCGCTGGCTCCGCGAGGTCGGGACCGGCTCGGCCGTCATCATCGAGATCGGCGCCGGCCGGGCGGTCACCACCATCCGCCACATCTCCGAGCGGCTCGCCGACTCGGCAGGCGCGCGGCTCGTGCGCATCAACCCGCGCGATACCGACGTGCCCGAGGGCCACCTCGCGATAGCGCAGGGCGCGCTGCCTGCCCTGCAGGCGATTGCACAGCACCTGCTCCGCTGAAGGCTTGGCGAGAAGCGCTTCCGGGGCCGACTCCGAGGCTCGCCTCGAACGCCCGGCGCTCGGGAGCACGCGGCGCCCCCGTGTGGCTCCGCCCAATGCGGCATGGAGCGCTCGAAGGCTATCTTCTCTTCATGAGCGAGGACTCGAAGGGCGACCGATGGGAGACGTCCGCGGAGGTTTCCGAGTGGGAGACTCCAGTGGGCGTCGCCGAGAGCATGGAGCAGGGCGAGATCATCGCGGTGCTCCGCTCGTCGCTCGAACGGCTCGCCCGTCAGCGCGGTTGGGAACACGTGTACGTCGGGGCCAACAACTACTTCGCCTGGGCTCCCGAGCGCCCCCGGGAGTGGGTCGCGCCCGACGTCTACGTCGCCAGCGCACCGCCCAAGCCCCGCCCGAAGATTTGGAAGACCTGGCTGCCGGGACACTCGCCGCCGCACTGGGCGCTCGAGATCGTTTCGGTGGATTGGAAGAAGGACTACGACCAGGACCCGGCGAAGTACGAGGAGCTCGGAACGCGGGAGCTGGTGCTCTTTGATCCCGACGCGGCCAAGGGCCGCACGCACACGGCGCGCCGGTTTCCCCTCACGATCTATCGGCGCACCGCCGAGGGACGGCTTGCGGTGTCGTATCAGGGCCCAGGGCCGGCTTTCTCCGAGGAGCTCGGCATCTGGCTCTTCCCCACGAGCAACGACTACCAACCGCTCTTGAGGCTTTCGGAGGACGAGGCGGGGACGAAGATCGTCCTCACCACAGCCGAAGCCGAGGAGGCTGAGCACGCCGGGAGGGTCGCGGAGCGCGCCGCCCGGGAGGCCGAGCGTGCCGCCTGGGAGGCCGAGCGAGCCGAGAAGGTGGCTGCCCAAGAAGCCCTCGCGAAGGCAAAGGCGGAGCTCGATAAGCTCAAGCGAGAGCTGCGCAAAAGGAAGAAGAGGAAGAGATAGCGTTCCGCCCAGGTTCGCGCCGCCCTTTGCGGCGCGCGCAGCGATCGTGCTCTCGGCCGGTGGCGGCGAGCCGGACCTCGCAGGCAGCGCCGCGGCTCCTCCACTCCGAGGCCCGCCTCTCCTGCGGTTGATTGCCCTGAAGGAAGATCTCGGAGCGGGCGCTCCTGCGGGCCGCGGGGAATCGTCGAGTCGCCAGCGCCTCCGCGTGATTCCTCGACTGGCGCATTGCCATGCGCCCCTACCGACCTGCGACGGGCGCGTTGCCCTGCGCCCCTACCACCCGCCCGGCCTCGCCGTCGAAGCGAAGCGCCATACCGAAGCCGGGAAGCCGCTTTCCCATCGACGAACCTCCGGTTGACCATGCCGCCACCCGCGCGCGCCGCGACGCCTCCCTCTTCCCTCTGGTATCCGCGACAGGCGCCGAGCGGCACCGGACTTGCTGTCCACAAAGCCCGGGCAACGGGTCGCTGGCGGCAAGCCTGCCGAGCAGGCCGGCGGCGGCGACGGGGGGAGGTGCCTGCCCGCTGCGATGGCGGGTGGGCGCCTGGTGAAGCCTGAGGGAGGGGCTGGCGATCGACGTGCAGCCAGGCGGATCGCCAGTACCGGCAGGTGCCACCACCAGCACCCGTTGCCCGCTTTTTCGTTTGGGGCGAGGGCCCGAGCCTTTTCGGGACTTGAGGGTCGCCGCGTGCTCATCGACATCGAAGGGATAGACGGCAGCGGCAAGACGACCATCTCCACCCGCATCGAAGCCCGGCTTCGGCAGTTCGGACACCCGGTCGTCCACGCGGGCGAGCTCGGAACGGTCGGCCACTCCTCCGAGCGCGCCATCGGGCGAGAGGGCCTTCGGCTCTCGGAGCGCTCCGAGCTGCTGATGCTCGCCGCGCGCGAGGCCCAGCGCGTCGAGACGCTCATCCGCCCGGCGCTCGAGCGCGGCGCTTGGGTAATCACCGACCGCTACCTCTATTCGTTGCTCGCGACCGCGCGTCAGGCCTGGGGCCTCGACGACGCGAGCCTGCCGCAAGCGCTCGAGTTCGCCGTCGGCGGGCTGCTGCCCGACGTGGTCGTGCTGCTCGACGTCGAGCCCGCCATCGCGAGGGCCCGCAGGCGCTGCCGCGGTATCGCCAACGGCGAGAGCGCGCCCACCGGCCGCTTCGCGCAGGCGGGCTCGGGTCTGCTCGACCGCGTGGATCGCGAGCTCAAGGCCTTCGCCCGCGCCGACCCTGCGCGCTGGATCGTGTTCGACAACACCTGGACCTCGCTCGAGGAGGCCGAAGAGAAGCTGCTCGAGCTGCTGCTCGCGCGCATCGGGCACCCGGGAGCCGCCTGCGGCCCGACGGCGCCGGCCGCGCGCCCGCGACTGCCCTTGACGCGCCCGGACGACGAGGCCGCAGTGCGCAAGGCGCTGCTCGCGACCTGCGACGAGCTGTCGCGCCACGAGCCGCCGGTCGCCGCGCACCTGCTGTGCGGGCTGTCCGGTCGCGACGCGGACGAGCGCCGACTGAAGCTCGCCTTTGCGGTGCCCGCGGTCATCGCGAGCGGGCTGACCGGGCTCGCCGGCGAGGGCCCGTGGACGCTACGCCATGCGCTCAAGGCGCTCGAGCCACGGCACGTCGCGCTCAGCCTGCGCGGCCTGGACGACGACGAGTCGGACCGGCTGCGCGTCGAGCTGTTGGGACAGGTGCCCGCCGAAGTGGCGGCGAGCCTCGAGGGGCTCGCGAGCCCGCGGGCCTTCGAGCTTCGCGAAGAGCTGCGCGAGCGGGCGCCCTCGCAAGTCGCGGCGAGCCTCGCGGGCGACGACGGGGAGCGGGCCTGGGAGCTGCGCGAGGAGCTCGAGGCCGCCGCAAGCCCCGAATCGCTCGCCGCCAGCCTGACGGGATTGGGCAGCGAGCGCGCGTGGAAGGTTCGCGACAGGCTGATCGATCAGGTGCCGCTCGCGGTGCTCGCGAGCCTGCGCGGGGTCGGAGGCGAACAGGCGCAGCGGGTGCGCGAGAAGCACTTGCGCTGGGCTCCGCGAGCGGTGCTCGACTCACTGCTAGGCGTAGACGAGGAGGCGGCCTGGCGCGTTCGCGAGATGCACGGCGAGCGGATGCGCGAGGCGCTCGAGAGCGCCCGCGGCCTCGACTGCGATCGCGCTTGGGAGCTGCGCTCGCGCCTCGGATCGGTCTGGCCAGGCGCCTGCGCGTCGTCGCTCGAAGGGCTCGTCAGCGCCCCTCGCGCCAGGGAGCTGCTGTTCGACCTGCTCGCGCGCTTTCCGGCGAACCTCGAGCTGCTGCGCACCGCGGCGTTCGTCCTCGATCCGGCACGCCGGCCGGCACCGGGCGGACCTGAGATCCAGCAGGCGGGTTGAGGCTGGCGCGAACGGGCGGGATCGCGGTGGGCGCAAGCGTGGCCCCACCCCGCTCACCCTGAGCGGAGTCGAAGGGCCTCTCGAAGGACTCGGGCTGATCCCGCCTCGCCAATCGCGTCCGTTGGCGGAGCTGCAGCTCCGCCGCTCCATCCTTCTTCTCCCGCGGCTTCATCCAAGGGGTCCCCATGCACTGCGAGCGTCGAGCCCGACGCAGCGGCGGCGGGAGCGGCGTCGAAGGGTCTCTCGAAGGACTCGGGCTGATCTCGCGTCGCGCAGCGCGTCCGTTGGCGGAGCTGGAGCTCCGCCGCTCCATCCTTCTTCTCCTGCGGCTTCATCCCCTCGCCCCCATTCACCGCGAGCGTCGATCCCGACGCTGAGGCGGCGGGGGCGAAGTCGAAGGGATTCGGTATGGCCGCGACGACGACCGCCAGCACGAAGGCTGGCGCTCCAGTCCTCTACGCCGCGACCCCGTAGATGGCGACCTCGGCCGTCCTGCCCTTCACCCGCACGAGCCCGTGCGCGACGCAGCGGCCGCGCAGCTCGGGGCCGAGGCGGCTCATCAGCTCCTCGGTGACGAGCACGCGCTCGGGATAGTCCTTGGTGAGTCCCTCGGTGCGCGAGGCGATGTTCACCGTGTCGCCGATGACGGTGAAGTCCTTGCGCTGCGAGCTGCCGATAGCACCCTGCAGGACGCTGCCGTAGTGCAGCCCGATGCCGTTCTCGAGCGGCGGCAGCCCTCGCGCCCGCCAGGTGTCGTTGAGGCGCGCGAGCCGCTCGCGCATCCGCAGCGCCGCGCGGACCGCGGCCTCGCTCGGGTTCTCGAGCGGCAACACGCCACCGAAGACCGCCATGATCGCGTCGCCGATAAACTTGTCTACGACGCCGCCCTCGGCCGCGATGCACTCGACCATCGCCTCGAAATACTCGTTGAGGCGGGCGACCACCTGCTCCGGCTCGGTCTTCTCGCTCCACGTAGAGAATCCGCGAAGGTCGCTGAAGAGGACTGCGACATCCTTGCGCTCGCCGACGATGCCGGCCTTGTCGTTGACGAGCTTCTCCTTCACCTCCTCGCTGACGAACTGCCCGAACAGCCGGCTGACGTGCTCGCGGCTTTGCGACTCCTCGAGGACGCGCACGATGAGCCGCTTCGAGATGACGGCGAGCCCGGCCGCGAAAACGCCGGCGAAGGCGATCATCAGCGCCTTGATGAAGTAGATGGGGAAGGCGGTCAGGTCCTGCTGCACGACGGGATCGGCGGCGCTGATCTGCTGAAGCGACTCGCGCGCCAGGAAGTAGACGAAGAGATAGCCGGCGCCGGCGACGAGCCCCGAGACCACGGAGAGGCGCGGTCGAAAGAGGAAGCCGGTCACGAAGACGACGAGCAGGTAGAGGTACGAGATGGGCCCGGTGATGTAGGTCGCCGCGCCCGACGGCATCAGGAAGTGGGTGCCGAGGAAGAAGAAGGTGGGCAGCGAAACGAAGGGAATGAACAGCGCGTACGCGACCCAGCCGTCTACCTTGCCGGCTTTCGCCGCGAGGTGGATGGCGCCCGAAACCCCCGAGGCGAAGAAGGCGAAGAGCACCGGAAGCAGCAGGTCCTTGGCGAGGCCCGCGGCGAGGGCAATCGCCACCGCGCTGCCGGACACGATGCCAAGGAGCGCGGCGTAGAGGCCGCCTTTGACGAGGGCGGAGTTCGCCTCGGCACGAAGGTGGCGCTCGATCTGCTCGTTTCGACGCGTGGACATGCTCTGGCTCCGGCCGCAGACCCGACCGCTCGCGAAGCCCCGGCCTCGGCGCCGCGATGGGATGGCAGGCGGATGGTAGAGCACCTGCGGCTCGCCACGCGAGGCGCCGCGCGCGCAGCGGTCGCGCTGGCGAGGCGGCCTGCCCGCTCGAAGGGCCGCCGACCATCGGGCTTGCGCCCGCAGCGCGCCCGTGCAGACTGCACGGGCCATGAAGCGCGACGAACGAAAGAAGGAGCCTTCGGCCTCTCGCGGCAGCAAGCGACCGCTGCGCATGAACCTGGTGCGCGCAGCGGTCCTCGAGGTCTACGCGGCCGTGCGCAGCGAAGGGCAGCTCGCCGACCGCGCCCTCGACAGGGTGCTGCGGCGCGAGCGCGCCCTCTTCAGCGGAGAGCGCCGGGCCGTCGGTGAGGCGGTCTTTGGGCTGCTGCGCAAGGAGCGCCTGCTCGACTTCGCGCTGTTCGGGGGCGACCCGCCGCGGCCGGCTCCTTCCTTTATGTACGCGGCCCGGCTCGCAGCGTTCGAGGTGCTCGAAGGCGCCGCCCCGGCGGCGACCGCGAGCGCTCTCGGTCTGCCGGCGAGCCTGGTCCCACGGCTCGAACGCGTTCGCGATCCGCTGCCGGCCAACCTCTCGCCCAAGGAGCGCGTGGCAATCGAGGGCTCGCTGCCTGATTTCCTCGCCGAGCGGCTCGTCGCCGACCTCGGAGCCGAGAGCGCGCTCGCGTTCGCGCGGGCGATCTCGACGCGCGCCCCGCTCACGCTTCGGGTCAACACGCTCAAGACCAGTCGCGACGCGCTCATTCAGCGGCTCTCGGAGGAAGGCGTCGCCGCGAAGCCCACCCGACTCTCGCCGCTCGGGCTCATCGTCGAGGAGCGGATCAACGTGTTTGCCCTTCCGTCGTTCAAGGAGGGGCTCTTCGAGGTCCAGGACGAGGGCAGCCAGCTCTTGTCGCTCATTGTCGGAGCCAGGCCTGGCGAGCGGATCGCCGACACCTGCGCCGGCGCAGGCGGCAAGACGCTCGCGCTGGCCGCGGCGATGGGAAACAAGGGCGAGCTGTGGGCCATGGACGTCGGCCCCGAGCGGCTCGACGAGCTCGCGAAGCGCGCCCGCCGCGCCGGTGTCCACAACGTGCGGGTCAAACCCATCCCCGGCGGCGCTGCGGCAGACCGGGCGCTCAAGGGCCTCGCCGCCAAGCTGGATCGCGTCCTCGTTGACGCGCCGTGCACGGGCCTGGGCGCGCTGCGCCGCAGCCCCGACGCGCGCTACCGCTTCGAGCCCGAGGACTTCGCGCGCCACGCGACGCGGCAGCGTGAGCTGCTCGAGCGCTTCTCCAGGCTCGTGCGACCCGGCGGGAGGCTCGTCTACGCGACTTGCAGCGTCGCCCGCGAGGAGGACGAGGCCGTCGTCGAGGCCTTCCTGGCCGCAACGCCGGGCTTTCGCGTCGTGCCAGTTCGCGAGGCGCTGCCGCCCGAGGCGCGAGCGCAGCTCGAGGGGCCGTACCTCGTGCTCCTGCCTCATGTCCACGGGACGGACGGCTTCTTCGCCGCGGTGCTCGAGCGCGTCGAATAGGGATCTCGCGTCCGCCTGCCCTTCGTCCGACGGTCCGCCGGGGGCAGCGGTTCTCGATTCGCGCTCGCCGCGGCAGACGCAAAGGGCGCGTCCCATCCTCCGATCGACGGGCGCCGGATCGGTCGTCCTCCGTTCTCGCGCCACGCCGGAAAAGCGCGGGATGGCTCGACGACGCGTGCCGGGTTGACCTGAGGTCAGAGCCGTCGCGCGGCGTGCCGGTCGCTTCTAGCGGAGCGCTCGTTGTGCTAGCGCAACGCCATCCGACTCTCGCTCGAGGTCTCTCATGCCCGCAAAGCCACTCCCCGCACGCCAGCGAACCGTCCGCAAGCCCGCCGCTCGCAAGGCGGCGCCCAAAACGCAGGCCTTGCCGACGCTCCCGCGCATCGAGCCCGCGTCCGCGCCGCTGCTGCCAGTGACGACGATCGAGCGGCTGATCGGGCTCGCCATGGAGCGCGGCGCCGAGCTCGCCGAGGTCTACGTAGAGAAGGCGACGACCACCGCGGTCGTGCTCGACGAGAGGAAGATCAAGAGCGCCCAGGTCGGCAGCGTCGAGGGCGTCGGCATCCGCGCCGTCAGCGGCGCGAAGGTCGGCTACGCCTACTCGGATGATCTCGATGACGAGGCGCTCGACCGCGCCGCACGCACCGCGGCGCTCATCGCCTCGTGCGGCGGCTACGCGCAGCCGGTCAAGATCTCGCGCGTGCCGGTGCCGAAGTACTACGCGGTCACCCCCGCGCTCGAGACCGTGGAGGTCGCCCGAAAGGCCGAGCTGCTCAAGCGCGCCGAGCGCGCCGCCCGCGCCGCCGACAAGCGCGTCACGCAGGTGATGGGCAGCTACGTAGACTCGACCAAGCGCATCGTGGTCGCCAACAGCGACGGCCGGTACGCCGAGGACACGCAGGACCTCTGCCGCATGCACATTTCGGTGGTCGCTGTCGCCAAGGACGGCGAGCGGCGCACCGGCAGCTACGGCTGCGGCGGGCGCGTCCCTTTCACGCACTTCGACATCTTCCTGCCCGAGCAGATCGCGCGCGAGGCCGTGCGCCAGGCGATCGCCACCGTCGGCGCGGTGGACGCTCCGACCGGCCCGCAGACCGTGGTGCTCGCGCCGGGCTGGAGCGGGGTGCTGCTCCACGAGGCGGTCGGGCACGGGCTGGAGGCCGACTTCATCCGCAAGGGAACGAGCCTCTTCGCCGGCAAGGTCGGCCAGCAGGTCGCCAGCGAAAAGGTCACCGTCATCGACGACGGCACGATGGCCAACGCCCGCGGCTCGGTGAACGTCGACGACGAGGGCAACCCCGGCGAGTACAAGGTCCTCATCGAGAAGGGCGTGCTGCGCGGGTACATGTACGACTCCCTCAACGCCAAGCTGATGGGCGCGAAGTCCACTGGCAGCGGGCGGCGCCAGAGCTTCCGCCACGCGCCGCTGCCGCGCATGACCAACACCTACCTCGCGCCCGGCGACGAGACGCCCGAGGACATCGTGCGTTCGGTCAAGTTCGGCCTCTACGCTGCGCAGCTCGGCGGCGGGCAAGTAGACATCACCAACGGCAACTTCGTCTTCGAGGTGAGCGAGGCCTACCTCATCGAAAACGGCAAGCTCACTGCGCCGGTCAAGAACGCGACCCTCATCGGCGTCGGCCCCGAGGCGCTCAAGCGCGTCTCGATGGTCGGCTGCGACCCGAAGCCCGACCCGGGCATCGGCACCTGCGGCAAGGACGGCCAGAGCGTGCCGGTCGGCGTGGGCCTGCCTACCGTGCGCATCGACGAAGTGACAGTCGGCGGCACCAAGGTCGCGGCCAGGGCGATGGTTTGAGGCTTCAGGAGAGCGCGATGAACTACGAGGCGATCGCGAAGAAGGTAGTCGAGCGGGCAAAACGCAAGGGCGCAAAGCAGGCCGAAGCCTGGCTCGAGGTTGACCGGGAGAGCTCGGTCAAGGTGCGCGACGGCGAGGTCGAGGATCTGACCCAGGCGACATCCAAAGAGCTCGGCCTGCGGGTGCTCGTCGAGGGCCGGCTCGGCTTCACCTACACGAGCGCGCTGGACGAGGGGCGCGTTGACGAAGTCGTCGAGCGGGCGATCGCCGTCGCCAGGGTCTCCGCGCCGGACAAGAACAACGGCTTCCCGACGAAGGCCGATCTCAAGAAACGCGTCTCAGGGCTGAATCTTTTCGATCCGCAGGTTGCCGAGCTCTCTGGCGACTGGCGCATCGCGATGGCGCGCGAGATGGAGCGGGCGGCCAGGGACGTAGACCCGCGCATCAAGGCCTTCGAGGCGGTGAGCGCGGGCGACAACGTCTCCGAGGTGTGGTTCTGCTCGAGCGAGGGCGTGTGCGACTCCTATCGCTCCACCTCGATCTTCTTGTGGGCCGCGCCCGTAGCCGCGGACGGCGACCAGCTCCAGACGAGCTACTGGCTCGACTACAAGCGCTTCCTCTCCGAGCTCGAGCCGGCCGAGGCGATTGGCAGGAAGGCCGCAGAGCGCGCGGTGCGGATGCTCGGAGCGCGCAAGGTGAAGACGCAGCGCGTCCCGGTGGTGCTCGACCCGCGGATGGCGGCCTCGTTCATCGGCGGGATAGCCGGTGCGGTCAACGGCGACATGGTCCACAAGAAAGCGAGCTTCCTGCACGGCAAGCTCGGCAAACGCATCGCGCCGGAGGCGATCACCATCCTCGACGACGGCCTGCTGCCGCGCGGCCTGGGCACCAGCCCGTTCGACGGCGATGGCGTGCCGACGCGCCGCACGCCGGTCATCGAGAAGGGCGTCCTCACGAGCTACCTCTACGACACCTTCACGGCGCGCAAGGCGGGGGCGAAGACGACGGGCAACGCCGCGCGCAGCTACGCGAGCCTGCCGGGCATTGGGCTCAACAACTTCTACCTGCAGCCTGGCGAGGTCGCGCCCGAGGAGCTCATCGCCGAGGTGAAGCAGGGCTTCTACGTCACCGCGATGCTCGGGCGCGGGGCCAACACGGTCACCGGCGACTACTCGCGCGGCGCCAACGGCATCTGGATAGAGAACGGCGAGCTCGCCTACCCGGTCCAGGAGGTCACGGTCGCCGGGAACATGCTCGAGATGCTCGGCGCCATCGACGGGGTCGCCAACGACCTCGAATTCCGGGGCAGCGTCGCCGCGCCGACCATCCGCTTCGCCGAGCTGGCCGTCAGCGGAAGCTGATCCCCGCGGTCGCCTGGAGCGAAGTCGGGCGACTTCTCGACGACCGAAACGAGGATCGGCGCGCTGTGCCGGCCTCCCGGCCTCACCGAGGGCCTCTCCGCCACGCGCTGGAGAGGCCCTCGGTCTTATCTGCTGCCGGATGAAGGGCGATGCCTGACACCCGTGTCGCGAATGGCTCCCGCGAAGGCGGCGCTCGCTGTGCCAACCACCCGAGAAGTCATGGCGGATGCGCTGACGACGCGTCCGAAAGGGCTGGTCCCGGCATTCCGACTCCCGGCGACGAAACCTACATGCCGCCGAGCAGCGAAGGCGCGGAAGACCCCGGAGGCATCAAAGCGGGAACCCTGACCGCCGGCGCCTGGGACGACAACCTCAACTTCGATTTCTTCCTCGATTATCTGGAGCGTCTCGAGCAGCAACAGCTCGCAGGACTGCCGCGCGCCCCGCGAGCCGACCGGTTGGTCATCGACGTCAAGGAAGGCGCCGGGCGCGCGGCCGCGGGCGCCGAGGTCACGGTGCTGCACCGCGGCCAGGATCTCTTCCGCGGCCCGACCGGCGCCGACGGACGGGTCTACTACTTCCCTGCCTGGGACAAGGTCGCGCGGGGCGAGGAGCTCGAAATCGTCGCGCGCTCGGGAAACGCGAGCGCCTCGACGACGGTGCAGGCCGGCGCCGCCTCGGCGGTGCTGACCATTGCCGAGGCGCGCGTCGAGGAGGTCCTCGCGCTCGACGTCGCGCTGATGCTCGACACCACCGGCAGCATGGGCGACGAGCTCGAGTACCTGAAGGCCGAGGTCAAAGGGATCTCGACGGCCATCCGCGAGCTCTACCCGATGGTCGATCAGCGCTGGGCGCTGGTCGTCTACCGCGACCACGGCGACGACTACCTCGCGCGCAGCTACGACTTCAGCGACCTGCAGACCATCCAGAACGCGCTCAGCGCCCAATACTCCGGCGGAGGCGGCGATTTTCCGGAGACGCCGGAGGTAGCCCTCGACGAGGCGATGCGGCTCTCCTGGCGTGGCGGCGCGACCGCCCGAGTGCTCTTCCACATCGCCGACGCCCCGCGTCACGTCGGGCGAGAGGACGCGCTGCTCGAAGGCGTCCGCCTGGCGCGCAGCAAGGGTGTTCGCATCTACCCGGTCGCCGCCAGCGGGGTGGACGAGCTCGCCGAAGCGACGATGCGCTCGGAAGCTCAGCTCACCGGCGGGCGCTATCTCTTCCTCACCGACGACAGCGGCGTCGGCAACCCACACAAAGAGCCGACGCTCCCCTGCTACTTCGTCACGAGGCTCGACAAGGCGATGGTCCGCATGATCGCGATGGAGGTCTCGGGACGCCGCCTCGAGCCGGCGCCGGCCGACATCATCCGCACCGGGGGCAATCCTCGCGACGGGCGCTGCACGCTCGCCAATGGAGATCAGGTCGAGGTGCTCTGAACCGGCCGTCGAAGAGGCAGAGTTGGTAGAGGGCGGTCCGCGAGGACCGCCCTCTTCTTCTTGGCCTGCGCGATGGCTGTCCTCGCCCTGCCTGCGCGAGCGCCGTGAGCCACGCCCCGAACCGAGCCATCTGATTCCCGGAAGGTCTGCGCGCAGGCTTGCCGCCGCGGGCGCTCTCGCTCCCGCGAAATCCGTCCTTGTGGCCGCGATGCTGACATCACGGCGATAAGATTCGCGGGGTCTTCGGGCGGTGCTCTGGCGCGCCCACACGCCGCGCGTCGCCCTGCGCTCGTCCGGTGCCTCGCTTGTCAGCCGTACGGCGACTGGCTTACACTTCCCCTTCTCAAATCACTGGCGGGCGGCGCCCGTGCAAGCGTGGGGAATAGAAAATGGCGCGCAAATTCCAGGTGTTTTTCTTTGCCCTCGGACTGGTGTTCATTTCGGCGGGTTGCGGTGACAGCGAGGAGCCGGGCAAGGAGGTCGACGCCGGCCTCGTCGAGATTTGTGACAACGCCCAGGACGACGACGGCGACCTGAAGGCCGACTGCGCGGACCCGGACTGCCGCGAAGACCCCGTGTGCACCGCCGTCGCCGAAATCTGCAACAACCACGAAGACGACGACGACGACGGCAAGATCGACTGCTTCGACCCCGACTGCGCCGAGGACCCGAGCTGCGTCGCCGTCGAGGACTGCATCAACACCGTCGACGACGATGACGACGGCCTCGTCGACTGCAAGGACCCGGACTGCGCGAGCAGGCCCGTCTGCGCAGCCTTCGAGAACTGCTCCGACTCCATCGACAACGACGACAACGGCCTCACCGACTGCTTCGACCCGGCGTGCGCCACCGACCAGGCCTGCATGGGCACCGAGGTGTGCGACAACGGGATGGACGACAACAGCAACGGCGACGTCGACTGCGACGACCGCGACTGCGCCACCTCGCAGGCCTGCACGCTCGGCGAAAACACCGAGGACGCCTGCCTCGACGGCATGGACAACGACTCCGACGGCAAGACCGACTGCGACGACGGCGAGTGCAAGGTGTTCGCCGTCTGCGCGCCGACCACCGAGTCGAACTGCGTCGACGGCAAGGACGACGACTTCGACGGGCTGACCGACTGCCAGGACCCGGACTGCCAGGGCAAGCCCGTCTGCGCCTCGGCCGAAAACTGCACCGACGGCATCGACAACGACGCGGACAGTCTGGTCGACTGCGCCGACGCCGACTGCGCGGCCCACGCGGCCTGCCAGGTCGAGTCGAACTGCGCCGACATGCTCGACAACGACAACGACGGCAAGGTCGACTGCCTCGACAGCGACTGCAGCAACGACCCGGCCTGCAAGGAGACCAACTGCGCCGACCAGCTCGACAACGACCACGACGGCAGCATCGACTGCTTCGACACCGACTGCGCCCTGGACCCGGCCTGCAACCGCGAGACGAACTGCGTCGATGGCCAGGACAACGACGGCGACACCTTCTTCGACTGCCAGGACACCGACTGCGCGGCCGATCCGGCCTGCCAGCAGCAGCAGGCCGAGATCTGTGACAACGGCGTCGACGACGACGGCGACACGCTGGTCGACTGCGACGACGACGAGTGCATGGCCGTGTGCCTGGACATCTGCGTGAACTGCGGCGCCGGCGACATGGTGATGATGGCCACCTGCGCGCTGCTCGGCTGCGGCGACGGCTGCAAGTGCAGTTGGGGCGCAAGGAAAGAGGCGAGCTGCGGCGACGGCTACGACAACGACGGCGACGGCGCGGTCGACTGCGCCGACACCGACTGCATGGACCCGGTCGGAGGCATCTTTACCGGGCCGAAGTTCACCGAGCTGTGCCCGGCCGAAGGCGTCATCGGGAGCTGCACCGACGGAAGTGACGACGAGGGCGACGGCAAGGCCGACTGCGAAGACTCGGACTGCGCCTACGACCCCGCGTGCGTCGTCGCCCCGTAGGCGGCCTTTCGAGCATCCGCATTCCGTGAAGCGGCGCGCTGGCGACGGCGCGCCGCTTCTCTTTTTCTCCGCCCCGCCCCGCGTCGCGCCGAGGCTTCACCGGAATGCTTGCGCCGCTCGCTCGGTTGTTGGAACGTGCCCCGCCAGCGACCGAGCGGGCAGCTATCGACGGCTCGCCGGCACGCATTCTCCACGAGCTTTCGAGGCTCCCCGTTGACTTCGACCGGTCCAGACCGCCCTGCCACCACAGCCCGCCGCGCCGAGCGCAGCCGAGGGGTCGGCGGCGTCGGGGACATTCGAGCTTCCGTACCGCCCGCCCGAGCCGCGCCCGTGCCGCTGCGCGCAGGCCCGGCCTGCGAGCACTCTGTCGGCGCGGTGCCGCCACGTCGGGCAGCCGCCTTCAGGTCCATCCCATGACTATCGACGCTCCTCCCGTCTCGCCGCCCGAGCCCTCGCCCGACGCGCCCCTGGTTCTCCTCGTCGACGACGATCGGGCCAACGTCGAGTCGCTCTGCCGCATCTTCGCCAAGGAGGGCCTGCGCACCCGGGCGGCCCACAACGGCATCGACGCGCTCGAAGCGCTGCGCCGCGAGCCGGTTCAGGTGCTCGTCACCGACTTGATGATGCCGGGGATGAGCGGCACCGAGCTGCTGCGTGCCGCCAAGACCGTCTCGCCCGAGACCGAGGTCGTGCTCATCACCGCCTACGGCACCGTCGAGGCCGCGGTCGAGGCGATGAAGGAGGGCGCTTACGACTTCATCACCAAGCCGCTCAAGCGCCACGCCATCGTCAAGGTCGTGCGCCAGGCGTTCGAGCGCTATTCGCTGGTCGCCGAGAATCGAGCCCTCAAGGCCCGGCTCGCCGAGTTCTCGGCGGGCGGCCGGCGAGCGATCATCGGCCAGAGCCCCGCCTTCCGGGCGGTGATGAACACGCTGCTGCAGGCGGCACCCTCGACGGCGACCGTGCTGCTGCTAGGCGAGAGCGGCACGGGAAAGGAGCTGTTCGCCCGGGCGCTCCACGAGGGGTCGAGCCGAGCCTCCGGTGCCTTCGTCCCCATCAACTGCGCGGCCATCCCCGAGACCATCCTCGAGAGCGAGCTGTTCGGCTACGAGCGCGGCGCTTTCACCGGCGCCATCGCGCGAAAGGAGGGCCGCTTCGAGCGCGCGAGCGGCGGCACGCTGTTCCTCGACGAGGTCGGCGAGATGAGCCCGTCGGTGCAGGTGAAGCTGCTGCGCGTGCTTCAGGAGGGCGAGATCGAGCGCCTGGGCGGCAGCGGGCCCATCAAGGTCGACGTGCGGATAGTCGCCGGCACCAACAAGGACCTGCGCAAGCTCGTCGACGAGGGGCGCTTCCGCGACGACCTGTACTACCGGCTCAACGTCGTGCAGATCCGGCTGCCGCCGCTGCGCGAACGGCGTGAGGACATCCCTCTGCTCGCCGACCACTTCCTGCGCATGTACGCCGGCAAGAACCAAAAGCCGATGGCCGGCCTCTCCCACGCGGCGCTCGAGAGGCTGGAGCGCTACGCCTGGCCGGGCAACGTGCGCGAGCTCGAGAACGCCATCGAGCGAGCGGTCGTGCTCTCGCGCACCTCGACGATCGAGCTCGAAGACCTTCCCGAGAGCGTTCGCGGAGGCCCGCTCGGCTCCGAGCGGCACATCCTCATCCCCGTGGGGACGCCGATGGAGGAGGTCGAGCTGAAGGTCATCCGCGAGACGCTGCGCCACACCAAGGGCGACAAGACCCTCGCGGCGAAGCTGCTCGGGATCGCCGCGCGGACCATCTACCGCAAGCTCGACCGCCTGGAGCTGGACGGCGACGAGCAGGCGGACAGGCGCGGATAGGGCTCGGCCGCTTCGGGGCCGCGCATCCTCACGGGTTTCGGGCAATCTCTGGCGCGCGCGGCGGGTCGGTTCGGGCCCGGCAGAGGACCCGACCCGGCGGCTGCTCGCCAGCCGGAGCGTGCGGCGGGTCGGTACGGGCGCTTGGCAATGCGCCCGGCGGGGAATCGATAGCGGCCGCGGCGGCGGCTCCTCGGCCGAACGTGTGCGCCCCTGCCGACCGCGGAGGGCGGCGGCCGTTCTGGGATCGACGGCCGCGCAGCGCCCGCCCGGCAGCGGTGAGCTGGCTCCATCCCCAGGCGCCCGCCGCGTCAGTGAAGGGTGCGTCGAGGCGGCGAAAAGGCCCGCGGGCCGCCGGGCGACGGCGCTCTTGGCACACGGGGAGACCGCCGGACAGAGCACCGGTGCCGAGGCTCGCGATCCGCCGGAAGGACCACAGGCCCGGCCCCGCGTCGGCAGACCGCCAGCCGGGCGGTCGCCCCGCGCTCTCTTTCGTCGCTTTGTCGCTCCGACTGCGAGCGCCTTTGACAAAATGTCGCACACCGAGCTATTGGCGCCGGCCCCGCGCCGATGGCGCGCCTTTTCCTCTGCACTTTCAGACGGTTGCAAACCCGTCGCCCGGCCCGATCTTCGGCACGACTCTTGCCATAGCAGCTTCAAGAAGCGAACGACTGATGGCCGCCCGGCAGGCGAGGACTTTTTTGGGGATGCCATCGGCCCCGTTGGCGGTTGGTTCGGGCCGACGGATGGCTGCCGGCAGCAACGGGCGGTCGTCGCACAGGTGGCAGGCACGCAAGCAGCGGAGCGCGACAACAGTATGGAACTGCTCTTCCGCAAATACTTCTGGGTGGTGAACCTGACGTTCCTGCTCCTGGCCGCCTGGCTGTTGGCCAAGACGGTCAACGTCTTCGTCGCCGCCCGGCTCACCCCGCCGCCGGATCTCGGGCAGCAAAAGGCTTCGAGCCACTCCACCCGCAAGACCCAGAAGACGCAGCTGTCGCCCGAGGCCCTCTCCAAGCTCACCGGGCTCGAGCTGCCCAAGCCCGAGCCCGAGGTCGTCGAAGGCGGCGACGACACGCCTGCGCTGCCCGATCTCGACAGCCAGGACCCGGTCAAGACCGGCCTGCGGGTGCGGCTGACCGGCACGATAGTCGCCAACCTGCCCGAGTGGTCGATGGCGAGCATCGAGGATCTGACGGCCAACACGACCGCCGTCTACATGATCGGCGACACCATCCAGACCGCCGAGGTCATCGCCATCGAGCGCTGGCGGGTGATCATCAACAACAACGGCCGCAAGGAGTACATCGACAACGAGGCCGGCGACGGCTCGACCCCGCTGCCGGTCGCCTCGGCGCCCAAGCACACCGCGGTCGCCGCCAACACCTCGGCCCCACCCTCCTCGGACCTGGGCAAGGGCATCCGCGCGCTGAGCCAGGACACCTACGAAATCCCCAGGGACGAGATCACCAAGGCGATGTCCAACCTCAACGACATCGCCATGCAGGCGCGCATCGTGCCGGCCTTCAAGGACGGGCAGGCCACCGGGTTCAAGCTGTTCTCCATCCGGCCCAACTCGCTCTACTCGAAGATCGGCATCCAGAACGGCGACGTGATCCGCCGCATCAACGGCTACGAGATCAACAGCCCGGACAAAGCCCTCGAGGTCTACTCCAAGCTCAAGGACTCGAGCCGCATCGAGATAGAGCTCGAGCGCGGCGGCAGTCCTGTCCGCAAGACCTACAACGTGCGGTAGCGCGCGCCGCTTTTCGGCACGCGCGCCGCCCCCAGTGACCCCCAAGACCATGCACCTTTCGCTTCGATCGACCCTCGTCGCCGCGCTCGTTGCGGCCTTCCTCTCGGGCACCGCCCTGGCCCAGCCCGTCAAGGTCAAGCTGCCCAAGGGCGCGCCGGAGACCCCGCGCGAGCCGCCCGCCGAGCTGAAGGTCGAGGATCAGAAGGGCCTCGACCGCAAGAGCCTCAAGTCGAAGGGCCGCTTCATGCTCGACTTCGAAAAGGTCGACATCGACAAGCTCGTCCAGACGATCTCGGACATGACCGGCAAGCTGTTCATCCTGCCGGACAACATCCGCGGCAAGATCACCATCATCGGCCCCGAGCACGGCAAGATCGGCGTCACCGCCGACGAGGCCTACGCGGCCTTCCTGTCGGCCCTCGACGCCAACGGCCTGACGCTCTACCCGGCCGGCAAGTACATGAAGATCGTCGAGAAGCGCGCCGGCAAGCAGTCGAACATCCCGACGATGCTCGAGGTAGGCGAGCCCTACACGCTCAACGAGCAGATGATGACCAAGCTGTTTCGCCTCAGCTACGTCGAGGCCGAGCCGGTGCGCGCGGTCATCCAGCAGCTCGTCTCGCGCGACGGCGACACCATCGCCTTTCCGCCCGACACGATCATCGTCAACGACATCGGGCTGAACATGCACCGGCTCGAGCGCATCATCGAGCGGCTCGACCAGCCCGCCTCGTCCCACGAGATCCGCGTGGTGCAGATCCAGTACGCGGCCGCCACCGACATCGCCGAGAAGATCCGCTCGGTCTTCGAAGAGAAGCAGCGCCAGCCCGGCCAGCGCTCGGGAGCCGCCATCGCCGGCCGGCGCCCCACCCCCGCCAAGCCCGCCCCCACCAGTACCGGGTCGACCAACGCCAAGTCGAGCGAGGACCCGGCCAGCCTCTCGCAGCTCATCGCCGACGAGCGCACCAACAAGCTCATCATCGTCGCCAACGACAAGGCCTTCGAGCGCATCGAGGTGCTGCTCACCCACCTCGACACCCCGGTGCCCGGTGAGGGACAGGTGCACGTCTACTACCTCGAGAACGCCAACGCCGAGGAGCTCGCCTCGACGCTCGCCTCGCTCACCCAGGGCATCAACCGCCCCGCCACCCCGCGCCCGCAGCCCCAGGCCGGCGGCGCCAAGACCCCGCCGACGGTGGCCGACCTGTTTTCGGGCGAGATGAAGATCACCGCCGACAAGGGCACCAACTCCCTGGTCATCGTCGCCAACAACACCGACTACCGGAACCTCGTGAAGGTGATCGAGCAGCTCGACATCGCCCGCCGCCAGGTCTTCGTCGAGGCGGTGATCATGGAGGTCAACCTCAAGAACACCAACGACTTCGGCATCTCGCTGCACGCCGGCGCCCCCGCATCGCTCGACGGGGTGGCCGGCGACGAGTCGGTCGCGGTGCTCGGCAGCCAGATCGGCAACAGCCGCTCGCTCTCCGGTATCCTCTC
>JBMNNX010000009.1:0-52683 GCA_050942745.1 Myxococcales bacterium
CCGGATTCCGAAACAGGTCAGCACCAGCAGGCGTACGGCCAAGACTCATGGGGCGGCATCTTTCAGATGCCGCCCGCATCGTCTACAGAAAAACACCAGCTACCTAGGGCAACGACCGCGTTGTAGCGCTGGGCCGAGCGATCAAACGGCGTGGTCTCGAAAGCAGCCATGGTCGGCGCTCATCCTAGCCCACTGACGAGGGGCCGCCCACTACTGCCAGCTGCTCGACAGTTTGCGATAGCGAAGCCTCGGCGCGGGATGCCCCGGGGCCGGGTCTGTCGCGCTGCGAGGCGGCCCTCGGGCCTGCGCGTCCCAAGCCGAGCCCGACTGCTGCCGGTTCCCTACGCCGTAAGCTGCGGCAATCGTTCGAGAATCTGTGCGGGCGTCGCCAAGCACATGCGACCTTCGAGGTCGGTGGTGACCAGCATGGTGCGCGCCGTGGCGCAGCGGCGGCTGTTGGTCAGGTCGAACAGCTCGTACTCGACGTCGAGGCGCTGCTCGACCTCGACGAACCAGGCGGTGACGCGAAAGCGGCTGCCGTAGACGAGCGGGCGCAAGTGCCTGCAGTGGCTCTCGCCGACCATGAACTGGTAGCCGAGCGCGAGGACCTGCTCGACGTCGAGGCCGCGCGCGCGCAGCAGGGCGCAGCGCGCGATCTCCAGGTACTTGAGGTAGTGGCCGTGCCAGACGACGCGCTGCGAGTCTACGTCGTGGAAGGGGACCTCGAGCTCGACGGAGACCGCGTGGTCGGCATGCCTCACGGCTCGCCGGCCTCGCCGATGGGCAGCCCGCCGGCGTTCCAGGCCTCGAGCACCTTGACGATATCGACGTCCAGGCGCCGGTCGGCCAGCATCAGTGGGCTCACCTCGCGGACCGCGGCGTGGATCTGCCGGGTGCGCGGCCGGCAGGTCTCGGGGCCGCGAATGTCGATCGCCTGGCAGCAGGCCATGAGCGCGATGACGGCGACCCGCTCGGTCAGCTCGAGCACGCGCAGCGCGTCGCGGGCGGCGATGGTGCCCATCGAGACCTTGTCTTGGTTGTGGCACTCGGTCGAGCGGCTGAAGACGCTGGCGGGCATCGTCAGCTTGAGCGCTTCGGCGGTCAGGGCCGAGGCGGTGATCTGCATCGCCTTGTAGCCCTGGTGCACGGCGAACTCCGGGCCCTTGATCGCGACCAGGTTGGCCGGCAGGCCATTGCTGAAGCACTCGTTGCACATCAGCGCGAGCTGCCGGTCGTGCAGGTCGGCCAGGTTGGCGATGGCGTTCTTCAGCCCGTCCATCGCGAAGCAGACATGGCCGCCGTAGAAGTTGCCGCTGTGGAGGATGTCGCCGGTCTCGGGGTCAATGATCGGGTTGTCGTTGACGCTGTTGAGCTCGATCTCGAGCATCTTCCGGGCCGCGGGCAGCGCGTCGACGAGCACGCCGATGACGTGGGGCGCGCAGCGGATCGAGTAGCGGTCCTGGACGCGCACCGCGCGCGGGGTCTGGCCGGAAACGAACTCGAGGTGCTCGGCGATCCAGCGGGCGACCATCCGCTGCCCTGGGTGAGGCTTGAGGGCGAAGATGCGGTCGTCGAAGTGCGCCGCCTCGCCGCGCATCGCGTCGCTGGCCAGCGCGGTGATCGCCGCGCTCAGGCGCGCCAGGCGCTTGGCCTTGTCGAAGACGAAGCAGCCGAGCGCGGTCATCACGCTGGTGCCGTTCATCAGCGCCAGGCTCTCCTTGGGGGCGAGCGCGAGCGGCGCGAGCCCGACCTTGCTCAGCGCCTCGGCGGCCGTCATCGGCTCGCCGCGCAGGAAGACCTCGCGCTCGCCGATGAGCGCCGCGGCCAGGTAGGAGAGCGGCGTCAGATCGCCGCTGGCGCCGACCGAGCCCTCCTCGGGGATCTGCGGGGCGATGCCCAGGTTGATGAAGTCGCACAGCCGCTGCAGGAGCACCGGCCGCGCGCCCGAGTAGCCGCGCCCGAGTGCGGCCAGCCGCACCGCGGTGATCGCCGTCGCCTGGACGGGGTCGAAGATGCGACCGGTGCCGCAGCCGTGGTAGCGCAGCAGGTTGTGCGGCATCTGCAGCGCGAGCTCGGGCGAGACCTTATTCGTGCACGAGTCGCCAAAGCCGGTGCTCACCCCGTAGATGGTGAAGCCCGCGCTCAGCTTCTTGTTGAGCACCGCGTTGCTCTGCTCGATGCGCGCGAGCAGCGCGGGCGAGTCGTCGAGCGCGGCGATGGCCCGGCCGTGCGCGAGGGCGAGCACGGCCTCGATGTTGAGGGGATCGGTTCCGATGCGGATGACCGGCAGCTTCTCGCTCATCAGTTTGCGCTCCAAAAGTCGTAGAAGTTGAACCAGTTGTTCGGCGCGAGTCGGCAGAAGTGCTCCAGTCGGCGCGCGTAGATTTGCACGTATTCAGCCAACGCCTGGGCGCGCGTCGCGCGCGGCAGGACTATCCGCTCGGCGAACGGCTCACAGTAGAGGTCATAGCGGTTGGGCTCCGAGTAGATGCCGAAGGCGAGGTAGACCGGGCAGCCGAGCGCCGCGGCGAGCAGGTACGGGCCGGTCGGGAAGGGAGCCGGGTGGCCGAGGAAGTCGACGGCTACCTGCTTGCCGTCCGGCCCGACCCGGTCGCCCATGGTGGCGACGAGCTCGCCGGCCTCGATGCGCTCCTGCACCTTGAAGACGAAGTCCACCTCGCTGCTGATGTCGATGAGCCGCGCGTTGACCCCCGGCCCGGCCTTGCGCAGCGCCTCGTTGAGCATCCGCGCGTTGCTGAAGTTGCCGAGGATGTTGATGGCGAGCTGCCGCTCGCTCGACAGCGCGTGGGCGGCCTCGAAGCTGCCGTGGTGGGCGAGCACGAGCAGCGCGCCCTTCTTCTCGTCGCGCAGCTTCCGCAGGTGCTCCTCGCCGTGGAAGCTGATCTGGAAGGGCTTTGACTTGCCGGCGGCGAAGAAGAGCCGGTCGAGCGTCACCCGGGCGAAGGTGAGCACGTGCCGGTAGACGGCGGCAAAGCCGGCGGGTACGCCGTGCAGGCGCTGCAGGTAGCGCGCGGAGGCCCGGCGAACGTTGCCGTGGAAGACCGCGTAGTAGAGGGCCAGGAAGCACAGGAACAGGCGCGCGGCGCCGCGGCCAAACGCGGTGGCCAGCCAGACCACGAAGCGGATCCCCCAAACGCCGCCCTTTTCGGCGACGTGCATCCACGCGCCGCCGCTCATGCTCGCGCCCTGCGCCTCCAGCCGAAGAGCCCGAGGAACCAGCGCGCCATCGCGGTCGCGACCAGTCGCGTGTGCATCCAGCTGATGAGCGCGTTGTCGCGGAACATCTTGAAGTGCGAGACCCCGCCCTCTTCGGCGCTGAGGTAGCGCACCTTGGTCGGCAGGTTGATCACCGGGACCTGGTCCCAGACCATGCGCACCGCGATCTCCGGGTCGAAGTCCATGCGGTCGCCGCGAGCGCCGGCGGCGAGCGCTGCCTTCAGCGGGTAGACCCGGAAGCCGCACATCGGATCCTCGATGACCTTGCCGCCGGTCTCGAGGTTGGTCCAGAAGATGGTGATCTGCCGCGCCTTGAGCCGCGCCTTGGGCACGGTCTCGTCGAAGACCGGCGCGCCGAGCACGAGCGACTCGGGCTTCTGGCGCGCCGCCTCGATGAAGCGCGGGATGTCGTCGAGGGCGTGCTGGCCGTCGGCGTCGACCTGCAGCGCGTGCGTGAAGCCGAGCCGGTCGGCAACCTCGAAGCCGGTCTTGACCGCCGCCCCCTTGCCGCCGTTTCGCTCGCGCCGGTGCGTGTGTGTCAGGCCGTCGCGCGCGAGCGCCTCGACGGCCTGCTTGCCCTCGTCGGCGCTGCAGTCGTCGATGACCACGACGTCGGCGAGGTGCCGGCGCACGCGCTCGACGACCGAGCGGATGGTCGCCGGATTGTTGTAGGTCGGGATCAGGATGCAGGGGCGAAAGTCGGTCATCGGGGAGCGCCGGGGAAGCCGGGCAAACTAGCAGGCATGTTCAGTATCGGCCAGGGCGTACCCGTGGGCATCCGAGCCGGCGAGCAGGAGCTCGGAGCCCTGCGGCCTGGGCCGCGGGCATGGCCGCTCAGGCGAAGACGAAGCTGCCCGACGCATACCCGGCCGCCTCGCCGGCTTGATCGGAGATCTGGAAGTGGACGCGCGGCGCGCCCGAGGGCCTCTCGAGCCGCAGGCAGACGAGCGCGCCGGGCTCGATGATCTTCTTGAACTTCAGCCGCACGATGCGCCGCGGATGGCCAAGGTCGGGCCACAGCCGCGAGATCTGGGCGAGCACCAGCGTGTTGAGCTGCACCACGCCCGGCAGGATGGGGTGCCCGTCGAAGTGGCCGCGGAAGTAGAGGAGGCTCTCGGGGATGCGGTACTCGAGATCCCAAGCCTCGGCGCCTTCCTTCTCCACGCGCTTCTCGGCCTGGGGCTCTAGCTCGGTCACGGGCTCGTCGAGCAGGGCCTGCAGCTTGCTACGGGTCAACTTGCCGTTCTCCTCTCGTGGCAGCTTCTCTACGAGCTTGATGCGCCGCGGCAGGGTCACCGGGTCGAGCCAGCGGCGAAGCTCGCTCTTGATCTGTGCGACCGTGCGGCCAGGGGCGACGACCGCGGCCCAGATCTCGGCGCCTCGCGCGCTCTGGACCTGGACCGACAGCGCGGCCGCGTCCTTGACCCCCTCGCACGCGAGCAGGCGTCGCTCGATCTCGGCGAGGGAGATGCGTTTGCCGCCTATCTTGACGACGCCGTCGAGCCGGCCAAGAAGGCGAAACCGCCCCTCGTCTAGCATTTCGATCCGGTCATCGCACGGGTGGGGCCGGCGGGCCTCCGGCGGCAGGAAGGGCGAGTCGAGCAGCAGTCGCCCCTCGGGGTCGGCGCTCACCGCGGCGCCCGGCAGAGGCTCCCAAGGTCGCTCGGGCTCGTCGCGCCAGGCGATGCCCCCGGTCTCCGAGGAGCCGAAGATCTCGGTGACCTTCATCCCGAACCGCTCGCGAACCATCCGAGCCGTCTCGGCGGGCAGCGGCGCGCCCGAGGAGACGACGCGCTCGAGATTCGGCAGCTCGGCGAGCAGCTCGAGCCCGCGCAGGTGCGCGGGGACGCTGGCGAGCAGGTTCGCCCCCGTCGCCGCGAGCCGGGCGGCCACCGTCTCGGCATGAAAGGGCGTCTCGCGCACGAAGCTGCCCCCGGCGCTCAGCGGCACGAGCACGCTCCACAGCAGCCCGTAGATGTGGTGGCCGGGGACGGTCGCGAGCACGCGGGTCCCCGGTCCGAGGCCGAAGGCCTTCACCAGCATGGCGGCTTCGCCGAGGAGCTGCGCGGCGCCCTTGCGGCAGGGCTTGTGCGAGCCCGTGCTCCCCGAGGTGTAAAGCGTGGCGACGTGGCGCTCCGGCTCGATCGGCCGCGGCTCGGCGCGCGGGCCGTCCGCCCGGCCGAGCAGCGTGCGCAGGTCGAGGCCGTCGCCTTCCTCGGTGTCGTGCAGCAGCATCCGCACGTTCGGCTGCGAGGAGAGCGCGCGCACCGTCTCGGGCTGTCCATTCGGCGGCAGCGCGACCGCGTGGCCGACCTGCCAGGCGGCGAGCAGCGCGGCAGTGAAGTGGTAGCGGTCCTGGCAGATGACGAGGATCTCGCCCGGAGGATCGGCCGGCGGCAGCGCGGCGGCGATGGCCGCGACGTCGCGCATCAGGTCAGCGGCGGTGCGATCGGAGGCGCCGGCGACGGCGACGAGGTCCTCAGGGGCGTGGGGCGGAAACAGGTAGCTCATCGGTGGAAGGCCTGGGTGGAAAGAGCCAGGCGAAAAGGCGGTCGAGGAGGTTTTCGCCGTAGCGGCGGAACAGGTACTTGCGCAGCGTGAACTCGACGCCGAAGAGCACGCCGAGGATCAGATACGAGACAAGACCCGTGTAGAGCGCCCAGGCCGCGCGCGTGCCGTAGACCGCCACCAGCGCGCACGCTGCGCCGTTGAGCACGAAGAAGACCGACCAGCCGATCGTGACGCGCCGGCAGTAGACGAGCTCGGCCTCCGACAAATCGTCTACCTGCAGCCGCGCGAAGCGCTCGACCATGCTCACCGGCCCGCGCAGCGTCCAGGCGAACTGGAGCAGGAGCACCGCGTTGACCAGCGCCGGGTAGGCGAGCATGAAGCGCTCGTCGTCGAAGGCGATGGCGAGCCCCAGGAGCGCCCCGACCGCGAGCGGCAGCGAGAGGAGCTGCCTGAGCTGTCGCCGGCGCTGCCAGAGGTTGCGCAGCAGGCCCGGCAGCAGCAGCGCGAGCAGCAGGAGCCCGACCCCGCGGGCGCTGAACCGGGAGAGGCCGAACCAGACGGCGAGCGGGTAGGCGACGAACAGCACCACCTGCAAGACGCCGAGTATCCACTTCATCGCCCGCTTGCCTCGCCAGCGCGAAGGCTGGCGCTCTGGTCGGCCCGCGCGCGCGGCTGGACGGACGTAAAGCCACGGGGCGAGCCGGAGAGCTGCCTCGGGCCGTACGCCTCGACCTTACGACCGATCCTTCGGGGCTCCTCGGGCTGCCTGTATGGCCGGGCTTCGGGCTTCCGGCCGCGGCCGCCGAGGGCGCGCTCGCTCACGCCGCGTTCGCTTCTGCCCGCGCCTGGGCGACGTAGGCGGCCAGGCTCTTCACGTTCGCGAAGATCTTGCGGTTCTGGGCGTCGTCGGCCTGCGTCTTGAGCCCGTACTTCTTGCGGATGGCCATGGCGAGTTCGAGGGCGTCGATCGAGTCGAGCCCCAGGCCCTCGACGAAGAGGGGCGCCTCGCTGTCGATGCTCTCGGGGGGGGGGGCCTCGAGCTTGAGGCTGTCGACGATGAGCTGCTTGATTTCGAGTTCGAGTTCGGGAGTAGACATCGGTACCTATGCGACCTGCTGAGTGGCTGGGGTAAGGGTGGGCTGACTCTTGGCGACCGGGTCGATCTGCCCGATGGCCTCGAGGTGCGAGCGGTAGCGCCGCTGCGCGTCCTGCATCAATTGCTTCGGTTGCTGGGAGTAGGGCGGGGTCAACACCGACATCACGCTGACCCGCATCCGCGTCGTGTGCGGCGGGATCTCGTACCACGCCTGGCCGCGCATCAGCGTGGGCGGGTCGCAGGTGATGATCGCCTCGACGATGGGCACGTTCGCCCGGACGGCCATCTCATAGGCGCCCTGGCGAAAGGTGCCCAGGCCCCGCTCCGGCGAGCGCGTCCCCTCGGGGAAGATGACCACCGGGATGCCCGCGGCGAGCCGCTCGAGCCCCTGGGTCATCACCCTGGCGCCCGAGAACAGGCCGCCGTCGCCGCCGTCGATGTGCCAGCACGAGCGCAGCAGGGGGCCGAGCAGCTGGCTGTTGAACATGCTGGTCTTCGCCACGATGGAGATGTCGCTGTGGAACGAGACGAGGGCGGTCACATCGATGAGCGTGGGGTGGTTAGCCACCATCACGAAGGGCCCGTCGGGCAGCTTCGCCTCGACCTCGCGGGGGTTGTAGTCGATGAGGTTCAGCCAGCGCATGTAGTCGTGGAAGAAGACCCAGGAGCGACCGACGATGCGCCGGCACATGCGCCTCTTCTCGGCGAGCGACACCCCGCGCACCGTGGCGAACAGGCGCGCCAGCGGCAGCACCGCCCAGGCCTGGAAGGTGCCGTAGAAGAAGAAGAGCAGGAAGGCGCTGCCGGTGCCCAGGGTGCGCAGGATCCTGTCGAGCAGCTTGGGCATCACTGCACCACGACGAAGGCGCACGCGAGGTTGCCCGCGTGGCTAAGACTGACCAGGGCCTGCGTGCAGCCGGCCGCTTCGAGCGCGCGGGCAGCCGTCGGGCCGAGCTCGAGCCGAGGCGCCTCGTCGCCCTCGCGCACGACCTCGATGTCCCGGAGCGCGACGCCCGAGAAGATGCCCAGGCCGAGCGCCTTGAGGAACGCCTCCTTGGCGGCAAAGCGCGCCGCGTAGTGCTGGGCGGGGCGGGGACGCGCTTCACAGTAGGCCTGCTCGCGCTCGCCGAAGACCCCCTCGGCGAACCGCTCGCGCTGGAGGCTGCGCTCCAGCCTGTCTATCTCTACGATGTCGGTGCCTATCCCCACTGCCGCCGTCGCTCCCTGACTGCGCTCGGTCGCGTCCATGATGACCAGCGATGCGGACGAAACGCCCCGCGGCGCCGCCCCGTGCCAAAAAGGCTCAAAAGACTAGCACACGATATTTCGCTGCTCCACCGGCACCGTGCTCGCTCGGGCGACGGGCGGAGCGGCCAGGGGCGGGTCCGGGGCCTTCGCGTGGTCGGCCGAAGGGAGCATCACCGGGAAGCCGAGCAGCTCGGAGAGCGGGACCATCTCGAGCCGCGCGGCGCGGAGGGCCGCGATGAGCCGATCGATCTCGTCGAGCCAGCGCTGGGCGGGCTGCTCGTGGGGCTCGCAGTCGTGGAGGAGGATCACGTCGCCGCCGCGGGCGCGCCGCTCGACCGCGCGCGCGAGTGCGTCGATCCTGCGGTTCCCGAAGTCCACGGGGCGGCAGCTGAAGCCGACGCAGGCGAGCCCCAGCTCGCGCAGCACCGGACCGAGTCGCGGGTTGGTGATCCCGACGGGCGGGCGGAAGGAGAGCGGGCGCACGCCCAGTGACTTGAGGAGCCGCTGGCAATCGGCGACCTCGCGCCGCAGCACCGAGGTCGAACGCAGCATCAAGAAGGGGTCGTGCGAATAGGAGTGGTTGCCCACCTCGTGCCCGGCGCGCCGGATGGCCTCGAGCAGCCCCGGCTCGGCCTCGACGCGCTTGCCGACGACGAAGAAGGTGGCGCGGACGCCGTGGCGCGCCAGCAGCTCGAGCAGCCGGGGCGTCGTCGCCGGGTTGGGGCCGTCGTCGAAGGTGAGGGCCACCTTGCGGCTGGTGCGCGAGCCCCGGGTCGCTATCGGGAGGAAAAAGCGCCAGCTCGGGAAGAAGGGCGCTGCGCCGCAGAGGACGCAGAAGAGCAGCAGGGGGGCGGCCGCGGCGGCCCCGAACGGCGCGAGCAGGCTCGCCGCGCCGAACGCGACGGCGGCGGCGAGGTGGGCTCGGGAGAAGCGCTTGGGCACGGGCACCGGGTCGCTCAAGGGATCAGGTGCTCCCAGAGCGGGCCCACGTGGCCGCGCTCGTGCAGACGCGCGACGAGCCGGGCGCTCTTCTCGCCCCCCGACCCCACGACCCAGTTGTGGCGCCCGGCGGCGCGGGTCGAGACCCGCTCGATGATCTGTTCGAAGGAGATGGCCTTCGGCCGGTAGAAGACCGGCTCGAGCAGGTCCTGGCCCGGCCGGATCTGGCCCTCCTTCAGCGCGACCTCGTAGAGCGGCGTGCGCGGGTAGATGCGCATCCCGCAGAAGAAGAAGAGCGCGGTGCGCTCGAGCCGCTCGCAGTTGTCGAGCGTCTCCTCGACCGTCTCCGGGCTCTCGCCCGGCCCGCCGAGCAGCATGAAGTGGGCCGTGTGCACGCCGGCCTCGACGGCGCCGCGGTGCGCCTCGAGCGCCTCGGCGACGGTGAAGGACTTGCCGACCCGCTCGATCATCGCGTCGCACAGCACGTCGGTGCCGAACTCCGCGTGCCTCAGGCCACAGCGGGCGAGCTCCTGGTAGTAGCCCTCGGGCACCTTGCGCGGCGAGAAGTAGCCGCCCCACGGGATGGTCAGCCCCGCTTCACGGAACTCGCGGGCTATCTCGAGGCTCTGCTCGGGGTGGGCGTTGAAGACCGAGTCGGTGATGAAGAGGTACTTGGCGCCCGCGTCCTGCAGCCGCCTGGCGGTCGCCGCCACGTCCGCCGGGGCGAACAGCCGCATCTGGCGCCCCTCGATGGCCGGATAGGTGCAGTAAACGCAGCGAAACGGGCAGCCTCGCTTGGTCTGCAGGTTCAACATCCCGCCGCGCGACAGGTAGTGATCGAGGCGGGGGTTGAGGCGGGGATCGCAGCGGCGCGGCGCGCCGTCCCACGGAATGGGCTCGGCCGCCGGTCTGCCGCGCACGGCGACGAAGGGCAGCCCTTCGACAGGGCGCTTCTCCTCGAGCGCCGCGAGCAGATCGGCCATCCGCTCGCCTTCGCCGATGATCCCGTAGTCGGCGCCGAGCGCCTCGACGAGGTCGCCGGGGAAGATGGTGTAGCCCGCGCCCCCGAGCACCACCGGCGCGTCGGTCGCCCGTTTGACCGCGCCGACCACCGCCTTCATCTCGGCGAGGAACCCGCGCAGCTCGGCGGCGTCGGTGTTGTCGATGTTGCGCAGCGAGACCCCGACCGCGTCGGGGGGAAAGTCGCGCACCGCCTCGGCGATGGCCCGCGCCTCCTCGCCCTGGGAGCAGCGGCAGAGGTCGAGGATGCGCGGCTGGTGGCGCGGCTCGAGCGCCCCGGCGACGTGGTCCAGACCGAGCGGGTAGACCGGGTAGGGGACCGCCAGCCGGTTGAGCGAAATCAGGAGAACTTTCAATGTGGGCGCCTCGTTGAGGAATGGACCGCTACATAGCAGACAATCGGCGCGGGCGCTCGCCGACAGGGGCAGCACTTCCAGAGCGGGCGGCCGGGGCGGCGCCGGTGCGCAGGCGTCCGTGCCGTCGCTCGCACCGAAAGCGAAGTCCGCGCGCATAACCTGCTGATTTCCCCCCGGAGTTTGGCCCGTCCTACATTGACGCACTTTGAACAACGGTGTTATGGCTTGCCGCCCCATGAGCCAGCCCCTCTCGCACCCGGTAACCGCCTACGCGCTGACCAACGCGCTGGGGGCGACGACCGCTGAGGTCGTCGCGTCCCTCTCGCGAGGCGAGGGCGGCCTCGCGCCGTGTCGCTGGCCGCTGCCCTTCGAGACCTTCGCCGGCGAGGTGCGCGGGGAGCTCTGCGCGCTGACCGGCGACGAGGCGGCCTACGACTGCCGCCTCGGGCGCATCGCGGGCCGGCTGCTCGAGGAGATGGGGCCGGCGATCGCCCGAGCCTGCGCGCGCTGGGGGCGCGAGCGGGTCGGCGTCGTGCTCGGAACGAGCACCGGCGGGATCCTCGAGACCGAGCGGGCCTTCGACGCCTATCAGCGCGAGGGACGGCTGCCCGCGCGCTTTGACTTCGAGCGCCAGCACGCCTTCCACGCGCTCGTCGAGCTCGTCCAGCGGCGCACCGGCGCGGCCGGCCCTGCCTACGCGGTCTCGACCGCCTGCTCTTCGAGCGCCAAGGTGCTCGGCGCGGCGCGCCGGCTGCTCGCCGCCGGGCTCGCCGACGCGGTCCTCGTGGGCGGGGTCGACTCGCTGTGCCAGACCACCCTGCGCGGCTTTCGCAGCCTCGAGGTGCTCTCGTCGAAGCTCTGCCGGCCGTTCAGCAAGGAGCGCGACGGGCTGAACATCGGCGAAGGGGGCGCCTTGCTGCTCATCGAGCGCGAGGCCGACGCCGCGGTGCACCTGCTCGGCGTGGGCGAGACCGCCGACGCGCACCACATGAGCCACCCGCATCCCGAGGGCATCGGGATGAAGGCCTCGATGCTCGAGGCGCTCGCGCAGGCGCAGGTGTCGCCCTCGGAGGTTGACTACGTCAACGCCCACGGCACCGGCACGCAGCTCAACGACCTGACCGAGGGCAAGGCCATCGCGGCGATCTTCGGAAGCGAGGTGCCGGTGGTCTCGACCAAGGCCTACACCGGCCACATGCTCGGCGCCGGCGGCGCGACCGAGGCCATCTTCTCGATCGTCGCCATCGAGCAGGGTTGGGTGCCGGCCGCGCTGCGGGCCGATCCGCCGGATCCCGAGATCCCGATTCACCTCCCTCAGGCGCGGCTCGAGCGCCCTGTCCGCAAGGTGCTCAGCAACTCGTTCGCCTTCGGCGGCAGCAACGTCAGCGTGCTTTTCGGAGCGGTGCGATGAAGGCGGTCTACGCAGGCGGAGTCGGACTCTGGACCGCGGGCTACGCCGGGCCCGAAGCCTGGATCGCGCGCGCCCCCGACGCCGCCGTGACCGCGCCGGCGAGCGCGCTGCTGCCTGCCGCGCTCAAGCGGCGCTCGAGCCTGCTGACCCGCATGGCCGTCGAGGCGCTCGCGCAGGCCGCGGCGTCGGGCGGGGCCGACCTCGCCACCGTGCCGACGGTCTGGGGCTCGGCCTACGGCGAGATCGAGACGACCATCGCGATGCTCGAGATGATGCGCGAGCCCGACGGGCTGCCGTCGCCGACGCGCTTCCACAACAGCGTCCACAACACCGCCTCCGGCACCGCCTCCATCGCCGGCAAGAACCGATCGATGTCCACCTCGATCGCCGCGGGCCGCGAGACGGTGGCGATGGGCCTGGTCGAGGCGGCCGCGCTGCTCGCCGAGCGCGGCGGCGACGCGGTGCTCGTGCTCTTCGACGAGCCGCCGCCCGCGCCGTTCGCGCCCGAGCCGGCGTGGCCGGCGCTCGCGGTCGCCTTCCACCTGAGCGCCGAGCCTCGCCCGACCAGCCGAGTCGCGCTCGCCGGCCTGCGGCGCCGCAGCGCGGACGCGCCGGCGATCCCCAGTCCGTATGCCTCCCATCCGTGCGCGCCGGCGCTCGGCTTGCTCGAGGCGATAGCGAAGCGAGAGGAGAAGTCCGTGCCGCTCAGCCACGAGGCTGGCGGCGGCTGGGTCGTCGAAGCGAGACCCGTCCGAGAGCCATGAGCCAGTTTCCCCCGGTAGAAGAGCTCCTGCCCCACAGCGCCCCGATGATCCTCGTTGACGAGGTGCTCGCCTACGAGGCGTCCGGCGTGCGCGGCCGCGTCAAGATCCGCGAGGACTCGATGTTCGTAAAGGACGGGCGGGTCCCGGCCGTGGTCGCCATCGAGTACATGGCCCAGGCCATCGGCCTGCACGCCGGCTTCGAGGCCCGCCGCAAGGGCAACCCGGTGCGCATCGGCTACCTGCTCGGGACCCGCGAGATGAGCCTGGAGGTCGACAACTTCGAGGTCGGCGACGAGCTCGAGATCGAGGTCGAGCGCCTGTTCGGCGAGGAGCAGCTCGGCAGCTTCCGCTGCAGCGTCTCGCGCGCCGGCAAGCAGGTGGCCTCGGCCGTTTTGAGCGTCTACCAGAACAACAACGTGGAGAGTCCGAAGTGAAGCCTCGCGCCCTGGTCACCGGCGGCAGCCGCGGAATCGGTGCCGCCATCTGCGCCGCGCTCGCCAAGGCGGGCCACCCCATCGTCCTCAACTACAAGAGCAACCGCGAGGCCGCCGAGCAGGTGAAGGCGGCCATCGAGGCCGAGGGCGGCAGCGTCGAGCTGCTGCAGTTCGACGTCGCCGACGCCCAGGCGGTCGCGGCGGCGATGGACGCGCTCGTCGCCGACGAGGAGCGCCCGATAGGAGTGCTCGTCAACAACGCCGGGGTCGCCCGCGACAACACCTTCCCGATGATGACCTGGGAGCAGTGGGAGTCGGTCACCCGCACCACGCTCGACGGCTTCTACAACGTGACCCGGCCGCTGGTGATGCCGATGGTGCGCCGGCGCTGGGGCCGGATCATCAACATCGCCTCGGTCTCAGGGGTCGCGGGCAACCGCGGCCAGGTGAACTACTCGGCCGCCAAGGCCGGCCTCATCGGTGCCACCAAGGCGCTCGCGCAAGAGGTCGCCCGCCGCAACGTGACGGTCAACGCCGTGGCGCCGGGGCTCATCGAGACCGACATGATCAAGGACGCGCCCATCGAGGAGATCGTGAAGATGATCCCCATGCGCCGGGCCGGCACCGCGGCCGAGGTCGCCGCGCTCGTCGCCTTCCTGGCGAGCGATCTCGCCGGCTACATCACCGGACAAGTGATCGGCATCAACGGCGGGCTCGCTTGAGCAGCGCTAAACAAGCAAGCCTTTTCGGAGCGAGCAGATGAACACTCACCGGGTCGTCATCACGGGCATCGGCCTGACGTCGCCCATCGGCAACAGCCTCGACGAGGTCTCCAAGTCGCTGCGCGAGAACCGCGGCGGCGTGGTCGTCATGCCGGGCTGGGACCAGATCGCCAACCTCGCCACCCGCCTCGGCGCGGTCTGCGACGTCGATCTCTCCGAGCTGCCGCGCAAGAAGACGCGCACGATGGGCCGCGTCGGCCTGCTCGCGGTCTGGGCGACGCAGCGCGCGCTCGCCGACGCGGGGATCGATCAGGAAACGCTCTCCTCGGGCCGCACCGGCATCTCCTACGGCTCGACGTCGGGCTCGATGCCGGCGATGGAGGACTTCGTCACCAAGCTCTTCCTGAACAAGAGCGTGCTCGGCATCCAGTCGAGCACCTACCTGAAGTTCATGAGCCACACCGCCCCGGCCAACCTCGCCTCCTACTTCTCCATCCAGGGGCGGGTCGTGCCGACCTGCTCGGCGTGCGTCTCGTCGGCCCAGGGCATCGGCTACGGCTACGAGGCCATCAAGTACGGCCTTCAGGACGTGATGGTCTGCGGCGGCGCCGAGGAGATGCACGTCGCGAACGCGTCGGTCTTCGACATCATGTTCGCGACCTCCAAGCGCTACAACGACCGCCCGGATCTCGCGCCGCGCCCCTTCGACGCCGAGCGCGACGGCCTGGTCATCGGCGAGGGCGCGGGCACCTTCATCCTCGAGAGCTACGAGCGGGCCAAGGCGCGCGGCGCCAAGATCTACGCGGAGATCCTCGGCTTCGGCACCAACTGCGACGGCGGCCACATGACCGCGCCGGCGGTCGAGGGCATGACCAAGGTGATGAAGCTGTCGCTCGAGGACGCCGGCCTCGCTCCCGAGAAGATCGACTACGTGAACGCCCACGCCACCTCGACCGACGTCGGCGACGTCGCCGAGAGCCGGGCTATCGCCAACGTGTTCGCCGGCAAGGTCCCGGTCAGCTCGACCAAGGGCTTCACTGGCCACACGCTGGGCGCCTGCGGGGTGATCGAGGCTTCGTTCTGCCTGGCGATGCTGCGCGACGGCTTCCTCGCGCATAACCGCAATCTGGTGAAGCCCGACCCGGAGTGCGCGCCGCTCGACTACGTAATGGGCGGGCCGCGCGAGGCGAAGCCGCAGATCATCATGTCGAACAACTTCGCCTTCGCCGGGATCAACACCTCGCTCATCTTCAAGAAGGTGTGAGGGCGCTGGTCGAGAGTCGAGGGTCGAGAGTCGAGGGTCGTGAGCGCAAGCCCGATGGCTAGGGCTTGCCGGCCCGCCCCGACCTCCCGGGCTTCGGCTCGTCTGGCTCGGGCGGGTGACTAGGGGCCCGCCCTCCTCGTCGCGCCGTGGCCTCTCTAGATCTCGGTGCCGTCGGGGATGACCGCGTTCTTGGAGATCACCACGATCCCCTCGCGGATGGCCCAACCCGGCCCGTCCGCGTTCTTCACGCCGCGCGCGTTCGAGATGCGCACGCCGCGGCCGATGCGCGCGTTCTTGTCTACGATCGCGTTCTCGACCAGCGACCCTTCGCCGATTCCGACCGGGGGCGCTTCAGGCCCGGCGTCCTGGTAGTAGGGGTCCGCGCCCATGATGAGCGAGCGCCGGATGGTCGCGCCGCGCACGCGCGCGCGGATGCCGACGATGGCCTCTTCGATGAGCGAGCTCTCGACGACCGAGCCCTCGGCGAGGATCGCGTTCTCGAAGCGCGTCCCTGTCAGCCGGGCGCCGGGCAGGTAGCGCGGGTGTGTGTAGAAGGGCCAGTTGCTGTCGTAGAAGTCGAACGCGGGGACCGGCTTCAGCAGGTCGAGGTGCGCGTCGAAGAACGACGGGATGGTCCCGATGTCGCGCCAGTACTTGTCGAACAGGTAGGCGTGCACCCTGCGCTCGCGCGCCGCGCTCGGAAGGATGTGGCGGCCGAAGTCGACGTCGGGGCTGTCGAGCAGCTCGATGAGGACGCGCTTCTGAAAGAGGTAGATGCCCATCGACGCGAGGTAGGGAGTGCTCTCGGTGAAGCCGTAGCGACGGAGGAGCGCGGTCGAGGCCGCCAGGCCCTCGCGCGCCGCGGGATCCTTCGGCTTCTCGCGGAACTCGACGATTCGCCCGTCGTCGTCGAGGCGGACCGCCCCGAGCTCGGCGATCTCGGAATCGGAGCACGGCCGCACGGCCACCGTCACCTCGGCGCCCGACTCGAGGTGCGCCGCGATCATCTCGCGGTAGTCCATCCGATAGATGTGGTCGCCAGAGAGGACGAGGACGAGCTCGCCGCGCATCTCCTCGATGAAGCGCAAGTTCTGGCGCACCGCGTCCGCGGTGCCCTGGTACCAGCGCTCGTCGGAGACGGTCTGCTGCGCGGCGAGGATCTGGACGAAGCCGCGGGTGAACGGGTCGAACTGGTAGGTCTCGCCGATGTGGCGGTGCAGCGAGACCGAGTTGAACTGTGTGAGCACGAAGATGCGCAGCAGCCCGGAGTTGATGGCGTTGCTGATGGGCACGTCGATGAGCCGGAACTTGCCGGCCAGCGGCACCGCCGGCTTGCTGCGCAGCCGCGTCAGGGGATCGAGCCGCGCGCCGCGACCGCCCCCGAGGACGACGACGAGCACGTTGTTGCCGGGTTGCGACTGCATGGCGGGCTCCTTCAGGAGAGGCGCCATATTGCCAGTTGCCCGGTCGCGGGGCCTCGATTCTGGAGAGCTCTCGGACGGCTGCCGACCGCTTGGCCGGAAGGCCAGCCTCACCGGCCGGAACCTCCCCTCGGCGGCGTTTTCCCACTAGCATCCGCTTCATGAGCGCCCCTTCTCGCTTCCATGTCCTCGGTCCCCTTCACGCGACGGTCGGTTCGCGCGCCTTGCTCGCCCTGCGCGTGGGGGGCACGCAGACGATCCCGGTCGTCATGTTGCCGATTCCCTCGGAGGTGCTCGAAGACCCCGAGCTGCTGCTGCGCGTGCGGCGCGAGACCGAGCGGGCGACGGCCCTCGAACACCCGAGCATCCTGCGTGTCTTCGGGCTCGCGGAGACCGAGCGCGGCCTCGCGCGCGCGGTCGAATACGCGAACGGCGAGTCGCTGCGACGGGTCCTCGAGAAGGCACGGCGCATGCCCGCTGAGCTCGCAGCGCGCCTGGTGGTGGACGTGGCCACCGGCGTCCACTTTGCGCACCTGGCGGGCAACGAGGACGGCCTGCCGCTCGTGCACGGCGACCTTCGGCCCGAGACGCTGATGCTCACCTTCGACGGCGTGGCGAAGGTCTCGGGCTATGGCGCTCTCTGGGTCGCTCCGCGCGAGCCGGACGGCAAGCGCGTCCCGGGCCGGCGCAAGTACGCTGCGCCGGAGCAGATCCTCGGCGGCCGCGCCGCGATGACCCCGCAGACCGACATCTTCCTGCTCGGGCTTGTGCTCTGGGAGGCGCTCACCGGCGCGATTCCTTTTCAGGACTGCGAGGATCCGGACAAGGCGGTGCTCGAGGTCGAGCTGCCGCTCGACTCTCCGTACATCCCCGAGAAGCTGCGGGCGGTCATCGCGCGGGCGACTGCAAAGCGGGGAAACGCGCGCTTCGCCTCGGCGCTCGACCTGAAGCTCGCGACAGAGGAGGCCTTCGAGTCACTGCCTTCGTCCGAGGACCTGGCTGCCTGGCTGGCCGCGCAGTTCGATGGCGACGCTCTGGTCGAAGAGCGCCGGCGGCGCATCGAAGTGGCGCTCGAGCAGATCGCCCAGCCCGCGCCAGACCCGGCCCCGGCGCCGCAGGCCGCGGCAACCCCGGCCCCGATGGCGGCGCACCAGCCCGCCTCAGCCCCGACCGCGGCGCCGCAGGCCCTGCCAGCGCCGCCGACGCCGCCTGTCGCAGCGGCCCTAGGGCATCCGAGCCCGGCGCCGAGCGCGCCGCCTCCCGGCCTGGCTGCGGGGCGCCAGCCGGCGCCGCGGCGCGCACCGGCGTACCTGACAGCCGGCGTCGGCGCGGCGCTCATTCTGCTGGCGGTCTTCTTGGGGCATCGGACGGCGAACGCGCCGGCGCCCGCGCCGCAAGTGGTGGCGGACGCAACCGAGTTGCCGGCGCTGGATTCGACACCGCCGCCGCCGGTCGTCATCGAGACTCCTCCTCAGCAGCCCGAGCCGGAACCGCCGACTCAGCCGGGCGACCAGGCGCCTGCCGGCAACGCGCCGCCGCCGGCGTTGGCGAGGAACCCGGCGCCCTCGGCTCCGACGGACGAAGAACCGGCGCTCGCGCTGCCTTCGTTCGAGGACCTCGCCTTGCCCACGCTGGATCTCTTCGCCGTCCCCAACGTTGACGTCTGGGCGGGCGGAAAGCGCCTCGGGCATACGCCGCTCCAAGCTCGCCTGCCTCCTGGGCGCCACACGCTGACGCTGAAGAACAAGCGGCTCGCCATCGACGTGAAGCGCGACATCGAGGTGCAGCCCAAGGGTGTCACGCGGCTCGACCTCTGGGTTGGCGTCGGCAGCATCGGCGTACGCGCGCCCGAAGGCTCGTCGGTCTACATCGACGGCAAGCTCTACGGCACGACGCCGCTCGAAAAGCGCATCGAGCTCTACGAGGGCAGCTACCAGCTTCGCGTCGACATGAAGGGCGTCGAGTGGAAGCAGGCCTTCTCGCTCAAGGACGGCGACCTGCTCAACTTCGACGTGGGCATCGCCCACACGCAGACCGAGCGCAAGCAGGCGGTCGCGACGGAGTAGGGCAGGCGCTCCGAGCACTGCGAGCACCGCCGAGCTGTCGCATGAACGGAGGATGCCCGGCCTCCGTCCGCGCGCCGCCCGCTCGATCGAGCGACCTGTCGACTCTATTCGTCGTCGATGGTCACGCCGTCGAAGTAACGCTCGTCGAAGACGCTCTCGATGTCGTGCCACGGAGGCAGCGTCCGCCGCGAGTCAGGACGCGACCAGCTCGAGGCCAGCCACTTCGAGGGCGCGTAGACGATCCCGGTGTTGAGGTAGCGCTGGTCGTCGCTGTCGATGACGTTGACGTCGCGCTTGTAGGGCATCGTCGGCGAGCCGTATTGCGAGAAGACCGCGTAGCGATAGTCGAAGCCGCCGTTGGTCGAGGTGCCCTGCGACGAGTAGTACTTGAAGCCCACCACGTTCGAGTTCCAGGTCGAGTACTCGCGGCCCTGAATGTCGATGAACGAGAGGAAGACCACCGCGTGCCCGCTGCCCGTAGTGCGGTTGAGGTTGATGAACGAGCCCGGCGTCAGCTCCTCGAACGGCACGGTCTGCCCCATTCCGAAGTGGCGCAGCGCATCGGCGGTGCCCCAGGTGCCGATGTCGTGGTTGACCCAGATGTGCGCGCGGATGTTGGCGGCGTTGAGGCTGCGCCAGCTCGCTATCGGCAGGAAGCTGAACACCGAGTTGTCGCCGGTCTCCTCCGCGTAGATCTGCATGGCGATGAGCAGGGTCTCCATCGCCGCCGCCACGCACATGGTCTTCGGCGGCGCGCTCGCGTTGATGGTGCCGTGAGAGCCGTATTGGATGTTGTGGGTGAGCGCGGCGCTCGCGTAGCCGAGGCGAGCCCAGTTCGCCTCGATCCTGTCGACCGCCTTCAGGATGTAGCTGTTGAAGGTCTCGCTGGCGGACACGCTCTTCGGGCGGAAGGTCGCGTCGAGGACGTACTCGCCATGCTTGCCGCGGTAGCTGTCGAGCGAGAGGTAGTAGACGCCCGGCTGGAGCGTCGCGTAGACGCCGAGGTTGCTGCGCGCGATCAGGGTGAGCGGCTGTAGCGAAGAGAGCAGGTGGACGTCGATGTCCACGCCGCTCGGCTCGGGCGACTGGATCTCCGCGTAGAAGCGCGTCGGCGCGGTGATCTTGAAGGCGTAGATGAACTCCTTGCCGGACTCGTCGACGGTGTTGGGCGGGTAGGTGTCGAAGACGTCGGAGGTCGCGTTCGCGGTGTTGCGCCGGTCGGTGTAGACGAAGTGCGACGAGGTCGGGCTGATGATGAACGGCTTCGCGACCGTGCCGTTCTGCACCGTGCAGGCGTCGCCCTGGCCGTCGCTGTTGTAGTCGGCCTGATTCGGGTTCGGCGTGTCGGGGCAGTTGTCCTGACTGTCGGCGACCCCGTCGCCGTCGCGATCGGGCGGCGGCGCGTCGCAGGCGTCGCCTACGCCGTCGCCGTCGGAATCGGCCTGACTCGGGTTCGGGGTATCCGGGCAGTTGTCCAGTGAGTCCTCCACGCCGTCGCCGTCGCGGTCGGGCGGAGGCGGCTCGCAGGCATCGCCCACGCCGTCGCCGTCGGAATCGGCCTGACTCGGGTTCGGGGTATCCGGGCAGTTGTCCTGCGAATCCTCGACCCCGTCGCCGTCGCGGTCCGGGGGCGCATCTTCGCACGCGTCGCCAACTCCGTCGCCGTCCTCATCGGCCTGGTCCGGGTTCGCGTTGTGGGGACAGTTGTCCTGCGCGTCCTCGACCCCGTCACCGTCGGCGTCGGGCGGGGCTTCCTCGCACGCGTCGCCGATACCGTCGCCGTCTTCATCGGCCTGGTCCGCGTTGGCGGCGTCGGGGCAGTTGTCGTCCGAGTCTGCGACCCCGTCGCCGTCGCGGTCGCTCGGCGCGGCCTCGCAGGCGTCGCCCAGCCCGTCGGCGTCCGTGTCGGCCTGGTCGGCGTTGGGAACGGTCGGGCAGTTGTCGGCGCCGTCGGCGACGCCGTCCCCATCGCTGTCCGCTAGCGCGCCCGGGCAGGGCGGGTTCGCCCCGTCGGCGGGGCAATCGAGAGTGACATTCGCCTCGCCGCAGGCGGCAAGGGCCAGAATCAGGGCCGAAGTGAAGAGATGGCGCCTCATCGTCAGCTCCGGGGATCGGGGGGACGAGCAAGCAATTGTACTCGCCAACCATCGCCGCCGGGCCGCCAACCATCGGCGCCGGGCCGCCAACCATCGCCGCCAAGCCGCCAACCATCGCTGCCAAGCCGCCAACCATCGCCGCCGAGCCGCCAACCATTGCCGCCGGGCCGCCAACCATCGCCGCCGGGCCGCCAACCATCGCCGCCGGGCCGCCAACCATCGCCGCCGAGCCGCCAACCATCGCCGCCGGGCCACCAACCATCGCCGCCAAGCCGTCAACCATCGCCGCCAAGCCGTCAACCATCGCCGCCGAACCGCCAACCATCGCCGCCGAACCGCCAATGAACGGTCCCCGAATGGGGATGAGGGACCAAGGACGGGGGATGAAGCGCGCTGGACGGCGGGCCCGCCCGATGGCTTCTGGAGGCTCGGCGCGGCTGCACGCCGGATTCCTTCGGGTAGCGGGTCGCAATTCGGCGAGCGAATCCGCGAGAGTTCGGGGCCGGCGGAGAGGGCGTCGGCAGAAACCTCGCTCACTCGAGCTGTCGAGCACCGGTAGGGTGAGCCGAATGACGCTCGTTGTCGCACCCGTCGGAGGGCGTCTTCCGACTGCGAAAGGCCCGATGCCAAGAGCCCCGCCTGAATGGGGAGGACAGTCGGCGCCGAGCGGCCGCCCGAGATCATCGCTTGCGGATCAACGTCGGGGCTTCGTCGAAGCCCACCTCGCCAGGCTTCGGCCCGCTGGCGTCGGCGGACCGGGCCGTCGATTCACCGTCGAGATAGGCGAGGATCCGGCTCACCGTCGACTGGCTCTTCTCGCTGTGGGGAAGGGGCGCCGGGCCGAAGGTGCGCTCGACGAGGCGGCCGAACGACAGCGAGTTGGTGACCAGGCTGAGCGAGCGCTGCGCGTTTTCGAGCGCCTCGAGGAAGTCGGCGGCGGTCTGGAAGCGGTCGTCCGGCTTCTTCTGCAGCGAGCGCAGCAGCAGCGCGTCGAGCTGCGCGGGCACGGCGGGATTTATCGACGATGCGGGCGCCGGCGGCTCGGGGTTGGTCACCGCGTCAAAGATCGCCCGCATCGATTTGCCGGCGAACGGCACGCGCCCGGTCACGAGCTCGTAGAGCACGATGCCGAGCGCGAAGAGGTCGGTGCGGGTGTCGATCGGCTCTCCGAGGATCTGCTCGGGCGCCATGTAGCCGACCTTGCCCTTGATGAGGCCGATGGTCGTCGTCTTCTGCGAGCCTTTCACCTTGGCCACGCCGAAGTCGGCGAGCTTCACCGCGCCGTCGAAGCTAAGCAGCACGTTCGACGGCGAGACGTCGCGGTGGACGATGGGCTGCGGCCCGGCGCCCAGCGTGAAGGTGTGCGCGTGGTGCAGCGCGAGGCAGAGGTTGGTCGCGATGAACAGGCTCGCCTCGAGCGGAAGCGTGCGTCCCGACCGCGCGAGCTGCTCTTCGAGCCGCGCCAGCGACTCGCCGAAGAGGTACTCCATCGCCAGGTAGTGGATCTGGCCTTCGACCCCGAGATCGAAGATCTGGACGATGTTCGGGTGCGACAGGCGCGCGGCGATACGCGCCTCGTCGAGGAACATGCGGACGAATTGTTCGTCGCTCGCGAGGTGCGGGAGGATTTGCTTGATCGCGACCGGCTTCTCGAAGCCCTCGGGCCCTTCGTGCACCGCCAGGTACACCTCGGCCATTCCGCCCGTGGCGATCTTGCGGAGCACCAAGTATTTGCCGAGCCTCGTTCCTGTCTCCACGAGCGCGGATGCTATGGGCGAGGCTTGGGGGCGGTCAATCGGCGGCGCTACTGCCGGTCGTTGCCGCTGCCCCCGAAGCGGCGAAGCAGCCCGTCGGCCTTGTCGCGCAGGCCCCGGCGAAGCCGCCCCGAGGCTATCTCCTGGGCGATGGCCTGGGCCGAGATCTGGAGGGCCGGCTCGCGCAGGGTGCCAGTGACCGAGGCGGGCACCTCCACCGGCGAGCGCGGCGCGACGCGATCGCCGCTTATCTCGCGCACGAACTCGGGGGCGAAGAAGATCTCGCCGGTCAGATCGAGGCGCCAGTCGAGGCCGATGGTCCCGGAGAAGCGCGCGCTCCCGAAGTCCGAGTTGAAGGTAAGCGGGCTGATCAGGCGCATCGCGCCGTTGCGCAGCACGAACGACAGCTCGAGGTTCTCGAGCGGAGTCGCCCCCGGCTGGCCCGCCGCGCCTGCGCCTCCAAAGCCCTGGCCGATGATCTCCAAGGCCCGGGCGAGCGGCTCGGCGAACACGCTTCGCATGTCGTAGCCCTGGAGCGTCCCCTTGAGCAGGGTCATCGTCCCCTCGCCGGTCATCGACTCGCGCAGCCGCTGCCAGTCGTTGCCGCGGCCGCTCAGGTTCAGCGTGGCGCCGAGCACGCCGGTCACCGGCGCGGCTCCGGTGGTCTCGGAGAGCGCGCGCCCCAGATCCATGCCCTCGAGCCGTGTGTCGAGCTGCCACGGGGGCAGCGCTTCGCGCAGGTCGATGCTCGCGGCGCCGACGTTCAGAGCGCCGCCATAGAGCTGCGCGCTCGCCCGCTGCACCGAGAAGACGCCTTCCCGCAGGTTGACTCGGGCCGCGACATCGGTGGCGAGGAGCCGGCCGGAGGTGACGCGCCCGAGGGCGAGGGCGCCGCGAAGAGTCGCGCGCTCGAGCCTGCGGCGTGTCGGCTCGGGCAGCAGATTCTCGGCCTTCTCGGTCGGAGCGGGCAGCGCGCCGAGGATCACGTCGAGCGCGAGCTGTTCGCCCTGCAGGTCGAAGTCGCCTTGTAGCGGCGCGGTCGAAAAGCTCGCCCGCCCGCCGAGCTTCGTGCCCGGGCCGTCGAACCGAATCTCTTCGAGCTCGACCGTGACGCCGGGAGCCTGCGGCGTGGAGGTCGCCAGGAAATCGAAGCTCGAGCGCGCTTGCCCTTCGCGAAGCGCGAGGTCCTCGAGCTGCGCGCTGCCCCGCGCGGCATAGCCGCCGTCTTGGGGCGGGAAGATCTCGGCGTCGAGCGAGAGGGTGCCGTCCCGAACGAGGTTGTTGAGCCCGGCGGGCATCAGCCCGGCGAGCGCGCCTATCGCGACGGAGCGGATTTCCAGGTTGCCGAGGACGCCTTCAGGCTGCCTCTCGAGCGAGAGCGCGACGTTCTGCCGCGCCGAGGCGAGCGCGGCCGCGAGACTGATCGTGAAAGGCTGACCGCTGCCCAGGTCCGTCGCGACTCCGTCGAGCTTGGTCAGCGCCACCCCGACCTGACGCCCGGGCCCGGACTGATCGACGATTCGCAGCGTGCCGTTGCCCACGCGCAGGCTGGAGACGACCAATTGCCGGTCGGCCTCGCCGGATAGGAGATCCTCGTAGCTCCAGGTGCCGTCGGGGGCTCGCACGAGGTTGACGACCGGGTTCTGCAACTCGACGCTGTGCACCTGGACGTTGCGCCCGCGGCTGAAGAGAAGGGGCCAGAGCCGCAGCGTGAAGCTCGCCGACGGCGCTTCGAGCAGCGGCAGCCCGCCGCCCGTGCCTCCGATGCGCAGCTCCTGCAGGTGCACGCTCGGGCGGGGAAAGAGCGAGACCTCGAAGTCCTTGATAGACACTTGGCGCCCGAGCTGGGCCGAGATGCGCGGCAGGAGCCGTTCGCGCACCTGCGAGGCGACGACTGAGGAGTTGACGAGCAGCACGGGCAAGACGAAGACGAGGACGATGACCGCGAGCACCGAGAGGACGACGACAATGAGCGCCCTCCTTCGCCGCGTGTCCTTCGTTTGAGAGCCGACGCCGTCCTGCCCTTCCCGCTCTTCCTGCACCTTGGGGTCCTCACGCCGAAGGTGCGGGCCGGCTGCCGAGGCCGCAAGCGCCCACGGCGATCGGCCTCGAGAGCGCGGACGCGGTGAAGGCGCCGCTGTCGTTGGGAGCGCTCGGGCATGGCTGGCTGGCGACAGGGCACGCCGGCAGTCCGGACGCCGCCGCTCGAGCATGGCTGAATGGCAGGCGAGCGTCCGCGAATAGGAGAAGGGCCGAGGACGCCATTCGTCGGAGCGGACCTCTCGGGTGCGTCGCGCGACGGCTCCATAGGCTGCGCGGCGACGCTGCCGACGTTGCGACGCGAAGCGTGCTGCGCGATAGATGCCCTCATGCGGATACTGGAACAGCTTCTCGCGGGCCGGGACTTCGCGCGGACTCATCCCGCCGCCGGCCAGATGGCCAACTTCGCGTACCTCCTTGGCGACGACACCGCGGGCGAGTGTTTCCTCATCGATCCGGCCTGGGACCCCTGGGGCCTTCGTCAGATCGTCGAGGACCGCGGCCTGCGCCTGAAGGGCGCCATCGCTACGCACGCGCACGCGGATCACGTGGGCGGACGGCTCTTCGGAATGGCCATCGAAGGGATCTCGCGCCTGCTCGAGCTCGTGCCGGACGCGAGGGTTTGGGTCCACGAGGCCGACGCGGACGAGTTGCTGAAGCTCACTGGCGTGGACCCGAGCCGCATCGAGCGGGTGCGCCACGGTGACAAGCTGTCGATGGGCGAGACGGAGCTCGAGCTCCTCCACACTCCGGGGCACACGCCTGGCGCGATGTGCGTGAGGGCGGGCGACGCGGTGTTGACTGGCGACACGCTCTTCGTCGGCGAGTGCGGGCGGATAGACCTGCCGCGCTCCGAGCCGCTGAAGATGTGGGAGAGCCTCAACCGCACGCTCGCGTTGCTGCCGGACGAGACCGTGGTCTACCCGGGCCATCTCTACGGACCCGCGCCGACGTCGACGATCGGTGAGGAGAAGCGGTCAAACCCCAACCTTAGGGTTACGTTTGACGAGTGGCGCTCGGTCGTTGGCGCCTAGGTGCCGCGGCGCGGACCATGCTGACCCTCACAGGACCCTGCTCGCACGAGCTCGAGATAAAGAAGAGCCGCTTCGTGGCTCTCGCGGCGCCAGTCGCCACCGCGGAGGCGGCGCTCGAATTCATCGAGCGCAACGGCGACCCGGCGGCGAGCCACAACTGCTGGGCCTACAAGATCGGTCAGGAGTACCGGTTCTACGACGACGGCGAGCCGAAGGGCACGGCGGGAAAGCCCATCCTCGCCGCGATTGAGCGCCATGGGCTCGACGCGGTCGCGGTGCTCGTCACGCGGTTCTTCGGCGGCATCAAGCTCGGTACCGGAGGCCTCGCGCGCGCCTACGGCGGCGCCGCTGCCGAGTGCCTGCGGCTGGCCGGGAAACGCGAGATCAAGCCCATGGTGCGGGCGCGGTTGAAGGTGCCTTTCGAGCTCATCGGGATGCTCCATCCGGTCTTCGATCGACACGGCGCGCGCAAACAAGGCGAGAGCTTCACGGGCGAGGGTGCAGTGCTCGTCGTCGAGGTCGCGAGCGACGCCCTGCACACGCTGCGCGACGAGCTGCGCGATCTCTCCGCGGGTCGGCTCGTGCTCGAGCGCGAGGCGCCCTGAGCTCTCCGCTCATCCGCAGCTCGAAGAGCCCATCGACCGGACGGAGAGCCCCTCGCCTTGCTCCCGAGGCTCGGCCGCGGATAGCTTGCCTCCCTTCGGCGTCGAAAACTGAACCGGGAGGGTGGCGCATGCTGCCGATCACTCGCGTCGTGCTGTTCAAACACGGGGTGGGCTTTTTCCAGCGGACTGGCGAGGTAGACGGCCGCGAGCTCATCGAGCTGTCGTTCAAGGCGACGCAGATGAACGACGTGCTCAAGAGCCTTACCGCGCTCGACTACGACGGCGGGACGTTCGCTGCGCTCAGCTACGACAGCGAGGAGCCCATCGAGCGCAAGCTCGCGGAGCTCAACATCGAAATCCCGGAGAAGGGCGCGGTGTCGGCCTTTCTCGACAGGCTCAAGGGCGCGCGCGTCTCGCTGCCGCGCGGCGCGCAGAAGCTTCAGGGCGCGGTCGTCGGCATCGAAGAGGTGCGGCGCCAGCACGGCGAGGCGATAGTCACCGAGCCGCACCTGGCGGTCTTCGCCGACGAAGGGCGCCTGGTGCGCGTGCCTCTGCTCGAGGTCGAGCAGCTCGAGTTCCTCGACGAGACGGTCCGCCGCGATCTGCGCACGCTGCTCGACGTGCTCTTCTCGGGACTGCGAAAGGATCGCAAGCGGCTCTCCATCCAAGCGGTCGGCGAGGGCCGGCGGCGCGTCTCGCTCAGCTACGTCGTCGAGGCGCCGGTCTGGAAGACTTCGTATCGCATCGTTCTTCCCGAGAAGAAGGACGACAATCCGCTGCTGCAGGGCTGGGCCCTGGTCGACAACACCACCGAGGACGACTGGAAGGGCGTCTCGCTCAGCCTGGTCGCGGGGTTGCCCATCTCGTTCGTCCACGACCTCTACACGCCGCGCTATCGCAAGCGTCCGATCGTCGAGGTCCAAGAGGAGGCGGGCGTGGCGCCGCCGATCGTCGAGGCGGGCGTCATGCCTCCGGAGGCGCCTGCCTACGACATGGAGCTCGCCGAGGCGCCGCGCGCGCCGATGCGCGCCAGGGCGGCGGCGATGATGGCGCCGTCCGCTCCGCCACCTCCGGCGCCCATGGGCGCAGCGGCGCGCGCGGCGGTGCAAGTGCAGACGCGCACCCAGGAGGTCGGAGATCTCTTCGCCTATGAGATCACGCAGCCGGTCGACGTCGGCCGTGGCCGCTCGGCGCTCGTGCCCATCCTGCAGGCCGACGTCGACGTGGAGCGGGTCGCGCTCTACAACCCCTCGGTCCGCGAGAAGAACCCGATGACGGCCTTCCGGCTCAAGAACTCGACCGGTCTGACGCTCGAAGGCGGCCCGGTGACGGTCTTCGAGGGCGACTCGTACGTCGGCGAGGCGATGCTCGACACCCTGCGGGCGGGCGAGGAGCGGATCACGCCGTACTCGGTCGAGCTGGGCGTGACGGTGAAGCACGACGCCTTCGAAAGGCGCGAGGACTACACGCGGGCGACGCGCCACGGGCAGTACATCCACAAGCACTATCGGCGGCTGCTCATCACCCGCTACGACCTGAGCTCGCGGCTCGACAGGGAGCTGATCGCCTACCTCGACCACCGCTTCAGCTACCCGGTGCGCGAGGAGACCCCGGAGCCGGTGGAGATCACCGAGAGCTTCTGGCGTTTCCGGCTCGCGCTCGAGCCGAAGAAGACGACGCACTTCGAGGTGAAGGAGGTGGCCGAACAGAGCGAGGCCATCTACGTGCCGAACATCGCGCTGCACGAGGTGAAGCGGCTCTTCACCGAGAAGCTGATCCCGGAGTCGGCGCGCAAGCGGCTCGAGGAGATCGCGCGCCACGCCGAGACCATCTCCCGACTGCAGCAGCGGATCTCCGAGGACGAGCAGGCGATTGGCAGGCTCGAGCAGGGTCAGGCGCGGGTACGCGAAAACCTCAAGGCGCTCGGCGCGAGCTCGGAGGAGGCGCGGCTGCGCAGCAAGTACGTCGCCAAGCTGAGCGACGAGGAGGAGCAGATCGAGAGGCTGCGGGCCGAGATCGCCGAGCTCAAGGAGCAGATCGAAACCGAGAAGGAGGCGGTCGCTAAGCTGATCGACAAGCTGCAGATCCCCGCGTGAAGCGGCGCGACTTGTCGCCGCTTCTCGGCAGAGAGGGCGGCGCCGCGGCGCTTCGAACCGTCGCGAAGACCCTTTGCCTCGGTCCGAGCGAGCAAGGTCGTGGGAGTCACCCCGGCTATGCCGGGGAGGCAGCAGAGCTCTGACACAGACAGCAATCGCCCACAGGGACGTCTCGTGAGCCGCCAAGCACGCGAGAGGAGTCCCTATGGGCGACTTTGCGCGCCTCAGTCACACCAGGAGTGAATGCAAGCTCGAAGGTTCGGAGGCGGGTTCAGTCGACGGTAATCGACTTGCTCACGTTCTTCGGCACGTCGGGGTGCACGCCGTGGTTCTTGAGGCCGAGCCGGTCGAGGTAGTGCGCTTTGAGCAGGCTCATGCGCAACGCGAGCCGCTGCAGCACCACGGTGGAGGAGAAGACGGTCAACAGGGTGTCGTTGGTGCGCGGCAGGGCGATGAAGACCGAGCGGTAGTGCGGGTTGTCCGCGGGCGGCTTGGTGCAGGTCGAGCGCAAGGCTGCGTTCTCTTCGGCGATCACGACGGTGCTCGCCCCGCGGATCTTGTGGGTGTTGATCTGCGAGATGGTCAGGGCGACGTCGCGCTCTTCGGGGCCGGTCACGTAGATGAGCGGATAGTCGGCGTAGAGCGAGCCGAGGAGCTCCTCGCGCTTCACCGCGCTCTCGAAGAGAGCCTGCTCCTCGGGATCGAGCGAGAAGGCCGGGGCCGGCGACAGCACCGAGTCGGTCGCGGCCTGCACGAGCCGCCGCAACGAGGTCGACTCGAGCCGCATCGCCGCGGCCCGGTCGAGCAGCGTGTCGAGCGCGACGCCCAGGCTCTTGAGCAGCGCGTCGACCTGCAATGGACCGAAGACGGTGTTCACCCCGAGGATGGTGTTGGGCCCGTGCTTGAACTCCGAGCCCTCGAAGCCCTCGGAGTGGTTGAGCACCACCTCGCGGATCTTGAGGGCGCCCTCCTTGGCGACCGCGGAGATGCGGGTGGCGAGGATGTGGATGCTCGGGGCGAGGTAGAGGAGCTGCGCGGCCCTCTCGATCTCCATGGCGGTGCCGTCGACCGTCGCGCGGATCAGCGCAGGCAGCGTCGGCAGCTTCTCCCAGCGCAGGGCAAGCTCGCGCGAGAGCGCCTCGCGCTCCTCGGTGCCGGGCCCGGGCTGCTGCAGCTGCCTGCTCGCCAGCTTGAGCGCGAGCCCGTAGAAGATGGCGACCTGGTTCATGAAGCTCTTGGTCGCCGGGACGGCGATCTCGGGCCCGCAGCGCAGCGGGATGACCAGCTCGCTCTTTTCCTGGGCGAGGGTGGAGTTGACGTTGTTGACGATCGCGACCCGGGAGATGTCCTTGCCCGAGGCGATGACGTCGTTCATCACGTCGATGAGGTCCTTGGTCTCGCCGCTCTGGCTGACGGCGATGAACAGGTCGCCGTCCTTCAGAGAGCGCCCGTACTGGCCGCGGAACTCGCCGGGCAGCACGGGGATGAGCTCGGTGCGCGCCAGCTCGTTGAAGAAGAGCGTCGCCGCCTTGGCGGCGTGGAAGGAGGTGCCGCAGCAGGTGACGAAGATGCGCCCGCCGCGCGCGCGCGCCTCGCTGCAGAGCATGGTGAAGCGATCGGTCGCGGCGGCGAACTCGGCCTCCTCTTCGCGCTCGAGCATCACGTCGAGGAGTCGCACCGCGAAGAGGTCGCGGGGGCTGCGCGCCATCTTCAGCAAGTCGGCGAGGAAGCCCGCCTCCGACGAGGCGAGCCGCTCGGAGAGCCGCTCGGCGGGCGCGTCGATGCCCTCTTCGCGCACGGCGAGCGGGACCGAGTCGATGAGCTTCTCGAACGCGGGGAGGTCGACCAGCCGGTGGAAATGGCGACCGATGGCCTCGTCGCTGAACTGGTCGCGCAGGGCCTCGATGGCCGGAGCGAGCTCGCGCAGCTCGGCGGGATGGGACTCGAGGTAGGGCCGCAGCACCTTCGAGGCCTCGGTGCCGCCGAGGAAGAGGTTGACCACGTCGCGGACGGTCGCCTCCTGGGCGGCGATCTCCTGGTCCATGAAGGTTTCGAAGGGCGGCAGCAGCCCAGTGTCCTCGGCCCGCAGGCGGCTGCGAACCGGTTCGCGCTCGCGCGGCGCAGGCTCCTGGCTGCGGTTGCGGCTCAGGCCATAGACGGAGTAGCCGGAGGGCGCGAACTCGATGAATTCGCCTTCGGAGACGGGGACGAGAACCCGCGTGAGCTTGAGGACCGATGAGAGGTCGGAGGAGGCGAGGCCGAAGGCTCCTCCTTTCTCGTCGTGCCCGAAGCCGAAGTAGAGGCTGGAGCCCAGCTTGATAGCCCACAGCACGCGGCTGACCGGATCGACGATGACCGCGGCGAATGAGCCTTCGAGCCTGGCTGCGGCGGCGCCGATGGCCGAGCGCATGCAGCGCCGCCTCACTTCCGCGGTGCGGCGCACCTCGGCGGGCTGCGCGGCGAGCGCCTGGGCGAAGTAGTGCTCGACGGTGTGGACCACCATCTCGCCGTCATTGTCGGAGAGGACTTCGTGGCCCTCGGATAGAAGCCAGGTCTTGAGCGCGTCGCAGTTGGTGACGTTGCCGTTGTGGGCGCCGTAGAGGTGGCTCTTGCAGACGACCTCGTGCGGCTGCGAATTGACGTCGTCGACCGCTCCGAAGGTCGCCCACCGCACTTGGCCGCAGAGGATCTGGCCGGACATGTCGACGATGCCGAGCTTGTGGACCATCAGTGACGGCGCGCCAACGCCCTTGACGAGTTGGATGGCTTCGCCGTCGGCCTGGATCGCGGCTCCCGTCGAGTCGTAGCCGCGGTATTCGAGCGTCTTCAGCAGCTCGGCGGCAATCCGCCCGAGATCGTCGCGCGATCTTTCGAAGACCAGTCCGATCACTCCACACATGGCGCCCAACCTCGCGTCTAAACCCGATTGCTTGTCGGAGGGCGCGCAGATTAGCGCGTTCCGAGTGCTAGTTCGTCGACTAATTCAGCTGAGAGGCCGTAGTGCCGGGCACCGGGCACCGCGTCCCTGTCGCTGCGGACGGAGCGGTGCCCGGCACCAACGCCCCCGCGCAGCGAGGACGCGCCTTGGGCGACTCGGCAAGGGAGTGCCGACACCATCGCTCCGAGCATTCTCGCGGCGGTGATCTTGGGCTGGGGGCCAAAGCCTGAGCAGGCGGAGCTCGCAGACTAGGCGGCGGGCAGTCTGCACAAGGTGAACTTGCGAAGGCGGGTCGGACGCGCCGAGGACGCGGATCGGCGCGCTATGAGCGAGGGAGGGCCGCCGCTCGCAGCTTCAAGTGGCCGATGTCATGAGCGGCTATCCTGCCGATCAGGCAACCGGCGCGCACAAGCTCGGTATGTCTTCGGGGGCGTGGCGGTGGCGTCTTCAACCGAACCGCTGGAATTGCTCTCCAGCGCGCACCTTTCGACGGCGCTCGAGCCACGGGTCGCTTCCAATGAAGTCAGCCAGGGTGAACTGCGGTTGGCGCTCGAGAAGCTCGTTGATAATCCGCTGAGCAAACAGGTGTTGGTAGGCGAGGCGCCTTTGCGCCGCGGTCGAACCGAGGGCGCGGTAGTCCGGAATCTCGTCGATCAGGGGATTGGGCTCGCCGAAGGCGTAGAAGCGGTAGCTCGAGAAGCGCCAGTCTTTGGGGCTTGATGCCGCTCCGGCTCGCACTGGGTTGAGGTCGATATAGCGCATGACCGTGAGAAGATGCCGCCCGCCCGGCTCGATCATCGGGCTGCGAAGACGCTCCATCACGACCTGACCGCGTCTGCCGTGCAGCTTGTTGTAGTACTTCGCCAGTGCCTGATTCACGCACTGCCAGAACGCGCTGAAGGCCTGCTGGCCAAGCGTCGCGGTAAGCACGACGTGGGGGTGGGTCGACATCAAACAGTAGGCGTGAATCAGGATGCCGTACGTGACCTTGTACTTGGCCAGCAGCTCAAGGAATTTGAGCGCCATGCGCTCGTCCTCGAACACGGGCATCAGATTGTGGCAGCGGAAGGTGCAGTGGTTCGTCGACGGGCAGTCGACAAGATCGCGGCGTGGCGTTCTCGGCATGGGATTGCGCCACAGGCAAGAGGCGCACCAAACGCACGGGGCGCCGTCAGCCGTCTGCGAGGTGCCAACCTGTACTGCAGTGCTGGCATCGCCCGGGCGGCCGCTGTCTCGGTTCGGGACGAAATGCGGCATGGGGGGCATGTGCCCGGCACCGCGCCCCGGGTGCCCGGCACCACCGGCCTTCGCGCCTACGAGCGTGAACGAGCTATCCTCGAGAGGACTAGGTGGCGCCGCCGGAACAGGTGCCGTCACGCCCCGGAACGATAGCCATGACCCACCTGGCCCTCGCTACAGCACTCCTCGCATCGGTCTCATCAGCTACGCCCGCAGCAAAGCCTACGGTCGCGGTCCTCTACTTCGACTACGAAGGCAAGAGTGAAGAGATGGGGCTCCTTAAAAAGGGCCTTGCCCAACTCCTCATCTCGGACCTCTCGGCGAGCTCGAACCTCCAGATTCTCGAACGAGCGCGTCTCCAGGACCTCCTCGACGAGCTCAAGCTCAACCAGTCGGGCTCGTTCGACAAGGCGACTGCCAACAAGGTCGGCAGGCTGTTGGGGGCTCATTACCTCATCATGGGCAGCTACTTCGACGTCCTCGGCACGCTGCGACTCGACGCTCGGGCCGTTGAGACCGAAACCGGGCGGATCATTCGGTCGGTTGGAGCCAGCGGCAAACCGGATGACTTCCTCGAGCTCGAGCAGAAGATCGCGGCCCAATTGGGCGATGCCTTGGTCGAAGCAGCGCAGTCTCGCGAGAAATCCGAAAAGCCAGCCGTGCCCGGCACCATGCCCGAGCGACCCAAACGGTTGCCCGCAAAGGTGGCGATCCAATACTCCAAGGCGCTCGATGCGATCGATCGCGACGACAAGGAAGCGGCGCGACGAGATCTCGAGGCGGTGGTGCGCGAGCAGCCCGACTTCCAGCTCGCATCGGCCGAGCTCAACAGGTTGCTTCAATAGCGATCAGCCGGCGAAGCCGATCTCCCCGACCGTCCGGTTGCCCGTTAGCCAGGCGAATCGGGCCGGCGCGCCCTAGCCTACCGGCCGAGCGCACGGTTTGGGGAAAGCTCGGACGCGTTCACTTCGTACAGCCACCTGCCGCCTTGTGGTTCCCGAGCTCGAGCGCCTTGCAATATGCCTTCCGCGCGGCAGAGCTCTCCCTGTCGGCGAGCGCGGAATCTCCTACCGAGCGTGCTGCGGCGGCCTTCCTGTCGCGCATCAGCCCTAGGGCATAGTGCGCATCCGCGTGGTCAGGCTGCTCGCGGATGACGGCATGGAGAAGCTCGATGGCCTCGTCGACCCGGCCCTGTTGGAACTTGAGGACCGCGCGGTTGAACCGCGCCTTGGTAAAGCCCGGTGCGGCCGCTATCGCCGCGCTGTAGCGGCGCTCCGCCTCGTCGAGCTGCCCCACTTTGAGAGCGAGGTTTGCCGCGAGGTTTTCCGCAGCGGCAAATCCCGGGCAGGCCAGCGCCGCAGTGAGCGAGCCGTCCGCCGGTTGGCCGGCCAGCGAGCGCGCCTTGGCTAGGAGGTAGGCTGCCTCGGGGCTCGAGACTCCGACGCTCGCGAGGATCGCGAGCGCCGCAGAGGCTTCCGTAGCGCGGGCGTTCTCGGGAATCGCATCCCGTAGATGTGGTGCCGCCGCGAGCAGCGTCGCCAGCGCCGCTTCGGACTTCTCTCGGCAGGCAGCGGGCGGCAAGGGTTCGCCATTCGCGCGGAAGAAGCCATCGAGCGTAGCCCGCGAGCCGAGGGGCGAAGGGCCTCCGCTCGTGAGGCGCGGCGCAAGAAGCGCGACTGCAGCCAGGAGCACGACTGTTCCGGCTATCGCGAAGAGTCCAAGACGCCTTGCGGCAGCTCCCAAGAGGGATGGTGAAGCACAGGGGAGGTCGCCCCCTTTGCGAGCATCGGAGTTGGCTGCTTCGTCCGCGGCGGCTTCTGGGGTGCCCGGCACCGCGGGACCGGCGGCACCTGGCGTGCCCGGCACCGCGTGCTCGGCCGCGTCCGGCGTGCCCGGCACCACGGGGCCGGGGGCATTGTCCCGTTGCCCAACCGGGCGGGGTGTCGAGAAGTGCGTCGCCGATCCGCTCGGACCGGGCTCGGCCCGCGGGTCGGGGCGAGGCGCCAGGGGCGCTGGCGCCGACGGCCGGCTCGGCGCGCGCGCCACCGTGGCGGCGGTGTCGGCGTCGCCCCCCCCGTCTGCCTGGGCAGGGATTGCCGCAGACAGCGCCTGAGCAAGCTCGAGCATCGAACCGAAGCGCTCCTCGCGGGCCTTCGCGGTGGCTCGCTGGATCACCGCGTCAACGGCCTCGGTGGCGACGTCCGGGGCGACCTGCGTGAGCCTGGGCACCGGGTCGCAGCGCTGCCTTCGCAGCGTCTCGGAGACGGACGGCGAGTCGAACGGATGCCGTCCGGTCAGACACTCGAAGAGCACCAATCCAAGAGCGTAGATGTCGGCGCGGTGGTCGATGTCGAGTCCCGCCGCCTGCTCTGGAGCCATGTAACGCGGCGTGCCGCAGATCATCCCCGGCGCCGTCATCCGGGTCGCCGAGTCGGCCAGGTGCGCCAGCCCGAAGTCGAGCACCTTGACGTGGTAGCCGCGCAGCAGCCGCGTCAGCATGACGTTCTCGGGCTTCAGGTCCCGGTGCACGATGCCCCGAGCGTGGGCCGTTCCCAGCACGTCGGCGATCTGCAGCGCGACGTCGAGCGCGTCCTTCGGCTTGAGCCTGCCGTCCCGGGAGAGGGTGCGCTTGAGGTCACAGCCCTCGACCAGCTCCATCGTGATGTAGAGGCTGCCGTCCTCGTCCTGCCCGAAGTCGTGGAGCTGCACCGCGTGCGGGTGGACTACCTGCGCGTAGGAGCGAGCCTCGTTGTGAAAGCGGCGGGAGATCTCCGGGTCGGACGAGAAGGCGGGGTGAAGGAACTTGATAGCGACCTTCTGGCCGGCGCCGACGTGCTCGGCGACGTAGACGACTCCCATGCCTCCCTGGCCGAGCCGGCGCAGCAAGCGGTAGCGGCCGCCGACGATCCTCCCTGCCGCAGGATCGGGGGCGGAGCTCGGCTCTGGCGAACGGGTGCCGAAACAGCGGGGGCAGGTGTTGGTCGAGCACGGGAGCTCGACACCGCAGGAAGGGCAGAGGGTCGCCATGCGAAGGTTTCCGTGGGCGCGTCGGCGCCCGTGTTTTCTTCCGACTCTACCTCGCGCGGGCCGGCAGCGAGCCGCAGGCGGCCGGCTTGCGCCCTGACCCTGCCGGCTAGCGCCGGCGCACTCGGAACCTGCCCTCGGTCAGAGTCATCGTCCTTCTCACCGGCTCGCTCTGCTCGAAGGTCGCGCTGAACTCACCCTCGTCGAAGTCGCCCGGCTCCGCGGCGAGCTTCGACAGGCGGACCGTGCATCCTCCCTCCAGCGCCGTGCCGTCCGCCCTTTGCCAGTGGGCCGAAGCGCAGCGGAAGGTGCCGGGCTCCACCGTGTCCAGATAGAGGCTGAGCGATTCGGGCCCCTGCTCGCGGCCGCCGCTCAGGCTCAACCGCTTGCCGTCATACGACAGCACCGAAGTGAGGTGCCGGTCGAGCTCGAAATTCCAGCTCCCGTCCAGGCGAGCGGTGAACCAGAGGACCGACTTGACGACGTCGCCCAGCTCGCACCACGGCGTGTGGTTCTTCTGGTAGCCCATCATGTCGCCGATCGATCCGTCGACCTCGACGTACCTGCGAAACCACTCGCGAAAGCCCTCGCAGTCCTCGTGGTTGGCCGCTTCGAGCGCGAGGTCGCGGTAGACCGCGGCGAAGCCGCCCCGGTTGCGCCCCGTCGGTTTGCAGGACCTCTCGAGCTCGTCCGCGTGGGCCTTGAGCGCGGCGAGTCCCATCCGCTTCATCCGGTCGTTCATGACCGTGCCGCTGGCGACCCGCAGGTCCATGTCATCTGCGCAGCCGTCGCCCATCGCCTTGGCCCAGCGCTCGCGCTTGCTGCGCCTATCGTCGTGCGCCGCGCCGATGAGCTGGCGGATGCGCCGCTCGCGACGCTCGTTGCCGTCGTCCGCCGGGAAGGCGTCGGGGATCTGCTGGAAGGCGCCGATCGCATCCTCGTCCCGCCCCAGCGCGAGCAGGGCCTCTGCCTTGAGCTCGAGGAGCCGGATGGCCGCCAGCTCAGCCGAGCGCCTGCTTGCCGCATCCGCACCCGCCGCGTTGGCGAGCGCCGTCTCTATCCGCGCGTCGAGGAGCCCGAAGGCGGCCTCGCGCTCCTTCGGGTCGAGGTCGCCGAGCGCAGGCGCGACTATCCACCGCTCGTCCGAGTCGAGGCAGTGCCCTTCGACGACGAAGCGCAGCAATGCCTCGAGGGGATCGGACAACCGCACCTCGGCCATCCGCGCCTCGCGCAGCAGGTTGACGACCTCGGGCTCGAGCTCCACTCTCGGCCACCGATCCGATCGCTGGCGCCGGTAGCGCTCGTACTCGTCGAGCAGCCGCTTCTGGTTGGCGAGCCAGGCCCGCATCAGCTCGAGCGCCTTGGCTTCGTGGCCTTTCAGGATGACGCGCACGCTCTTGCGCCGCCACGACACGTGTTGCTTGAGCAGGCGCAGGATGAACTTGCCCTTGACGACTCGCATCGACATGAAGCGCCTCTGAGCCTTCTCGTCAAGCGAGTCGAGCTTCGACTCTTCGGCCAGCGCCGCGTCTGCCAGCGCGGCGAGCTGCAGCGCGGACTGGGTGATGATGTCGGCGCGGCGCGCCTCGAGCTCCTGGAGGCGCTTCAAGATCTGCTCCTTCTTCTCGCGCGCCATCAGAAAAGTCGGCGAACGGGAGACCAGGAGCTGCATCGCCTTCTGCGCCTCGTCGATTTTCCCCTGGTCGGAGAGGTCGAGGGCCTTCGAATACTGGAGCAGGCTGTCGAGGTTGGGGACCTTCACCCTTCGGCGCGCGGCGACGTTCTTGACCTTCAGGTCAATGCCGGCGGTGAGCTGATCGACGAGCTCCTGCTCGATGTCGAAGACCTTGTCCTTGGGCCCGCGCGCGCTCGCCGTGGCGACGACCTTCGAGCGTTCGGCTTCGATCAGCCGCGCGTCGAGCCGCAGCTCCTCGCCCGAGATTCCGATGGCCCCGGTGAGCAGATAGTGGGCGCCGATGAGCTTGCCCACCTTGACCGCGGTCGCCGGGTCGAAGTGCTTCGTCTTCTGAAGCTTCAGCTCTTCGAAGACCGATTCGAGCTTCTCGCGCTCGACCACCGAGACCCCGTCCCAGGCGACGAGGTCGGTGATGATCATGTCCGCGAGGCCCTTGCGCAGAACGTCGAAGTCGGCATGACCGGTGTTGTTGTCGAAGTAGAGCACCGTGACGACGGGCTTGGTCGGCGGCGCGCTCGCGGCGAGGGCGGCGAGGAGGAGCGCAGGCAGCATCGAGGACATCTCCCAGGGCGACGGGGCGAACGCCTCCGAGGATAGCGCGCGTCTTGCCGGCGACCGATAGGCTCGCCCCGGCGGCGACTCGAGCTTACGGGCCGTCGCCGCTACCGCAAGTCCGCGTACCAGCGCGCGAGCCGGGCGGGGGAGATGCCTGCTGCATAAAGGCCTCGCAGCGTCGCCCAGAGCGCCAGCGTGCGGATCGGCGATCCGGCAAAGCGCCTCGAGCTGACGTGAACCTCGGCCTCGGTGACGTAGCGCGTCTCCCCGAAGCGCTCGAGCCGGCGGGCGAAATCGAGGTCCTCGAAAAGCGGCCAGTGCGCGAAGCCGCCGAGCTCGAGGTAGACCTGCCTGCGCACGAAGATGCCGGAGTCGCCATAGTAGACCCGCATCCAGCGGCGCCGCAGATCGTTCGCCGCGCCGAAGAGCCGCGCCGCCGGCGAAGGCGGCACGAAGCGCAGCCGGAAGTTGCCGCCCGCGACCGCCGCAGAGGCGAGGGCACGCTCGATCGCGCCGCGGGCATCGCCCCGGAGCGTCGCGTCGGCGTGCAGGAAGAGCAGCGTGTCGCCGCCGCTCGCGCGCGCGCCCAAGTCGAGCTGGACGCCCCGCCCCTTGGGTGCGCGGACGACCCGCGCGCCGGCCCCGCGCGCGAGGTCGGCGGTCCCGTCCGTGCTCCCGCCGTCGGCGACGACCACCTCGTCGGCCACGCGTCGCGCCTGCGCCACCGAGGCGGCGATTGCGCGGGCTTCGTTCCAGGCCGGGATGACGATCGAGAGGCGCACGGTGCCTTCCGGTCAGAGCGTGGGCGTCTCCCTTCGCACGAGGCGCGGTCGGAACTGCCGAAGGGTGCGCGCGGTCTCCGGGGCCTCGATCTCGCCGAGCTCGAGCCGCCGCTCGAGCACCCTCAAGTCGGCGAGGTCGTCCACGTCGTCCCAGCGGTCGAGCAGCCGGAAGCCCAGGTCGAAGCTCTTCAGGCGCCGGCGCATCGTCGCGAGCGTGTCGGGGCGGCTCCACGGCAGCCCGGCGATGAGCCCCTCGGGGCAGGTGCGCGCACCGATCAGGTAGAAGCCGCCGTCGCCCGACGGGCCGAGCACCGCGTCGCAGCTCTCGAGCGCCTCGACGGCGTCTTCGAGCAGCGAGCGCGGGATTCCTGGCGCGTCTCCGGCGACGACGAGCGCCGCGTCGCCCGCGGCGATGGCCCAAGTCAGGACGCGCTCGAGGCGAGTCCCGGGGTCGCCTCGGCCTTGCAGCCACCACTCGCCCTGCGGTTGCGGCCGCCAGCTCGGCTCGGGCGCCGCGTCCGTCGCGAGGACCGGCCGCGCCCACGGCAGCCCGCAGACGGTGGTCCAGGTGTCCTGCAGCGAAGCGCGGGCGAACGCCGCGGCGTTCGCCGCTCCAATCGACCCGGAGAGCCGCGTCTTCACCTTCCCGGGAAGCGGCGCCTTGGCGAAGACGCAGACGCAGGCCCTCACGTTGTCGCTCCGCTGCAACTGGAACCGGCCCCCGCGGTGCAGCCGAAACAGTGGCGGGCGACGCGGATCTGGCGCCGCTCGAGCGGCTCGAGGGCGAACTCGGCGATGTGCTGGGGCGCTCGCTCGTCGAGGTTCAGCTCGAGCATCTGGTTGAAGTCGCAGTCGTACAGCCGCCCGTCCCAGCCGACCGAGAGCGTCGCCCGGCACATCACGCCGGGGACTGCCCTCGGGTTGAAGGCCTCGGCGAGGCGCGTCAGGTAGTCGGAGAGCTTCCCCGTTTCGACGAGCCATTCAAGGTGGCGGCCGATGGGCATGTTGGCGATGCAGATCAGCCTGTCGAACCGGATGCCGTGATTGCGGGCCAGCTCAGCCTTCCACTCCTGCTCGAGCGTCCTTTGCGATCCGGGCAGCCAGTCGCCTATCGGATTGGCGACCAACGTCAGCTCGAGCCCCGATCGCCCGTCGCCATAGCCGACGGCGTTGAGCCTTCGCAGCGCTTCGATGCTGCGCTCGAAGGCGAGCCTGCCTCGTTGCAGGTCGGTCGAGCGCTTGCGCGCGTGCGGCAGTGAGCAGATGAGCGCGATCTTCTGGCGCGCGAAGAGCTCCGGCAGATCCTCGTTCTCGGGCGAGGCGAGGACCGTCAGATTGCAGCGGGTCATGACCTGCCGGCCCGCGGCGCGGCAGCGCTCGAGCAGCCAGCGAAAGTGCGGGTTGAGCTCGGGCGCGCCGCCGGTGATGTCGACCGTCGGGATGGTGCTGCGCTCGAGGGCGGCGAGGCAGCTCTCCATCGTCTCCTGGCTCATTAGCTCGTCCCGATCCGGCCCGGCGTCGACGTGGCAGTGCCGGCAGGTCTGGTTGCAGCGGCGGCAGATGTTGAGCTGGAGCACTTCGACCTGCGCGGGTCGCAGCGGCCAGTGGCCAGCCTCGCGCAGGCGCTCGGGGAAGTCGAGCTCGAGCGCGACGCGGTCCAGCTCGGCGAGCTGCGCGGCGGGTGCGGCGAGCGGGGAGCGCCTTCCTTTCATGGAGAGCGGCGCGCATTCGGCAGAGGGCGCCGAGGCGTTCTCGATGTGCCGGCGCGTCTGCATCCCGTGGGCAAGGGTCGCACAGGCGCGGACCGCGGCGGCGAGGTGGAGGGTCTCGGTCATTTGATCGATGTCGGCGCCGTTCTCGAGGCAGGAGCGCGTGTAGGCGTCGATGCAGTAGGGGCACTGGAGCGCGTGCGCCACCGCGAGCCCTGCGAGCGCCTTGGTCTTCGCCGGGAGCGCGCCGTCTTCGAAGACCGCGCCGTACCAACCGAAGAAGCCCGCGGCAAGCTTCGGCTGGTTCTGGCCGATCTGGGCGAGTCGCCGAAGATCGTCGGGGTCGTAGTACAGGCTCATTTCGACCTCCTGTTCCGAGCCGTCGCGAAGTAGTGGCTAAAGCGCCTTTTTAGGCAAGAGACCCGTCCGTGAGTCCGATCGATTGGTTCAGCAATCGACCATTTGTCGCGGGAGGGGGGGCGCCGTGCAGAAGAGACCTGGAGATGCCACCTGCACGGGTAGCACGGGCAGGCTCTGCCGACCAAGCTTGCGAGGTCCGATGGCCTCCGGGATCGGTGCCGGGCACGGGTGGCCGGTGCGCTCCAGATAGGAGGCGGCGCCTCGGTGCCGGGCATGCTGGCGGTGGTGCCGGGCACAGCGCGGCCGGTGCGCCCCAGATAGGGGCATGGCTTCGGGCACGCAGAGGCGGGGGCGAGTGGGGGGAATCGCGAACCGTTGGCGAGGAGATCGTCGGGAGCGAAAACGGTTCGAGCGAGCTCAAGCGATGGTCGGGCCTGGTCGGGGCACCGTCGCGCTCTTCCAGACCATGGCCGCGCCGTCGTCGGGGGACCTGTCGCGGGTTTCAGACCATGGTCGAGCTGCCGTCGAGGGACCTGTCGCGGGCTTCAGACCATGGTCGAGTTGCCGTCGAGGGACCTGTCGCGGGCTTCGGACCATGGTCGAGCTGTCGTCGAGGGACCTGTCGCGGGCTTCAGACCATGGTCGCGAAGTTGTCGAGGGACCTGTTGCGCGTTGCAGACCATGGTCGAGAGTAGAGCGACACTGATACTGACCCCCTTGCGACATCAAAACTGACCCCCTCCCGGCCTGTAACCAGGAGGCCGTTGGATGGAGCGTGGGGCGGTGCGGGCCGGTGCCGGGCACCGGGCGGCTGGTGTGCTCCAGAGAGGAGGTAGCGAGTCGGTGCCGGGCACGCGCGCTGGTGCCGGGCACGCCGCGGGCGCGCCCCGGATGGGGGGGCTATCCGGGGGGACTACCTCCGCCCAACCCCATCGGCGACCGGAGGCCCGACCCGGAAGACTCCCCCGTCCTCGCCTCCGACCAGAAGCTCGGCCCCCGCGCTGATCGCGCTGACCCGACCGAGCTTCCAATCCCCCGGTCGGGACGCCACAAGCCGTCCCGCCGACGAACCCACTGCGAGAAGCCCTCCCCCTTGCGTGCCGACGAGCACCCGGTCCGCCCAGACCGCGACCGCGCCCGGATTCACCTCATTCGCATGGCGCTCATCGAGCTCGAAGGCTCGCGTCCCCTCCTCATCGACCAGTACCACCCCGCCGTCATCGGTCCCCGCCAGCACGCCCTCGCCCCAGGGCGCGAGCGCCAGGACCACGTTGGTTCGGGCCGCCTGCTCCCCGAACACCAGCGGGTGCCAGTCGGCATGGACGACCCCGTCGGCTTGGAGCCCCTCGAGCGCCACCGAATGAACGCCGTTGGGGCTGCCGAGCAAGAGCTTGCGCCCGGCCGCCGCCATCGCGGTCACGCGGATGCTCGAGCCGTCGTGGGCAGCGAGGGCGACGCGCGCGAACCCGCGGTCGCGCAGGGCGAAGACACCGTCGACCGTGCCCGCGAGCAGCGTATCGCCGGTCGCGAGCAAAGACTCGGTGGCGATTCCCATCAGGTGTCTGCGGACCAGCTTGCCCGAGCCATCGATCTCGAGGACGCCCGCGTACGTAGCGGCGAAGACGCGACCCTCGCGCTCGGCGAGCGCATTGACGAACCGCTCCCGTCCGCTGACTCCGAGGACCGCGACGGGCAGATAGCCGCCCTCGCGCCGCTCGAGCCGGAAGACGCCCGTGTCGAAGCCGCCTGCCCAGAGCGCCTGGTCGGTCTCGAGGAGCGCGGCGACGCGGCCGGGGAGCCGCGCGACCTCCGACAGCGCGCGCGCAGGGCCATCCTCGATAGGAAGGATCGAAGCCGCCGGCGGCAAGCTCGGGTCCTCGAGCGTCGGGACCGCGAGGTGTCGCAGCCGCTGCCAGCGGACAGCGGCGGCCGCCGCCCCGACGCCTGCGAACATCGCAGCGACCGCCAGGACGACAGCCACCCTGTAGCCCGGCCGGCTCATCGCGAGCCCTCGATCCGCGCCGCGGCGCGCGCCTTGCGCCAGGCGAGCAGCGCCGTCGCCATCGACAGCCCGAAGAGCGCGAGGGCAGCGGTCCCTAAGAACCCTCGCTCGGGCTCGCCGACGCGGACCTCGTAGAAGCGCCGGGTCACGTTGCCCGCCGCGTCCGAGGCGGCGATCTCCAGCTTGGCGGCGCCGTCTTTCCAGCCCTCGGGCACCTTCAACTCCGCGACGTAGGCGCCGAGCAGCCCCTCCATCTTCGCGGTCGCGATCTCGCCCCAGGGCGCGCGCACGAGCACCTCCTTGACCTCCATCGCCCCCTTGAGCGCGTCGCCGAGCCCGCCCGGCGAATCCTTCGTCGCGAGCTGCGCGAGCCGGGCGAGCGCGAGCGCCGGCTTGATCTCGAGCCGCAACGCTTCCCCGGGCCGCACGCTGTCGGGCGCGCCGATGACCGCCACCGACGCTGGCGTCGTGTCCACGCGAATCGGCGCGGTCTGAACCTCTTCGCGGCCATCGTCGTGGCGCAGCGCGATGCGCGCCGCGAAGCTGCCGTCCGGCCATCCTGGCGGAACGAGGAAGCGCAGCACGAAGTCGCCGCTCGTCGGATCGAACAGCGCCTCGCGCGGCTCGTTGCCGAAGGGCAGGGTGACGAGGACCGACTTGACCGAGGCCGGGGCGCGCACGCGGACCTCCGGGTCGCCCGGCTTGACGCGCGCCGGCAGGACCTGGGCCGTCGCCGCGCCCTCGCCGAAGATGCCGTCGGCCGAGACCCCCTCGGGCAGCTCGTTGGGGACGAGGATCTGCGTGAGCGGCAGGTTCGGGTCGGCGAGCAGCTCGCGCTCGACGGCGACGAACGAGGTGTAGGCGGTCACCAGCTTGAACTGCAGGCCGAGCCGGGTGATCTCCTCGACGTCCTGGCCCCGCGGGCCGTAGGGGTTGCGGAACGAGAGGTCGTCGATCTTCCGGCGCGCCCAGAGGGTGCCGATGACCGGTCGCTCGGCGCCCTTCTGCTGGACCTCGAGCGGGATGCGCTGCTGGAACGGCGCGAGGCCGAGCTTGCCGTCGAGCGTGATAGCGCCGCTGCCTCCGCCGTAGTAGCGGGCGACGACCACGAGCGGCTGGCCGGCAAAGAGATCGGGCAGGCGCTTGGGCAGCAGCTCCTTCACCGTGACGCCGTCGAAGCTCAGGCTCAGGTCGGTGAGCACCGGCCGGTCGAGCCGCGAGAAGAGCCGGCCCACGGCCTCCTCGGGATCCTCGCGGTAGCCGACGATGTCGGAGGCGCCGCGCCCGACGCGCGCCATGCCGTCGATGAGGTAGCGGTTGACCGACGAGCCGATGCCGAAGGCGAACACGCGCGCCGCGCCGCGGGTCTTGTCGATGGCGTCGAGGATCTGCGCCTCGTTGCCGATGAAGCCGTCGGTGCAGAAGACCACCATCCGCAGCCGGCGCGGGTCTTCCGGCGGGCTGAGCGCGGCGAGGATGCCCTGCAGCATCTCGGTGCCGCCGCCGCCGTAGAGGTTGCCCAGCCAGCGCTGAGCCCAGCGCACGTTCTCCGGCTCGTTCGGCAGCGGCGAGCTGCTCATCGCCGTCGCGCTGCCGTCGAAGGCGACGATCTGGAAGGTGTCGTCCGGCCCGAGCTTCTGCAGCGACTCGACGACGAGCCTCTTCGCCGTCTCGATGGGCGCGCCGGACATCGAGCCCGACTTGTCGAGCAGGAAGACCACCTCCTTCGGACGCACGATCGAGTCGGGCACCACCGCGGGCGGCTGGACGAAGAGCATCAGGTAGTCCTCGCCCTTCTCGCGCTGCACGAGCGCGTGGGCCTGAGGCATCGCGCCGGCGGGCCGGTAGGCGAGGACGAAGTCCTTGTTCGGCCTGCGGTCGTCCTCGGCGAGCGCGACCAGGCGCGCGCCGCCGCCGTCCAGGCCGGTGACGATGCGGTGGCTCTTCGCCCGGACGTCGTCGAAGGCCCTGCCGGGCAGCAGGCGCACGAGGATGTCGAGATCGTTCGCGCTGCGATAGCCAGGGCCGATGACCGGCGGCGTGATGCGCGAGGCGTCCTCCACCTGATCGGTGTCGGGCGAGTAGCCCGGGCCCTGCTTGCCGATGGGGTTGCCGGGGATGTAGCGGGGGCCGATGGTGGTCGGGAAGACGAAGAGGTAGCGTCCGTCGTCGAAGGGCATCTCGTGGACGTAGCGCAGCACGACCGCGACCGTCTCGCCGGGCGGGATGTTGGCGACCGACTGCGTGAACAGGTTCGGCCGCTCCTGCTCGGTGAGCGCCGCCGTCTTGCCTTCGCGGCGCGCGGCCTCGTACGTCTGGCGCGCCTCGTCGCGGCGCTTCACCTCGCTGTAGACCACGCGGCGTCCGATGCGGAAGTACATGTCGGTCACCGCGGCGTTGGCCGGAAGCGGGAAGGCGTAGACCGCCTCGAGGCGCGTCTGCGACGGGTTGAAGTAGAGCTGCTGGACCTCGACCCGGGCGACGTTGCCCGCGACCTCGGCGAGCACCTTGGTGCCGCGCAGCGGGAACTCGAGGACCTCCTCGCCGTTCTCGTCGCGTCCGACGAGCGAAGGCGAGGGCGCGGCATCCTCGCCCGCCGCGGCCTTTGCCCGGGGCTCGGGCAGAGATGGTTGGGGATCGAGGACCGCGCTCTCGATCATGTTGGTGAGCATCGCCCGCAGGTCGGCGGGGAGCGTGGTCGCGGCCGCGGCGTCGGCAGGCGGCGCGAGGCCGGCGTCGGTACGCGGCGCGATGCCGGCGTCGGCGAGGGGCGCAGCCGCGGTCGGTCGAGGCGGCGTCGCCGCGGACGAAGCATCCGACGCGAGGCCGCCTTGGGGCTGACAGGCGAGCGCGAAGAGGGCTGAAGCGATGAGACAGGGGCAAAGCGGGTATGGGCGCATGGCATTCCTCCGGGTGCCCGCCCCTCAGAGCAAGGTGTATGCCCCTGCGCGCTTCGCCTGGCGCCCGCCCGCGCAGCGCCGCTTCTGCGTGGGCCTCGAGCCGCACCTGTAGCATTCGAGCCGCAGCCCGCCTGGCGGCAGACCGGTAGTGACGAGCGCGCGGCCCTTCGTCAGCCCCGCGAGGCCGTGCCGGGCAGTACAATGCCCGCCCATGAAATCCCGAATCGTCGAGCTGATACGGGGCGGCCGCGAGCAGCTCATCGACCGCTTTGCGGTGCGCCTGCTCGAGACCATCCCTCAGTACAGCCGCCTCGACGGGCCTTCTCTGCGAGCGAGCATCGACGGCTTTCTCGAGAGGCTGCTCGAGCTCGCCGAGGGCGATGACAAGCGTCCGATGGAGGAGCGCATCGCCGAGGTCTCGCGCAGCCGCACCGAGCAGGGATTCAGCCCCTCGGACTTCCTGCACGCGACGCTGCTCGCCCAGCCGGTCTTGCGCGAGTACGTCCGGGCCTGCGGCCCGCGCGACGATCCGAGCTTCGCCCACAAGTACGCGCGCATCGAGGCGCTCCTGAACGCCGTCGCCATCTCCGCCGCCAACATCTTCGTGGAGACGGTCACCGTGCAGCTCCAGTCGAAGAACGACGAGCTCAATCGCCTCAACCAGCGCTTGCTCATGCAGGAGAGGCTGCTCAGCCGCGAAGTCGTCGAGGCGACCCGGGCCCTGCAGTCGGCCAACGCGTTCAACAGCCGGGTCATCAGCAGCCTGTCGGCCGGCGTGCTCGTCGTCGACGCGCAGACGCGCAAGATCACGCTGTTCAGCGGCCGCGCCGAGGAGATCCTCGGCGTCGGGGCCGAGAAGGTGCTCGGCAGGGACGCCGCCGAGGCGACCGGCGGCCTCGAGAGGGCCGAAGCCGAGAGACTCATCGCCATCGTCCGCCAGTTCGGGAGGTTGCCGATCACCAAGATGTCGCTCGCGACGCCCGGTGGCCGGCAGCGCGCGGTCTACGTGCGCGCCGAGCGCCTCTTCGACCCGGAGGGCCAGCCGGAGGCGACCGTCGTCATCTTCGACGACGTGACCGAGCGCGAGCTGCTCATCGACTCGTTCTCCCGCTACGTCTCGCGCGACGTGCTGCAGCGGCTGCTCGCCCGCGGCGAGATCAAGCTGGAGGGCGAGAAGCGCACCTGCTCCATCCTCTTCGCCGACGTGCGCGGCTTCTCGGGCATCGCCGAGAAGCTGCGCCCCGAGCAGCTCCATGAGCTCATCAACGCCTACTTCCGCGTGATGATCGCCGCGGTCAGCGCCCACGGCGGCTTCATCGACAAGTTCGTCGGCGACAAGGTGATGGCGCTCTTCGCGAGCTCGCAGGACCCCTCGCGCGACGCGGACGCGGCCCTGCGCGCTTCGGTCGCCATCCAGGACCGCATCGCCGCGCTCAACCACGAGCGGGCCGAGCGGGGCCTGGTCCCCATCTCGGTCGGCATCGGGGTGAACACCGGCGAGGTCGTGCTCGGCAACGTCGGCAGCGAGGAGCGGATGAACTTCACCGCCATCGGCGACGCGGTGAACATCGCCGACCGGCTGCAGGCGATCGCCGCCGGCGGCGAGGTGCTGCTCGGCGAGGAGACGGCCCGGCTCGTCGAGCCGCATTTTCGCCTGGTGGCCCGCGGGCCGACGCCTATCCGCGGGCGCACGCGCAAGGTCGAAGTCTTCGCAGTCGAGCCGCGCGCCCAGGCCTGACCGCGGGTTCGACGCAGCCCAAGGAGCGGTGTGATGCCTCTGTTTGCCGCCTTTATCCTCGGCTTAGTCACGGTCGTGGTCGCCCTGGTGATCCGCCACACGATTAGCCGGCACCAGCGGGCCGCCGCCTTGTTCGAGCGCGTTGGCGCGAGCGTCGGCGGACGGGTAGATACCGGCCACTGGTTGCTGCGGATGCCGATTCTGCGCTTCCGGGTGCGCGCCTGCAGCGCCGAGCTCGAGTTCACCTCGAGCGGCGGCAGGTACCCGGAGCTCTTCACTGAGATCACCGTTAGGCTGAGCGGCGCCAAGGTGGTGCCGTTGCAGCTCGGGCCCGAGGGCTTCCTCACCAAGATGGGCAAGCTGTTCGGCTTTGTGGACTTGGAGGTTGGCGACAGGGAGTTCGACGCCGCCTTCTCCATCTCGACGAGCTCGCCCGCGCAGATTCGGCGGTTCCTGTCGCCGAGCGTCCGAAAGATGCTCCTCAGGATCCTGGCGCTCGGGAACAGCATCGAGCGCCTCTGGATCGAGGTCGAGAGCGGGCGCTTCTTCATCCGCAAGCTCTCCTGGCTCGAGGAGGAGTGGCAGTTGCGCCAGTTCCTCGAGACGAGCGTGCAGATCATCGAGGCCTACCTCGACGAAATTGGCGAGCGGCAGCTCACGCCGCCGGACCCCGAGCGCTGCCCGGTGTGCAAGGACCTGCTGAGCGATCAGGCGCGGGCGTGCAGGTGGTGCGGCGTCAGGCACCACCCCGAGTGCTTCGAGCTCAACGACGGCTGCGGGCATTGCGGGGCGAAGGCCGAGACTTCCGCAAGGCCGTCCGCGACGGCCGAGGGGTGAAGGGTGTCGAAGAAGCCTGCGCCCTGCGGCCCCGCTTGTCCGATGCCAGCCCTGGCCGCTCAGCCCGAGCAAAGCGCCCGACGCCCAAGCAGCGCGGGCGGATTCCAATGGCCCGACCTTGGCGTCGCAAGCTCGGTCTGCTTTCGCCGCGGCCGGCGGGGCCCCATCCACCTTTGGAGCAGGCGATGACCCGCATCCTCGACGGCATCTCCCACGTGATCTGGGACTGGAACGGGACTCTCCTCGACGACGCCTGGCTGTGCATCGAGGTGATGAACGGCCTGCTCGGTCGGCGCGGGATGCCCCTGCTCGACGCCGAGCGCTATCAGCGCCTCTTCGCCTTTCCGGTGCGCGAGTACTACCGGTGGCTCGGCTTCGACTTCGCGGTCGAGCCCTTCGAGAAGGTCGGCACCGAGTTCATCGAGGGCTACCAGGCGCGCCAGCACGAGTGCCGGTTGCAGACCGGCGCGCGCGAAGCGCTCGCGGAGATCGCCCGGCGCAGCCTGACACAGAGCGTGCTGTCGGCCAGCCAGCGCTCGCGCCTGATGGCGCAGGCCGAGGCGCTCAACGTGCGGTCGAGCTTCGTGCGGCTGATCGGGCTCGAGGACCACTACGCGGGCGGCAAGCTCGAGCAAGGGCGCCGCTGGATAGCCGAGCTCGGCCTCGACTCGCGCTCGGTGCTCCTGGTGGGCGACACCGACCACGACGCCGAGGTGGCGCGGGAGATGGGCGTGCGCTGTCTGCTCGTGCCGAGCGGGCACCAGTCGGCCGAAAAGCTCCTCGCGAGCGGGGCGACGGTGCTCGCTTCACTCGATCGGCTGTTCGCCTGAACGGCCATCCGCCGTCTACGCGCCGCGCCGTCGGCGCAGCGCTAGGGCGAGCACCAGGCCGACGGTGGCGAGCGGCGCGCCCGCGGCGCTCGCGCAGGTGCAGCCCTGGCCGCCGGCTTTTCCGACCGCATCGCCGTCGCCGCTGTCCGAGCCGCTGTCGCGATTCGGTGCCGAGCCGTCGGCCTCCCCGTGTCCGCCGTCTGTAACCGCAGAGGCGAAGGTGAAGCAATTGCCTCGGCTGCAGTTGGGCGCCGAGGCCGGGCACTTGACGTAGCGGCACGGGTCGTCCACGCAGGCGCCTTCGACGCAGACGAGCCGATCTCCGCAGGGCGGCTCGCAGGCGCACGAGCCGTCGAGGCAGGGATCGGCGACGCACGCGCCGTCCTTGCAGACCTGGTTCGAAGCGCAGCGGGTCGTGCAGGCGGGGACGCAGGCGCCTTCGCGGCAGAACTGGTCGGCGCCGCAGGCCTTGCCGTGGCACGGGTCCGGCTCGCAGCGGCCGAGGTTCATCTGCGCCGACCCGAAGCTCACGAAGTCGGCGACGCACCTCTGTCCCTCCGGGCAGCCGTTCGAGTAGCAGGAGTCGTCGCAGGTCCTCGTGCCGAGCTCGCCGGCGGCCACCGTGGCGATGGCGTCGAAGGCCGCGGTCAGGCTCGCGCTGTCGCTCGCCTCGTAGTAGCGGCGCGCCGAGCCGGTGCGCGCGGTGCCGCCGGCGACCGCCATCTGGTCGAGCGTGGCCGGGTCAACCCCGGAGCCGAAGCCGATGACGAAGGTCTTCACGTCGCGCGCGGGATCGTCCGAACGCAGGGCCTGGACCGCCTGGACCGCGTAGTTGCGCGTGCCGCTGGTGGCGTGGTCTTACGGGAAATCCGGTTTGCAGGTGGGCGCGCCGTCGGTGACGAGCACGACGTACTTGGGCCGGCTGGTGTCGTTGAGCTCCGGCAGGCTCTTCGCGGCTTCGAGCGCTTCGCCCGTCGGCGTCGCGCCCGAGGGCGAGTAGCGCGCGAGGGCCGCGTTGATCTCCGCGGAGGTGTAGAAGTCGCACGAGACCTGGTGCGTCCCGGAGCCGCATCGGTTGTCCGACGGATAGAGCATCAGGCCGAAGCGCATCGTTGACTGCCGCGGCACTTGCCTCGAGCCGACGGTGACGGTGCCTGAAGTGAAGGCTTGGATGGCCGCCTTTGCGTTCGTCCACTTGGCGCTCTCGGCCATCGAGCCCGATTTATCGAGCACGATGTACATGTTCGGGCACCGGGCCGCCCAGGCGCGCTCGGCGTGCGCGAGCGAGCAGGCGACGAAGAGCACGAGAGCACAGCGGGAGGGGAGCATCGCGACCTCCGGGGGACGGCCAAGTTCGGTGGCGGGAGTCCACGATAGACCCGGCCTCGCGCGTCCTCCAAAAAGCCCTCGGCCGCCCGCAGCACGGCTGCACGGCCAGGAGAAATCCTGTTCGCTCAAGCCGGAGGCGGGCGAACGGGTGTCCCCGAGGCGATCGAAGAAGCTCGGCTGAGCCCACCCGATCGCGCCAAAGGCGAGCGGCTCGCGAAGCGAGAAAGGCCGCCACGGGCCCGAGGCGGCCCGCGGAGCGTGGAGAGGCCATGAAGCTTGCTGGTGCACGGGCAGGCCGTGCGCCCGTCCGTACGGGCCTTCTCCGGCCTCCTGATGGTGAATCGGCATTCGCGAGCGCTCGAGCCCGGGCCGTCAGGACCTGCGTGCGAGCAGGCCGGAGCCGGGCGGCTCGCCCGGCCCCGCGACGAAAGCTCGCTCGCCTAGCGCCTCGGCAAAGCCCCGCCCGCGCCGCGCGCTACAGCGATGCCCGCGCTCCCTCGGCGGCGATGCGGTTTTCGGGTCGCTTTGTCTGCTGCACGGTGCGCGGGACCGAATGGACGAAGCAGCCGTACTGCTTGATCTCCTCGAGTCGGCAGCTCCAGTAGAGCTTCCCCTCGTGCACGGTGATGTCCGGACAGCCGTCGCACATGTTCTGCCGGCCGTCGGGGAGGAAATCGATCGGCTGGATGATGGTGATGGCCTGCAGGTGCGCCCTGCGAAGCAGGTTGGTCGGCCGGCGCACGACGTGGCGCGCGTAGTTGAAGGCGATGTCGCGCATCCCCTTGTCGAACGGCGAGAAGGCGAGCACCGCGGCGCGCCCGTGGGACAAGAAGCGCGGGTCCGAGTAGCTCAGCCAGCGCCTTCGGATCCAATGCGAGCCGTACTGGACCGCTTCCATGAAGCGCGGGCTCACGTAGCCGAGCGTGGTGTCCTTGGTCGCGACCCGCACGCCGATGAGCCACTTGGTGCTCTCGGGATCGACCGTGCCGTTGAGGTAGGCGCTCGGCTCGAAGGTCGGCTCGACCTCGCGGATCTTGTCGACGACGTCCTGCGCCTTGAGCACCCTGTCGCCGCCCCACTGGGTTTCTTCGTAGGTCTGCCCGACGTCGATGCGTTCTCCGTTGGCGTAGTAGTCGAACTGCCCCATCAGCCGCGGCTCTCTATAAAGGATGAAGACGACGGTGTGGACGATGTCCGGGTGCTTGGCCGCCCAGCGCACCACGTCGGGAACCTGATCGAGCGTCGTGTCAACCACCGTCTGGTTGAAGGAGCAGGCGATACCGCCCTCGCTCGCGAGCATCTCGGCGAGGCGCTGCCGGAGCCGGTTGTGACCTTCCTCGGACGTCGTCGGCGAGTCGGGACGCTTCTGCGAGGTGTCCACGTGGAAGGTGAAGCCGAAGACGCCGGCGCGCTTGAGATCGCGCAGCAGCTCGCGGGTGAGCGCGAGCCCGTTGGTGTTGATGATCGGCTTCCAGCCGCCCTGCCGGATCATCCGCGTGATCTCCACGATCTCCGGGTGGACGAGGGGATCACCGCCGGCCACGCTCATGCAGTCCGAGTTGCGCTCGCGGCGAAAGACGGCCAGCTCCGAAGCGATTTCGCGCAGGGACTTGTGGTGACCCGACTTGGTGTCGCGGTAGCACCCCACGCACGCGAGGTTGCAGCGCGGCGTCACCTCCAGCCACGAGATGCCGTTGTCGGTGAGCGACCAGGGGAGCCGGAAATAGCTCTTGGGCTGCAGCCTCCTCGTGCCCGCGGGGGTCTCAGTCTGGCTGATCATCAGGCTCTCCTTTAGATGGTTGGAAACCGGAGGCGTGGCCGGTCATGTCCCGGCCTGCTCTCCCGACTTGGCGCCGAGTAGATGGCCGCGACGACCTCTCGGGGCAATCAACCCGAATGGGCCAAGGGACTGACATCTGGGGCGTTTCCCACCCGTCCCAGGGCGTCCCCGGCAGGAACCGCCGCACGCCCGGGCCTCCGGCAGCCACCTCTGCGTTGCGCGGCAGCACGATTCCGGAGCGCCGGCCTTCGTGCCGCCTTCGTGCCGGCCGCCGGAGATCTTCGCGTTCGCCGCGAGTCCGCTTGATTCCTCGACGGGCGCATTGCGATGCGCACCACCGGCCCGGCGTGCCCGGCGAGCGATCAGGCGCAGCACCGCTCGAGCTCTCAGCCGTGGTCGAGCGAGCGGTCATTGCCTGCGACCTAACTATTTGGTGAGCGGCAGGGTTGACGGTATGAAAAATCGTCTTTCGCCGAGGTGACCCCATGAACCGCTTGATTGCTCTCTTTGCCGTCGGCCTCGTCGTCCCCTTCACCGCCCGCGCGCAGATCCGCGCCGACCACGCCGAGAAGCGTCAGGACAAGCGCGAGCTCGCTCAAGACCGGCGCGAGCTTCGCGACGATCGCCGCGATCTCGCCGAGCTCGAGTCCATCCTTGCCGACCTGCGCCGCGCGCGCGCCCGGAACGACCAGCGGGGCCTCGCGAAGATCGATGAGCGGCTTCGCGCCCACCTGCAGGCCGAGCGGATGGAGACCAGGCGCGAGCTCGCCCGGGATCAAGCCGAGGTGAGGCGCGAAACCCGTGAAGTGCAAGCGGAGCGGCGCGACTTGCGCCACGATGTGGGGACCGG
>JBMNNX010000144.1:0-16644 GCA_050942745.1 Myxococcales bacterium
GCTCGCGCGGACGACCGACGGGACCTGCGGGACGACATCCGAGATCTCCAGACCGAGAGGCGAATCTTCGCCGAGCGCCAGCGCATCGCCTCGGAGCTCTCCTCGCTGGCGGGCAAGCAGAATCGACGGAGCCTCGACCGGAAGGAAGCGCTCGTCCTCGAGCTCATCGGGCTGGCCAAGCAAGAGCTCGCTGACACCAGGCAGGAGATCCGCGAAGACAGTCGCGAGCTTCGGGAAGATCGGCGCGAGCTGCGCGAGGATCGCCGCGACGTGCGGCGCCCGTGAGGCTCGGACCGCGGGGTGACCTTCGGTCACCCTGCGGCCGAGCGGTCTCGCGAACGAAGGGTCGGCGGACCGAGTGCGTGTGCCGTTGAGACCGCGCGAGCGTCAGAAGCCCTTGATCGCGCGGCTCAAGTCGAAACGCACTCTGCCGGCCCAGTCGCGCGAGTCGAGGTCGTACCAGCCGGACACGTTGATCCGCGCGTCAGCGAGGCCGAAGGAGTAGGAGCCCGAAAGCCGGCCGTCGTTCAGGCTCTCCCAGCCGACATAAGCCCCGAGCGCTCCGGCGACCGCTATGCCGGTGAGCACTGGGCGTTCGCGCAGGTTCTCTTCGAGCAGCTCTCGCGGATCGATCAGATGCCCCACGACGCGGCCGGCGACGATGCGTCCAGCGCCGAGCACGTCGAGGTCGGGCCTCGCGCCCAGGGCCACCGCGAGCGCGATGTCGTGGTCGTCGAGGAGGAAGCTTCGCGTCGAGATTCGGCCCTCCAGCGGCAGGGACGGCTCGAGCAGGATCTGCAGCGGCAGCGAGCTGCGTTCGCGCTGCCCCGGCTCCGGTGAGCTGGCGACGAAGGCGAGCTCGCTCGTCGAGGCTCCTGCGGCCGCGAGGCCGGCGATTCGCAGCGGCACGTCAGGCGGCCGCAACGTCGGCTCGGTCTTGGCGACGCAGAGCTCCGGCTTGCATGCCCCCAGGACGAGGACGCATACGGCAACCAGCCAGCGCCATCCGCGCCACAAAGCCCCCATTACCAAACAAACTTAGGTGCCCGTGAGGGTGCTACCAGCCGTGGCCGTCCAGGCAGTGGAGCGGTTTGGCGACGTGAGCGAGCGGGCTTTCGGGGGCCTTCGGGCAAAGCAAAGCCCCTTGTCCGGTCGGACAAGGGGCTCGGGACGACGGTATCGGAACCTCGTGGGCCAGCGCTCGGTCGCCTGTCGAGCAGCGTCGAAACGCCTCGGCTATCGGATGCCGCTCGAGCTGGTGAGCCGGGGCTTGGGCGACGGGCACCGCAGCGCGCGCAGCCCCGGCTTGAAGGTCAGAGAGTATCGACGACCTCGACGCTCAACTGCGCGCTCGCGCCCGCTCCGTTGGCGCCCTTCGGGAAGGTGACCTCCACGTTGCAGGTGCCGAGCGCCTTGCCGCTCACCTTTATCCAGTGGGCCTCGCTGCCCCCGGCCTCGTTCGTCGCCGTCTGCACGCTGCACACATCGGCAGTCAGGACCTCGACCGACATCGCGGTTTGCGACTGGCAGACGGGCTTGCCACCGACGGTCGGCAGCACGTGGAGCAGGGCGTCGGCGTTGAGCCGCACCTTGTGCTCGGCGTCGATGGCGAACGAGGCCCCGTCGATCGCCCCTTCCTCGACGAGGCGGAAGGTGAGCGCGGTGCTGTCGATCGTGGAGGTGAGGGTCGCGGTCTGCGCCGAGGCGGCGGTCTTGAAGTGGAAGTGCTGCTGGTCCTTGTTGACCTGATCGAGCGCGAGGGCGGCCGCCGGCTCGATCGTGATCGGATGGTAGCCGTAGCCGATGACCGGCTCCTTGACGCTGCCCTGCTCGTAGCGCAGGTCGAAGCCGACCGCGATGTCGTGGTTGACGAGGTAGATGCCCTCGGTCTCCTGCGTGCAGGAGTGCCAGGCCTTGAGCACGTTGGGCTTGCGGGCGCGCATCGTGATCCAGTCGCTGACCGTTTCGCCGGCCTTCGTCTTCGCCTCGACCGTGACGTCGGTGGTGCCTTCGCCGACGCCCTCGAGCGTCATCATGTTTCCGAGCTTGCCGGCGACCTTCAGCACCGAGGGATCCTCGGTCGTCACCTCGAGCAGATCGACCTTCTGGTGAGTGCCGTTGGTGTGGACCTCGATGTCGAGCTTCGCGCCGACGGCGATGGGCTTGTTGAAGTCGCGGATCTCGTCATCGGCCCAGTAGGAAAACTCGAGGTTGCCCTCGTTGCCCGTGATCGTCGACTTGCAGCCTGTGATAGCCACCGCGGCGAAGACGAGCATCGCGGTTCGGATGGAGAGGGTTCGCGTCATCGTGTGTTGCCTCCGAGCAGCTCCCGTCCGGCTCCGGGAAGAGGGTAGGAATCGTACGCTCTCGGCCGGCCGAGTCGCCACTCGGCGGCGCCTCGGCCCGAGCACGGCGAGTCTGTCCGCGTTCGCCAGATCGGCCGGAGCCTCGTCTTGCGCGAGAGCGCAGATCGGGACGCCAGCGGTGGAACCAGAGCGTCCGGCCCGGGCCCTGCGACCTTGGGGCTGCCTCCACGTTCGCCCTTCGTAGCCAAGCGGCGGGCGCTCGGGGCACCGGTGCCGCTTGATTGACCAGCGCAGCAACGGCTATTTGGCAGCGCGCGCATCGGGTAGGAGCTTCGGTACGGCTCGGCCTGTTCCGCGCCTCGGAGGACGAGCAATGGAACCGAACGCGAAGCCCGACTTGACCAGGCCCGAGTTTCCGCGCTCCAGCCGCTACGACGCCGCATGGATGCTCGACAACCAGATGGGACCGAACGCCCTCTGGCTCGCCGAATGGCTGACCGAGTCGATGGATCTCAAGCCAGGCATGCGGGTCCTCGACCTCGGCTGCGGCAAGGCGATGACGAGCATCTTCCTTGCCCGCGAGTTCGGCGTCCGCGTCTGGGCCGTCGATCTGTGGATGAGCCCGGACAACAACTGGCGACGTGTCCAGGAGGCGGGGCTCGAGGATCTCGTCTGTCCCGTGCTCGCCGAGGCGCACGCGCTGCCCTTTGCGCAGGGCTTCTTCGATGCGGTCGTCTCGGTGGACGCGTACCACTACTTCGGCACCGACGAGCTCTACCTGCACTACCTCTCGCGGCTGGTGCGGCCGGGCGGGCGGATAGGCGTGGTCGTCCCTGGCCTGGCCCGGCCCATCGACGCTGGCGTGCCCGCCTACCTGCTCGAGCCGCAGTCGAACGGCAAGGTGTTTTGGGAGGACGAGTGTCACAGCTTCAAGACCGCCGACTGGTGGCGCGCGCTCTGGAGCCGCTGCGGCAAGGTCGAGGAAGTGCGCGCCGATCTCCAGCCGGACGGCTGGCGCCATTGGCGCGACTTCGAGCGGGCGCTCGAGGCTGCGGGCAAGGGCATGTTCCCGTCGGACGCCGAGGCGATCGACGTGGACGCCGGGCGCACCCTCGGCTTCGTGCGCGTGGTCGCGCGGCGCACCGAGTCCGAGGCGGTGAACCTCTACGACTCGGGGCTCGGCAAGGCGGTCGGAATCGACAGATGAAGCCTCGCGAGGGCCTCCTCATGGACGAGCGGTCCGCCTGAGGAGGCCGGGCTCGCGAGGCGAGGTCGAACGGCCCGGCGACCTCGGGGCGACCGCGGTTCTCCCTTCCGGCGCGTCCAGCCGTTCTCCAACTCGCCGCCGGCGCTCCAGGGCGAGCGCGGGGAGAACCACTTCACCTGTTCGAGGCCAATCGCGGCGGGCTGCAGACCTTCCGGTAGCCGGGGCGCGGGCACGGCGTGCCTCGCCGGGCTGCTGCGCTGCAGAGGCGACTGTCGCTTGGCCCTCAAGTCCGCGATTTGCCGACCGAAGACACACCTCACGCGGCCGTCAAGACGCGACCAGCGGGCTGCAACTCGGCCTCTCCGACCCGAAAAACGCGATTTGCCCGGTGCAAGTCGGGTTCTTCTGTCCAAAAAGCGCGATTTGCGTCGTGCAAGTCGGGGTCTTCTGTTCGAAAGACGCGATTTGCAGCGTGCAAGTCGCGGTCTTCTGTTCGAAAAAGGCGATTTGCCCCATGCAAGTCCGGGTGTTTTGTCCGAAAGAGGCGATTTTTCCGCGGCAACTCGGGTTTTTCGGCCCGAAACACGCGACTGCGCCCGCGATGAGCGGGGCCTGGGCCCGTAGACTGCTGCTGGACTTCGCCGGACGGGGACGGACCGAAGTCAGGAAGTGCTCGCGACACCTACTGACCTACTGAGAGCCGAGGGCTCCCGATGAACGACAGCCGCACCGCCGCCTCGTCGCGCGCCGAGTACACCGCGCGCATCAACCGCGTCCTCGACTACATCGAGAACAACCTCGAGCGCTCGCTCGCGCTCGAGGAGCTGGCCCGGGTCGCGTGCTTCTCGCCCTACCACTTCCACCGCGTCTTCAAGGCGCTCATCGGCGAGAGCCTCTACCAGTTCATCCTTCGCTTGAGGCTCGAGCGGGCGGCCCAGCAGCTCGCCTACCAGCCGGACAAGAGCGTCACCGCCGTCGCGCTGGACTGCGGCTTTGGCAGCTCGGCGACCTTCGCGCGCGCCTTCAAGGCAGCCTTCGACATGAGCGCGAGCGAGTGGCGCGCGGCGTTCCGCAAGAATTGCAAAACGGAAAGCAAGGGCTGCAAAGACCCGCGCGGCGCCGGCGGCTACCTTGACCTCCACGCCGGCGCGGCTGTGGCCGCGGACGGCGACAAACCCTGGAGGCGATTGATGACCAGCGAAGCAACGCAGACCCGTCCCGTGAAAGCAGCCCAGTCGGTGCGCGTCGAGAGGCTCGAGCCGATGACCGTCGCCTACGTGCGCCACGTCGGCGAATACGCCGGCGACGCGGAGCTCTTCGGGCGCCTGTTCGGTCAGCTCTGTCGGTGGGCCGGGCCCCGCGGGCTGCTCGGCCCGGGCGCGAAGATGCTTATCGTCTACCACGACAATCCGGACATCACCGACGCGGACAAGCTGCGCACCAGCGTCTGCGTCACGGTGCCGCCGGACACCAAGAGCGAGGGCGAGATCGGGGTCATGGAGATCCCGGGCGGCCAGTACGCGATGGCGCACTTCGAGCTCGATCCGTCCGAGTACGGCGCGGCGTGGAACTGGCTGATGGGAACCTGGCTGCCCGAGAGCGGCTTCCAGCCCGACGACCGGCCGTGCTTCGAGCTCTGCCTCGGCAGCCCGGAAGACCATCCGCAGGGAAAGCACGTCGTCGAAATCTGCGAGCCGGTCCGGCCGCTGTAGGCCGGTCGAAACAGCCGGGAACGACGTGGTCGGCCTGTAGCCTGTTACGCGAGGAGTGCGTCGGGGCGCTAGCATCTGCCCCGACCACCTCTCCGATCGGTGTGCGGCGCCGCGCACCAGGACCAGCCTCATGCGGACCCGATCCCTGCTCCTCCCGAGCATGATGCTCGTCGCTCCTGGTGCCGCGCCCGCCCGCGCGGCCCAGAAGACCAGCGGCGAGTAGCGCCAGCTCGAGCTCCTGGGCGGCATGTCCCGGGAGCAGCAGCTCGCCGAGCCCAACCAGCGCTTCCTGCAGTCGTTCGTGGGCCGCGGCGCACTGGTATACCGGCAACGGCTCGACGGCCTGGCCTGCTCCCACCTCTTCAGCATGGGCGACGAGGTGCTCTTCGCCGGCGCGGTCGGCAACACCGACGGCTCCGAGCACAACCTCGTCTTCCTCGAAGGCACGGGGGCGCCGGCCCACCTCGACGGCGGGCCGTACCGCCTGCCGGCCGACACCTGGCGCAGCCTCTGGCCGCTCGGCCCGGACCTCAACACCTTCTGGCACGAGGTCAACCACGCCCTGCTCGACGCCGCGGGCCTGGAGATAGCCGAGGCGCCCTACGCCGCCTCGCTCGACAACCCGAGCGAGGGCGCCGGCATGCGCGGCCGGACCGCGCTCACCTCGGTCGACGGGCACCATCCGTTCATCGAGGGCGTCGGGCAGCGCGGCAGCGAGGCCTACGGGCTGCTCTTCGCCTTCGAAGAGGCGGTGCGCCGGGCCGACCTCACCGAGTCCGAGTACCTCGCCGAAGGCTGCGCCATCGACCACGCCGTCGAGCGCCAGCTCTGGGGCGAGGCGCACCATCGGTTCAGCGCCTTCCTCAAGGCGATGAAGCGCGTCGCGAACATGCCGCCGGAGGCGCTCGGCGCCTATCGCCAGGCGACCGGCGTCTTCTACTCCACCGCCGAGCAGGTCGCCGAGTTCTATCGCCCCGGAGGGATGAAGCGGCTGCAGCGCGGCGAGGCGCTCGGCATCCGCCCGCCGGCCTGGGTCTTCTTCCCGGACTTGATGCGCATGCCGGTGCAGATCGTGCTGCGCGACGCCGAGGGCCGTGACCTCGAGCAGCCTGGGGTCGCCAGCACGGCCAAGTTCGAGATCAAGGACGGCGCCTACCGCCAGGAGCTGCGCGTCGAGGTGCGCGCGCGGCTCGGCCGACCGCGGCTCCCCCGACCTTCGCCTACGCCGGCTTCTGGCGGCGCGTCGCCGCGATCCTCATCGACGGCATCCTGCTCGGCATCCCGCTCTTCGTGCTTCAGCGCGCTGCCTTCGCGCTGCTCGCCGGCGGTGTCGAGCCTCAGCTCTTCGTCGCTGGCTCCTCGGTCTTCCAGCTCGCCGTCACGCTCCTCTACTTCGCGCGCTGGGAGTCGTCGGCGAAAGGCGCGACGTTCGGCAAGCGCATCCTCGGCATTCGCGTCGTGGACGAGTCGGGACGGCGGGTCGGCTTCGGCAAGGCGCTCGCGCGCAACCTCGGGAAGATCCTCTCCGGCGCGGTCTGCGGGCTGGGCTACCTCTTCGCGGCGTTCACCCTGCGCAAGTGCGCCTGGCACGACTCGCTGGCCGGGTGCCTGGTGGTGAAGGCGGCGAGCGTGCCGGCTTCGGCATCAGCCGCGGGCGTCTGCCGAGGATGTGGCGCGAGCTCGAGGCCGGGACTCGCCTTCTGCACGCAGTGCGGGCGGCGGTTGGACTGACCGGGCGGGGCGGCCTCTCTATGCCCGAGAGACGAGGATCCGGCTCTCCTTCGAGCGGATCTCGTGGTTGAATGCCCGGAGAAAACTGAGGCCGATCAGGCCGTCGATGCCCGATTCCTCTGGCAAGTCGTGGACGTGGACTCGGAAGTCCGTGACTGCGTACCCAAGGGCCTCGAAGCGGCTCACGCGCAGCCGGTAGCCGGGCTCGCGGCCGAGCGCCGTCGTGACCGCCGTGATCGAGTCGCCATGACGAAGCGCTGTAGCCGAGCTCTCGACCGATTCCGGGGTAACGAGGGTTTCGGCGCATGCTGTGTCGAGCACGAATCGATACTTCTGAGCGCCCAGCGGGCCGCTCAACTTGGCCGCGAGGTTGATCAAGTCGGCGCTCGGATCGAACGCCGTTACGGTAGCCGCCACGGGCTTCTCACCTGACCGGTCCAGAAACGGGCCCGCGTCTCACCGTTCAGCGGACCAGCCTGCCCTTCGGGCTCGCGGCGAGTCTTGCCCGCGCCCAGGACGGCACCCGACCGAAACTCCGAGGTCTCGGGGTCCATTTCGAGGTCTCCGATGACGACCCACTGGTCGGGGTACGCCGCCTTGATCTCCGCCCAGGTCATTCGGGGAAGCGCGGTGTCCATAGGTCGGTGGTATCGCCGCAACGGCACGCCGTACAAAGCCGAGCGCTACTCGTCTTCGGGTGGGCACCGCGGCCGTTATGCCGTCGCCTGCCGCGCGAGCGCCTCGACCCGCTCGCAGAGCGCGACCACGTGCCGGTCCTCGGTGTACGGGTTCATCACCGACAGCCGCAGGTAGCTCTTCCCGTGGATAGTGGCCCGCGTGATGTAGAAGTCGCCCTCGAGCACGAGCCTCTGCCGGATGCGGTCCTGCAGCGCCGAGTCCTCGCCGTAGCGGAAGCAGAGGATGTTCGCGTCGGGCGCGCACAGGCAGGAGAACCCCGGCCGGTTCGAGATGAGCCGGTGGAAGTCGCGGGTGCGGTCGTAGAGCGTCTCGACGAGCGAGCAGAGCCCCTTCTCGCCGACGATGGCCAGGTTGAAGAAGAGCTTCAGCGACAGCATCGACTTGGTGCACTCGAGCGTGTTGACCGAGATGTCCTCGCCCGGCTTCTCAAACGAATTGAAGATGTACGTGGCCTCTTGCGAGAAGGTCTTGAGCATCGCCGAGCGGCGCCGGAACAGCGCCATCCCGCACAGAGCCGAGGTGGCCATCATCTTGTGCGTGTCCCAGGTCATCGAGTCGGCCAGCTCGATGCCGTCGAGGAAGTGCCGGTACTTCTCGGTCACCGCCACCGACGCGCCGTGGGCGCCGTCGACGTGCATCCAGACGCCCTTCTCCCGGCAGAAGCGGCCGACAGCGCGCAGGTCGTCGTAGCTGCCGGTCGCCGTCGCGCAGGCGTTGGCAACCACCGCGAGCACCTTCTTGCCCGCGCGCACCGCGCTCTCGTAGGTGCGCGCGAGATCCTCGATGCGCACGCGGTACTCGGCGTCCACGGGGATGCGAATCGCGCCCTCGGTGCCCAGGCCCATGATCGCGGCGGCGCGCGCGTTCGAGTAGTGGCTCGACTCGGGCACCAGGATGGCGCAGCCGGGCGGCACGCCCTTCTCCCACGCGTCGGGCAACGCCGCGGCGCGGGCAGCGAGCAGGCAGGTCAGGTTCGACATGCTCCCGCCGTGCGTCATCACCCCGCTGCCCTCGGCCTGCCAACCGATCTTGGAGAGCGCCCAGTCGATGAGCTTGCGCTCGACCGCCGAGCCTGCGGGCCCCATCTCGTAGACCGGCATGCTGTTGTTGGTCGCGCCGTTGATGAGGTCGGCGATAGCGGCGCCGGCCATCGGCACCGCGACCTGATGGCCGATGTAGGCCGGGTGGTGCAGCCGGTTCGAGTTGCTCAGCAGCACCGCGACGAGCTTCTCGAGGTCGGCTCCGCCCTCGGTGGCGACCCGCTCGAAGTCGAGCTGCCGGGCAATTTCGTCGATGCTCTCCTGGACGAGCACCTTGCCTTGGCTCTGGAGCGAGTCGCGCAGGTGGCGCGCGAGCTGCGCGCAGGCCTTCTCCACGCTCTGCTGGAAGAGCGCAGGGTCGTAGCCTCGGTCGAACGGATGTCCGGTCGTCGGGCCGCCCCGCGCGTCGGCGCGGGCGGGGGCGGGAAGAGGCATGGGGATGACGCCGGACACCTTGCTGCTCGTCTGCATGTCGGACCTCAGGGTGGAGAGCGTCGATGGCGGGCGAATGCCGTCAGTGCGCCGATGGGCGTGGAGGCGGAGCGGGCACCGGTGGCGCAGAGAGGCGGGGCTGTCTGACTGCGCGCACAGGGGCAGCCTCTCCCCATCTGTCGCCGGGGAGTGCAGGGGCGCCGCGTCGCGGGCGCCCTCTCTGACCATCGGCCGTTGGTCGGCATCCAAGCGCAGGCAATCGCGCTCGTCGTCTTGTCGAGGCTGCCAGCTCCTATCCGCCCCCAGGGAACGTTCGGCGGGTCGGGCCTCGGATGCGTGGCTCGTCGAACGCCGGCATCCTACTGCTGTCGGGCGGACAGTGCACCCCACCGAGCATCGGCGCAGAGGGAAGGAGGAACGCCGAAGGAGGAACGCGGGGCGGCGGCCTTCGCAACGGCCTGCTGGGCGTCGCGACTGTCGAGGTCAAGAAGGGCGTGGGAGGAGGGACTCGCCGTCTCGGGGGCACCTCAGGCTGAGCGCTCTACTGAATGCCTGCGGACGGAACGTTCGTCGTCTTGTGGCCGGACGCCCGGGCGAGGACTTGATGGCTCCTGAGGAGCAGGTATCCGAATCGTGTGCCAATCCAGAACAAAACCGACGCTTCGTATCGTGTCCTCTCCCGCCGGCGACTGACCTCGATGCTGCTCGTTGCTCGGAAAGGGCCTGTGCGCGGCTTCAAGTCGACATCGGCTTCGGCGACGTGATTACGCCCGAGGCGAGTGACATCGAGTATCCGCCGCTGCTCGACTTCCCCGCCCCGCGTCTGCGCGCCTATCCGCGCTAGACCGTCGTCGCCGCGAAGCTCGAGGCGATGGTGCGACTCGGCATGGCCAACAGCCGGATGAAGGACTCCTTCGACCTTGCCGTGCTGGCGCGGAGCTTCGGTCTCGACGATGAGCTGCTCGCTCGGGCGATTCGGGCGACGTTGGAGCGCAGAAGAACGCCGCTGCCGACGACGACGCCCGTCGCGCTCACATCCGTGTTCGCCGACGACCCGATGAAGAAGACGCAGTGGGCCGGCTTCCTGCGCAAGGCGGGCGCCCGCGATGCCGGCACCCTTGCCGAAACTATCGCGGTCGTGCGCGCGTTCGTCGAGGCGCCGCTCGCGGCGGCGGCAGGCGGCACGACCCTCGGTGTCACCTAGCGAGATGGCGGGGCGCGGATCAGCTCGCCCGCGCACCCCGACTCACCGCTCCTCTTCGCACTCCGGCAAAGGCTTCGGCTCCCGCCGTGCCCACCGCTGCCTGACGACCCGGACCAGCAGCGACAGCGCGATCCACACCTGGACCAAGACCACAGGGACGACCAGCAGGAGAGGGAAGAGGACGAACAGCGCGGCGAGCGCGAGCAGCGCGAGCGCTGCCCCGAGCGTCGGGCGCGGCTCGACCTGACCGAGCTCGCGCCGAGTGGTGAAGGCTGCGCCGAGCGAGTGGCTCAGGCGCGCCGCGCCGGCGGCCGCCGGATGTGCCCGCGCGCGGGCGGCATGCCGGCGCGGCCGAGGCGCGCACGGGCGCACGCGGCGCTTGGCCAGCACGATCTCGGTCGCGTTCTCCAAGTCGAGCAGGTACTGCGCCTCCAGCTCGCGGGCGAACCCCTCGTTCTCCACCACCACGTCGAGCTCGCAGTTGTTCAGCCAGCTCGCGACGTTCAGGTTCGTCGACCCGACCCGCGCCCAGTGCCCATCGACCACCGCGGTCTTCGCGTGCAGCATCGGGCCGTTCCACTCGAAGATGCGCACCCCCGCCTCGAGCAGCGGTCGATAGCCGGAGCGCGACAGCGGCCGCAGGACCGGGATGTCGGTCGCGCCCGGCAGCAGCAGCCGCACGTCCACGCCCTCGAGCGCCGCGGCACGCAAGGCCTGCGCGTAGATGGCCGTCCCCGCGTAGTACGCGTCGGTCAGCCAGATGCGCTTGCGGGCCAGGGCGGCGATGAGCTGATCGAGCCGCAGCATCCCCGCGGTAGACGGGACGCTCGCCACGACGCGCACGTTCATCTCGCCGGCCGGCCGCGGCGCCTCCAGCGAGACGAGCGGCTCGGGCAGCGGCGGCCCGATGAGCTCCCAGACATTCGCGAAGGCGCGCTCGATGTCGGCGACTGCCGGCCCGCGGATCTCGACGCCGGTGTCGCGCCACGGCTCGATTCCCTTGGCGGGATCGCCCGCCCACATCTTGCCGATGCACAGGCCGGAGACGAAGCCCACCTCGCCGTCGACGGCGACCATCTTGCGGTGGTCGCGCGACAGCCAGCCGAAGGGCGAGTCGAAGCGCAGCGGGTTGTAGCAGCGCACCTCGACGCCGGCCTCGCTCAGCCGGTTCCAGAAGCGGCGCGACGCTTTGCCCAGGCCTCCGAGCCAGTCGTAGATGAGCCGCACCGGGACGCCTTCGCGCGCCTTGGCGATGAGCGCCTCGGCGAACTGCTCGCCGACCTCGTCGTCGTGGATGATGTAGCTCTCGAAGTGGACGTGGCGGCGCGCTGAGGCGATGGCCTTCAGCCAGGCCGGGTAGTTCTCGGCCGCGTCCTTGAGCAGCCGCACGCTGTTGCCTTCGATGAGCGGCGCCCCGGCGGCCCGCGACAGCGCCTGATCGGCGAGCGCGCGCACCGGGTGCAACGCCCGCCGCGCGGCGGCGGGGACCAGCGCCTGTTGCTGTGCTCGTCGGCTGCTCATCGACCTTCCATCGCTACACCCGGCGGCTTACCGCGGCGAAGCTGGCGTCGCCTGGCTCGAGCGCAGGGTGATCTTGAGGATCTCGCTGCGGTGCCACAGCCGCATGTGCGGTCCCCAGAAGCCCGTTCCGCGCGAGACGATGGCCGCCATTTTGCCGACGTCGTAGCGGCCGGCGACCAACGGATAGCGCAGCTTGACGAGCAGGCCGAAGGGCCAAATCTGGCCGCCGTGGGTGTGGCCGCACAGCATCAACCCGGCGCCTTCGCGGGCCGCCTCCTCGGCCTGCAGGGGCGAATGCGAAAGGAGGATGGTCGCGCCTGCCGGACGCCCGGACATCGCCTCGGCGATCGTGCCCGCGATCTTGCGCTTGCGGCTGCGCCGGGTCAGGTCGTCAACGCCGACGAGGACGAGCCCGGGGCGCGGCTCGGTCCACCGGTCGCGCAGCACGCCGATGCCCGCGCTTTCGAGCAGAGCGACGCCGGGCGCCTGCTCGTCGTGCAGATCGTGGTTGCCGAGCACCGCCCAGGTGCCAAGCGGCGCGGAGAGCGAGCGCAGGACGGGCCGCAGGGCGTCGGCGTCGGGGATGCGCCGGCCGTCGAAGTTGTCGCCGAGCAGGACGATGAGATCCGGCTGGAGCGCCTTCACCTGTTCGGCGCGCGCGGCGAGCCACTCGGCCCCGCGCTGCGTGCCGAGGTGCAGATCCGAGAGCGCGACCAGAACCGTGCTGTCGAGCTCGCGAGGCAGGCCGGGCAGCGCCACCTCGTGCTCGACCACCGCCGGTGCGCGCGTGGCCTGGACGATGCCGATGACGGCCATCAAGGCCGCGCCGACGAGCGCCGTGCCGCGCAGGTGAGGCGCGAGGCGCGGCAGCAGCCGTCCATAGCCGGTGAGCAGATCGACCGCGAGCAGCGAGACGAAGAGCAGGAAGACGGTCGCCAGCCAGGTCATCCCGAAGAGCTCGAGCGCCGCGGCCAGCGGCCCGCTCACCTCGTGGCGCAGGTAGCGGGCGAGCAAGACGCTCGACCAAAGGCCGAAGGTCGCGACGCCCAGCCCGCGGCGCGAGACGAGCCGGGTCAGCGCCGGAATCTTCGACGCTCTCCAGAAGACGTAGAGGTGCATCAGCGCGGAGGCGGTCTGGAGGATGATTCCGAACATGCTCTGGCGTGCCCTTTTTCTCGGGGCGTCGAGGCTTGCGGTCGAGAGGTGGCGATCCGAGCGCAGGGAGTCCGGGCTCGGGGGAGCCGATCGTTGTCCGCCTCAGTATCAGACGTTCGCGCCGTTCCATAAGAAGGGAGCCGGGCAGGCGCAGGCTGTTCGCCAGGACGTCGGTTCCCGTCGCCGCCGCGTCGCGCGGGCCCGAGGCGCTCCTCCCGTCTAAACCTCCTTTCTCTCGGGTGCGCGACCGCGGCGCGAGCCTGTCACGCTCTCAGCGCGCCCGAGCGCAGGGGGCGGGGCGGCGAGAGAATCGCCCGTGCGCCCGGCTACTCGATCTCCAGGAACTCCGGGCTGGCCGCGCCCTGAACCGCGGCGATGGCGTCGGGCAGCGGGATGTTGCGGCCGAGCAGCACCTTCACCGTGGCCATCTCCACCAAGTCTGTCTGCTCGGGGATGAGCTCGTGCAGGCGGCGGATGAAGATGTCGATAGCCGTGCTCGGGTCGATGCGGATGTCGCGCACCCCGTTGGCGTCGGCGTGGATGACGCTCGAGACCGAGTTGTCCTCGCCGAAGACCTTCATCGCCTGGGCGATCGGGCCGGCGCCCACGCCGCGGCCGAGCTCCATCAGCAGCTCGTTCATCGCCGCGAGGTAGTTGTCCTTCTGCTGGCTGTCGAGCAGCAGGTTGAGGCCGACCGGCAGGTTCTCGAGCCTGTCGAGGAAGTAGTCGATCCACTCGCCGGTGATGAGCGCGCCGTGCTGCGGGGCGAGCATCACCGGCTTCGGGTCGAGGGCGCGGATGCTGCGCACCGCGAGCGCCATCGCCTCCTGGACCGGCATGTAGATCTGGTGGAAGGCCTTCATCCCTTCCCAGTGCCGCTCGTCGGCCCACAGCTCGGGCACGTACGAGAGCCCGCCGAACAGGTCGCCGGTGAAGAGGATGCGCGACTCGAGGTCGTAGAGCATCGTCGCGCCGCGGAAGTGGCAGAAAGGCGTCGGCACGAAGCGCAGCTCGTGGCCGGTCGTCAGGTTGAGCGCCTGGCGCTTGAAGCGCTCGGTGGCGTAGTAGCGCTTCGGATCGAGGTCGTAGAAGCGGATCAGCCGCCAGGTGTCCTCGCTGCAGACCACCGAGATGTTGGGGTTGAGCTTCTGCAGGTAGCCGGCGTTGTAGGCGACGTCCGGGTCCTGGTGGTTGGCGAAGATGAGGTTGACGTTGCGCAGGTTGCCGATGACCTGGCCGACCTTCTTGGTCAGGTTCATCAGGTCGGCCGGCGGGCCCGGGTCGATGATCAGGTTGACGACCGGCTTGCCGTTCTGCCGGAACGACCGCAGGAAGATGTTGCGCTCGAGCAGGCTGCCCTCGCGTCGTCCGACCCACCAGGTGTCCGCGGAAATCTCGATAGGTCCGTTCAGGTCTTCGGTCGTCATGGCGTGTTTCCCCTTGTCACGGGCGAGCCAGCCGCTCGCCGGCGGGCTCGAGGCCGGCTTGCGGGGCCGGCGTCTCATGGCCCTTGGATGCGCGGGGACACTGCGGGTTGCGCGGAGGCGCACAGGGCGGCGTTCAACTGAGGCTGAGCGCCCGGCCTGCGGCTGAGCCGGCGCTTCCGCTCCGAGCGCGCGGGCCGCAAGACGCACCCGCCCGCTTGTCGAAGGAAGCGCGGTTTGCTTTATGACCGTACGAGCCGTCCATCGTCATTACCGTCCGCTGGCCCGGCCGCCAGCCTCTCAGGGCCCGGGACCTGCGGCGCGCCATTCCCTCGCCGGCTCACCGGAGCTTCGTTCATGGCCGACCAGTCCACTTCGCCAGCCGTCCTGCCTTCCGATGCGCCTGCCGGCCTGCCCGCCTATCGCCGCGGCACCGCGGAAGTGCTCGCGTCGCTGAAAGTCGATCCGAACCGCGGGCTCGACGCAGCCGAGGCCCAACGCCGCCTCGAGTCCCACGGGCCCAACGAGCTTCCCAAGGACCCGCCGGAGCCTGCCTGGCGCAAGCTGCTCGCCCAGCTCAAGGACTCGCTCACCATCCTGCTGCTCGTCGCCGCGGCCGTCTCCTTCGTCGCCTGGATGATCGAGGGCGACCACCCGGTGCCCTACGAGTCGTTGACCATCCTAACGGTGGTGATCCTCAACGCGGTGCTCGGCTACCTCCAGGAAGCCCGGGCCGAGCAGGCCGTGGCGGCGCTCGCCGCGATGTCCGCCGCCACCGCGCGCGTGCTGCGCGACGGGCGCGCGCAGACCATCCCGGCCAGCAAGCTGGTCCCCGGCGACGTGCTGCTGCTCGAGGAGGGCGACACCATCCCTGCCGACGCGCGCCTGATAGAGGCGATAGCGCTCAAGGTCGCCGAGGCCGCGCTGACCGGCGAGAGCACTGCGGTGGACAAGGACACCGCGCCCATCGCCGAAGAGGCGGGAATCGGCGACCAGATGAACATGGTCTTCAGCGGCACCGCCGTCACCAGCGGGCGCGGCCGTGCGGTCGTCACCGGCACCGGGACGAAGACCGAGATCGGCAAGATCGCCAAGACGCTGCAAGAGACCGAGGACCAGAGCACGCCGCTGCAGCGCGAGCTGCATCAGGTCGGGCGCATGCTCGGCATCGCGGTCATCGCCATCGCCATCTTCATCGCCGTCACCATCCTGGTGGTCGAGGACCTCAAGGAGCTCACCGACATCGTCGACGTGCTGCTGCTCGCGGTCTCGCTCGCCGTCGCCGCGGTGCCCGAGGGCCTGACGGCCATCACCACCATCGTCCTGTCGCTGGGCATGGAGCGCATGGCCAAGCGCCACGTCATCGTCCGCAAGCTCAACGCCGTCGAGACGCTCGGCTCGACCACGGTCATCTGCTCGGACAAGACCGGCACGCTGACCCGCAACGAGATGACGGTGCGCAAGGTGCTCACCGCCAGCGGCGAGGTCGAGGTGAGCGGCGTCGGCTACTCGCCCGAGGGCGCGCTGATGCGTGACGGCGCGTCGATAGCCGACGGCCCGCTGGCGACCGAGGTGCGCTACGCGCTGCGCGCGGCCTACCTCGCCAACAACGCCAACCTGGTGAAGGGCGCCGACGGCGCCTGGACGATTCAGGGCGATCCCACCGAAGGCGCGCTGCTGGTGGCCGCGCTCAAGGCCGGCTGGACGTCTGAGCAGCTCTCGCAGCGCTTCCCGCGGGCGCACGAGGTCCCGTTCAGCTCCGAGCGCAAGCGGATGACCACCGCGCACGAGGACAAGGAGAAGCCGGACCGCATCCTGGTGGTGAGCAAGGGCGCCCCCGACCTGCTGCTCGCCCGCTGCTCGCACGAGCGCGTCGGCGACGAGGTGAAGGAGCTGACCGAGGAGCGCCGGGGCGCCATCCTCGCGAGCATCGACCGGCTGGCCGAGCAGGCGCTGCGCACGCTGGGCGTGGCCTTCCGCACCATGAGCCCCGGGGCCCTGAGCGGCGCGACGAAGGAGGACGAGGTCGAGCAGCAGCTCGTCTTCCTCGGCGTCGTCGGGATGATCGACCCGCCGCGGCCCGAGGCGGCGGCGGCGGTGAAGGAGGCCCAGCGCGCCGGAGTGCGCGCGGTGATGATCACCGGCGACCACCCGACCACCGCCGCGGCCATCGCCCGCGAGCTGGGGATAGCGCAGCCGGGCGAGACGGCGGT
>JBMNNX010000309.1:0-7013 GCA_050942745.1 Myxococcales bacterium
ACCGGCGCCGAGCTGCAGCGGATGGACGACGCCGAGCTCGAGAAGGTGGTGAAGAAGACCTCGGTGTTCGCCCGCGTGGCGCCGGAGCACAAGCTGCGCATCGTGCGCGCCCTCAAGGCGCACGGCGAGGTGGTGGCGATGACCGGCGACGGGGTCAACGACGCCCCGGCGCTGAAGACGGCCGACATCGGCATCGCCATGGGCATCACCGGCACCGACGTGTCCAAGGGCGCGTCCGACATGATCCTGACCGATGACAACTTCGCGAGCATCGTCGCCGCGGTCGAGGAGGGCCGGGCGATCTTCGGGAACATCCAGAAGTTCCTGCGCTACCTGCTCTCGTCGAACGTCGGCGAGGTGATGGTGATGTTCCTGGGCGTCGTCCTCGCGGGCGTCATCGGGCTCGAGGCAGACGCCGGCGCCGCGGTCGTCGCGCCGCTCATCGCCGTGCAGATCCTGTGGATCAACCTGCTGACCGACTCGGGGCCGGCGCTCGCCCTCGGGATCGATCCCGCCGACCCCAGCCTGATGTCCCGGCCGCCGCGCGATCCCAAGTCGCACGTCATCACGCGGGACATGTGGATCGGCATCGTCATCGTGGGCCTGGTGATGGCCGCCGGGACCCTGCTCGTCATGGATGCCTATCTGCCGGGCGGGCTGATCGAGGGCGACAAGGACGTCCCGTACGCGCGGACGATGGCGTTTACGACCCTGGTCTTCTTCCAGCTCGTGAACGTCTTCAACGCCCGGTCTGGCTACGAGACCGCGTTCAAGGGCCTGTTCAAGAACCGGTGGGTCTGGGGAGCGGTCGCCCTCTCGGTGGCGCTGCAGATCGCCGTGGTCTACCTGCCCTTCCTGCAGGTGGCGTTCGGAACCCGGGCCTTGACGTTGATCGACTGGGCGACGGCCTTCGCGGTCAGCACCAGCGTTCTCTGGGTGCGCGAGCTGTCCAAGCTGCTCTGGCCAAAGCCGCGCGAGGAAGGGCGCCCGGAGCCAAAGCTGGCGGCCTGACGGCAAGCGGGTCCTCACGGCTGGCAGCCGGGAGACCGACTGCCTGGCGTGGCGCCTTGTGAAGGCCGCTCGTCTCCGTTCAGCGGCGGGCGAGCGCAGCGCCGGGGGCGCCGGGCTGAGGCCTGAGCACGGAGCGGGATGTGGTGGTGCGATCGGCCGGCGCGCGCCGGCCGCGTCGCCTTCACGCGTCCGACGGATGCAGGCGCGAGCCGGTCGTCCGGGTCTCGCTGCCGGTCGAGCGCGGGCTTCTCACGCCGAGCCTTTCCTGCAAATCTGCGCGCGCCGCGCGATGCTCACGCCATCAGAGGAAGACACCATGGACCCGAGTCGTATCGCCGCGCGCCTCGCCAGTGCGGGAATCGCGCTCTTCGTCTCTTGCGGCCCCCTGCTCCCCGCGCGCGCCGATCAGCACGGGTTTCGGGGGCCCGAAGCCCGACCGACCGTCGCGGCCTCTTCGTTCCCCAAGGCCGCGGGTCCACGCCTGGGGCCGATCTTCGAGGTGACGCTCGAGCTGGCCAACCGCGGCGAGATCTCGGCCCTGGCGGACTTCGACGTCACTCGCGTCAAGGGCAACACGGTCCTCGTCTTTGCGACCGAGGCCGAGGTCGCCGCGCTGCGCCGCGCGGGGTTCGCGATCCGTGACGTCAAGCTGAAGGAGCAGAAGCGGCGCGCCAAGTCGAGCCGGCCGGGATGGAGCTGGGAGCAGTTCCACGACCACGCGCAGGTGACGCTCTTCATCCAGGACCTCGCCGCGCGCTTCCCGCAGCTCGTGCGGGTCGAGTCGATGGGGCTCTCGGTCGAGGGGCGCGAGCTCTGGGCCGTCAAGATCACCGACAACCCGGACCAGCAGGAGCTGGAGCCCGAGGTCCGCTTCGTTGCCGCCATCCACGGGGACGAGGTGGTCGGCGTCGAGATGCTCCTGCGTTTCATGGACCAGCTCACGCGCTACTACGGCCGATCGCGCCGGGTGACCGCCCTCGTGGACTCGACCGAGCTGTGGTTCATCCCGATGTGGAACCCGGACGGCAACGACGCGGGCAGCCGCTACAACGCCAACGGCTATGACCTCAACCGCGTCTTTCCCGACGAGGCCGAGAGCGTCCCGAGCAACGTCCTGCTCGGCCCGCCGCGCGACTTGAGCGAGCTGGACGCGGAGGCGCCGGAGGTGAGCGCCTTCATCCGCTTCAGTGAGCGCCACCGCTTCGTGCTCGGCCTCTCCTTTCACGGAGGCGCGGTCGTCACCGTCTATCCCTGGTCCACGAGCCCCGACGGCTACAGCGTCTACACGCCGACCCCGGACGACGGGCTCTTCATCGCGCTCTCGAAGGCCTACGCGAGCCGCCACCTCCCGATGCGCGAGAGCAGCGAGTTCCCGGGCGGCATCTACAACTCGGCCAACTGGTACACCGTCAACGGCTGCTCGCAGGACTGGGCCTACAAGGTGACCGGGATGCTCGACCTCGACATCGAGTTGAGCGAGCAGAAGTGGCCTTCGGCGAGCAGCCTGCGCGGCCACTGGGCGCACAACCAGGAGGCGATGCTCGCTCTGGCCGAGGCGTCGCGCTGGGGCGTCCATGGATTGGTGACCGACTCGGTCACCGGCCAGCCGGTGAGCGCCTCGGTGAAGGTCGAGGGCTACGACCACCTGACGTTCACCGACCCCGACCTCGGCGACTATCACCGGCCGCTGCTGCCCGGCACCTACACGCTCATCGTCTCGGCACCCGGCTACGCCACGCGCGAGATCGAGAACGTCCCGGTCGTCGGAGCCGCTCCGACGAGGCTCGACGTGGCGCTCGAGCCGGTCTCCGTGCGGCCGGCCTACAAAATCGATTTCCGGCCTGCCGACGGCATCGCGCTCGAGGGCTTCGAGGTAGACAACGGGCGCGTCTTCGGGCCGCGCGGCAACGGCCTCAGCTATGGCTGGGACGCGGCGCCCTGCCTCTACTCGCGCCGTCACCTCTTTTCCCAGGACGCGAGCTTCGACGCCTTTGCGGACATGCAGGCCTGCGCCGGCAGGGTCTGGGAGCTGGCGGTGCCCAACGGCACCTATCGAGTGCGCGTGGTGGCGGGCGACGCGGCCGAGGAGGCGAGCAAGGACGTGCGCATCAGCGTCGAGGGCGAGATCTTCGCCGCCGCGACCACCGGGGCGAGTCGGTGGGCGGAGGGCTCGGTCCTGGTCACGGTGGCCGACGGCCGGCTGACGCTGCGCAACGCGCCGAGGGCGACCCGGAACGCCTTGTGCGCCGTCGAGGTGATCCGGGAAGACGCTCGCGCAGACGCCGGCGGGCTGGCCCGACCGCGCTCCCAGCCGTTGCGTCGGAGCGCGGCCGGCCGGCCGAGCCCGCAGTCGCCCGCGACCCGCTGATCCGGATGGCAGGAGGGGCTATCCGACATCTGGATGGCCGTCGAGGCGCGACTCTGGTCTCCCGGGCAGGTCCTTCGACGGCTCCCGCGTCCTGCTTCGTGTTTCACGCGTCCGGCATCGTGTTTCACGGGCGGCGTGCCTCGACCACGCTACCGGACGCCTCAACCACGCTACCGGACGCCTCAACCACGCGACCGAACGCCTCAACCACGCTACCGGACGCCTCAACCACGCGACCGAACGCCTCAACCAGGCGACCGGATGCCTCAACCACGCTACCGAACGCCTCAACCACGCTACCGGACGCCTCAACCACGCTACCGGATGCCTCAACCACGCTACCGGACGCCTCAACCACGCTACCGGACGCCTCAACCGCGCGAGAGCCGTTCTACACAAGACACATGAGCCTCGGTCCGAGCCGCGGCGGCGCGACCCCGGGCCCAGGCGGCGCCGAGGTCGGAAACCTGACCGCGCGCTCACCCGCGGTTACCATCGTCGCCGGCTGGCAGGCTGCCGAGAGCCTGGATAGAGGAGCGATGAGGGCGCGCCGGAAAGGACGGAGCATGCGGGCAGGCTTGCGCTGGGGGCCGATCCTGGCGCTGGCGTTGGCCGCCTGGGCTGGCTACGAGGTGTGGACCTTGCCTTCGGGCGAGGAGCTTCGAGCGCTCGAGTCGAAGACGCCTGCGGAGACGGCGTTGATGAGGGCGCGGAAGAACGAGGCGCTCGAAGAGGGCCGCCCGGCGCGCTTCGCGCGGCGCGTGGTGCGGTCGAGCCAGATTGCGCCGGTGGTCCTCGCCGCGCTCGTCGCGAGCGAAGACGCGCGCTTCTTCGAGCACCAGGGCTTCGACCTGCGCCAGGTCCACGCCGCGGTTCGCGCGAGCGTCTTCGAGGGCAAACGGCTCCGCGGCGCCTCGACGCTGACCCAGCAGCTCGCCAAGAACCTCTATCTGAGCGAGAGCCGCAGCGTGCTGCGCAAGCTGAAGGAGCTCTGGATAGCCTGGCGAATGGAGCAGACGCTCTCGAAGCGGCGCATCCTCGAGCTCTATCTGAACGTCGTCGAATGGGGCGACGGGGTGTTCGGCGTCGAGGCGGCCGCGTGGGCGCACCTTGGGAAGAGCGCCTCCCAGGTCGATCTCGCCGAGGCCGCGGCGCTCGTCGCGATGCTGCCCAACCCGCGGCGGATTGGTCCCCGAAACCCCCGCGTCCTCTACCGTCGCGCTCTCCACGTCCTGGAGCGGATTGAGAACGAACGGCTCGCGCGGCCGGCGGACATCGAGCGCGCGCGCGAGCGGCTGGCAGCATGGCTCGTTCCGATCACGGATGCCTGAACCGCAGGCGAGCTCGCGGTCGGCTGAGCGGGAGTCGGCCATCTGCTCATAGAGGCGATTGATCTCGCCTTCGCGCGGCAGAAGATCGATGCCGCCATGGTGCTCGAGCTTCTCGCTGGCCTCCTGGTGTTGGGGGCGTTGGGCTTGGCACTCGTCGCGCTGCGCGAGCACAAGTCGCGGCGTGCGCTCGCGGCCATGGCCTGCCCGAAGTGCCGGTCGCGGCTGGGAAATGCGCTCAGGCTCGTCCGGGTCTTCGTCAATCCCGTCTCGGACCGCCCAGACAAGACCGAGAGGTACCAGCTCCACTGCCCCCACTGCTCGAGCCTGCTCAGCGCAAGCCGGTCGAAGGGAAACTGGTCGGTGCGCTGAGCGGGCTGCGGAAACGCGACGGCGCTCCTCGGCATAGGGCCGGCGTTCTGAGCGCCCGGCGCGCGAGCCGCCGGAAGCCCGCGTCGCTGGTCGCCGCGGGCTCGAACGGCCGTCGCCAGGCCAGGGGCAGGGCGAAGCACGACAGCGCGGGCGCGGGGCCGGCTGCGGTCTCGATGGTCTCGCGAAGAGCGCGCGCCGGTGCGCCCCACTGCCGCGGTCGCGTGGGCTCAGGCTCCAGCGCAGCCGGCCGATGGGCCGGCCGCAGGTCGCTCGCCTAGGGCCTCGGCAGATTCTTGCGATAGATGCCCTGGGTCCAGGTGTGGACGGCGGCGGTTGACGAGTCCTGCTGCGCCGCAGCCGTGATGTAGATCTGCCACTTGTTCGCTAGGGGCGAGCGCACGACGTCGAAGAACCTCTGCGCTCGGACTTCGGCGAGCGGCGTGTCCAGCTCAACCAGCGGGCTGGTCGCCCAGTTCTGCGGCTTGAAGCAGTCTTGGTGGCAGGTCATCACCTTGATCGACCGGCCTTCGCGGTAGCGCCACGACTTGATCGCGAAGAACTTGGTGTCGTCGACGACGGCGAGGTTGCGTGCTCCGTAGTCGTCGTGATCGACAACCCGCTGGGAGAACCAGGTGGTATGCCAGAACTTGGGGTCGGTGCAGTTATACGCACAAGACTGGAAATACGAGGAGCCATTCTCCGAATCGAATCCAGCCCGGTAGTAGCGCGAGGCCTGGCCGTACAGCGCCGTGGAGGTGACGTCGAAGGACTTGGGCATGTTGGGGATGGCCGAAACGCTCCAGTTGGTGGCGACGGCCGGACTGCTGCTCTTCGAGCACCTGGCGATGTAGAGCGTCCGGTACGTGGTACCCCCAGCGCCGCCGACGAAGAGCCAGTCGCTCCCGGATTCGGTGAGAACGACGTCGTCCGGCATCCACTCGACGCCGGTGATCCGGGTCGGCCCGCTCCAGGTGTTGCTGGAGGCGGTGCGTGACAGCGCATAGAGGTAGCCGCCCTTGGTGACGAGCACCATGTGGTACGAAGGCGAGCGCCCGATGGCGATCAGCTTTCCGTTGCCGTAGTTGTTGGACGCTGCGACGCCGGCCGCCGAGGTCCACGTCGTCCATTGGCTCGACGTGGTGCAGGTCGAGCTGGACGTGTTGCAGGTGCCGTACACGACCTTGCCGTCATTGACGACCAAGGCGAAGCTCAGCTTGTCGCCGAGCGAGTAGACGTCAGCGGACATGTAGGTGTTGGAGGCCAGGAGCACGGCTTTCCAGTCGCTCGGCGATTCGCAGCCGGCGAGCGCGTAGTCGCACCACTGCACTTCCGGCCTGCCATCGGAGCTGCGCCGGTGCAGGCGCATCAGGTAGCGCGAGCCCAGGTGCTGGGCCGTCGTGGCCCAGCCGGAGTCGTGCCAGGTGCTGCTGGTGCCTACGGTCGCCTTGTCGAAGGGCTTGATTACGAACTCTGTCGAGGGGCTAGCGAGGCCCTTGGCCGAGGAAAACGAGTGCAGGCGCGCGTACCTCGTCTGCGCCGGCGACTGGCCCGTGACTCGGAACCGAACGGCGTGGGGCGAGCCGATTGCCAGCAGCGCGTCGTAGGGCGCTTCCGGGCTGTCGCTCAAGCCGAGCATGTAGTCGTCGACCTCGGGCCGGGCGGTCCAGCTCGCCTGAACCTCTCTCTCGGCTGGGCCGATGGCCAGGTTGAGCGGGACGGGCACTGGCGGCGCGTACAGCTTGATGCGGTCCCTCATCGATCGCACGGCCACGAACATGTTGTCGCCGGCAAAGGCGATGCTCGGCAAAACGGCTCTTCGGCAGATCCCGGGAACCGGTTGTGGACTTGTGGAGAGAGGCGGCCAGGCTCGCTGTGGACAGCCGTATGGACGGCTTGAAGAAGCCCAAGCCGCCCACACGCCTGCCCACAGGGCC
>JBMNNX010000103.1:0-20560 GCA_050942745.1 Myxococcales bacterium
AGGATCTTCTCGACCGTCGTCTGATCGAGGAGGCCAGCGGCCCGCCACTGTTCGAGCTTCTTCGCCGTGCTCATGAGGTCCACTGATAGCCCCGATCGCCGAAGCAGCGCCAGTGGCGCCGCCGAGTGATGCGAGGCAGGGCGCGGAAGGGGAGTCGCTCGCTGCCGGTTGACGTGCACGGGCCGGCGTTTCGCCTGCCTCGAGCGAAGGCGTGTCGGCAACGCGAGAGGTGGAAACGCCGGCGTCTCGCAGGCCTCGAACGGTTCGGCGCTCACCACGCGCGGGCCGCAAGGTGCCCGCGTGTGCGGTGCCAGCGGGAGGCTTCGGGCGCGGGGCCGGAGCCTGGCTTGAGCGCCCGAAACCAGGTGGCTAGCTTCCTCGAAGGCAAGTCAGGCGCTCGCCCGTTTGCTCGGGAACCGCGAGGGTCTGCCGAATCAAGGGTGCAACCCGTGCTCGATCGCGTCTTCAAAGTGCCGCTCGCGAAGCTCGGCCCCAGCCAGGAGGACTTCACGCAGCGCAGCAGCCTCCATGGCCCCAGCCACGCGTGCCGGGTTCAGGCCTACACGGTCCTGCTGAGCTGGAAGACGGGCCTGACCGACGAGCTGCCGGCCGCCTTCTGCGCGGGCTTTCTCCACGATTTGAGCCGGCGCCACGACGGCATCTGCCCGATGCACGGCACCTGGGCGGTCGAAGAGAAGCTCGAGCGCTACCTGCCCTTCTTCTATGAGCTGGGCCTGACGCCCGACCGCGTGGCGGGCGTGAAGACCGCGGTCGCCAACCACTGCGTGCGCGAGGACCCGGAGCGCAGCCATCCGCACTTCAACGTCACCGCGCTGCTCAAGGACGCCGACGCGCTCGACCGCTGGCGCATCTGGGAGCGGCCGTCCGACAGCTTCCTCAGGCTGCCGGCGACCGCGGGCCTCGTCGCCCGGGCGCGAGAGCTGTTCCTCCGCACCCGCGAGCTCGAGACGTTCGACGCGATCTGGAAGCACGCGCTCGAGCTCTTCGGCGACCTGGTGCCGGCCGAGCTGGTGGCGACCACCGGCCGCGCCTCGCACGGCGGCTGAGCGCTCGCCGGCCGGGCGTGGTCGCACTGCGGATTGGAGCGGCTCCCGCACCTAGCTTTGCGGCAGAGGTTCTCCATCCATGCGCAGGCGGCACCCTTACGCGACCCGCGTCTTCCTCTTCGTCCTGACCAACGTCGCGGTCCTGGCCGTCTTCTCCCTGGTGCTGTGGGCGTTGCGCGCCACGGGCCTGTTCGACGCCGCGCAGACCGGATACAGCGAGGGCACCCTCCTTGCCTTCGCGGCGGTCTTCGGCTTCGGCGGCGCGCTCTTCTCGCTCGCCATCTCGAAGCGGGTCGCCAAGCGCATGACGCGCGCGCGGGTCATCGAGCGGCCGGCGAATGAGACCGAGATGTGGCTGCTCGAGACGGTGCGGCAGCTCTCGCGCCGCTCGGGGATCAAGATGCCCGAGGTCGCCATCTACCCGAGCAACGACATGAACGCCTTCGCCACCGGTGCGCGGCGCAACCACGCGCTGCTCGCGGTGAGCACCGGCCTGCTCGCGGGCATGAACCGCGAGCAGGTCGAGGCCGTGCTCGGGCACGAGGTCTCGCACGCGGCCAACGGCGACATGGTCACGCTCACCTTGATCCAGGGCGTGCTCAACACCTTCGTCATCTTCCTGGCTCGGGTGATCGGCACCGTGGTGGACAGAGCGGTCTTTCGCACCGAGCGCGGCTACGGCCCGGGCTATCTGCTGACGGTGATCGTCACGCAGATAGCGCTGGGGATCCTCGCTTCGATCATCGTCTTCTGGTTCGCGCGCAGGAGGGAGCTGCGCGCCGACCGCGGCAGCGCCGAGCTGTTCGGGCCCGGGCCGATGATTTCGGCGCTCGAGCGGCTCAAGGGCGCGCGCGGCCCGGCCCAGCTACCGGATTCGGTGAAGAGCTTCGGGATCCGCGGCGGCGCGGGATACGGGTTCCGGCGCCTGTTCATGTCGCACCCGCCGCTCGAGGAGCGGATCGCGCGGCTCGAGAAGATGTGGGGCCACACCTAGAACCGGTCCGCTGCGCACGTCGCCTGCCCGCGGGACGCCCGCTGTTCGAGGCCGCGTCGCGTTTTCTGGATCTGCGGCCGCCCGATGCGACCGAATCCGTCCCTCAAGAGAAAAGGGAGCGAGGCCGACGAGGTGATCGGCCGTCGCTCCCTGACCCCTGCGGTGCCCGAGTCTGGGCGGGCGCCGTTCGCTGTCGCCTTGGGGGCGCCTTGGACTAACGAGTCTTGGAGGGGACCGGCTTGCCCGCCGGCTTGCCCTTTTCCTTCTCGTCCGCGGAGCCCTTCTTTGACGCGGGCGACTCCGCCTTTGCCTTGCTGGTTGGAGCCGGGGCTGGGCCGCGGGGCGCGGCGACCGAGGCAGGCGGCGTCGGGCTCTTGCCGCTGTTGCCGGGTTTGAGCTTGTCACCGCCGGCCTGGTTGCCGCTGTTGCCGGGCTTGGGCTTGTCGTTGCGGTAGTGGTTGCCGCTGTTGCCGGGCTTGGGCTTGTCGTTGCCGGCCTGGTTGCCACTGTTGCCGGGCTTGGGCTTATCGTTGCCGTAGTGGTTGCCGCTGTTGCCGGGCTTGGGCTTGTCGTTGCGGTAGTGGTTGCCGCTGTTGCCGGGTTTGGGCTTGTCGTTGCGGTAGTGGTTGCCGCTGTTGCCGGGCTTGGGCTTGTCGTTGCCGTGGTGGTTGCCGCTGTTGCCGGGCTTGGGCTTGTCGTGGCCGACGTTGCCGCTGCTGCCCGGCTTCGGAGTGGAGACCGATCCCGAGCTGCCCGGGGTCGGGTAGGACGGGCCCGCTACGCTCGAACCGGGGCGCGGGGAGGACGGCCCGGAGCTGCCGGGGACCGGGCGCCCGTGGTCGTGGTCGGGGCCGTGCCTGCCGTCACGCCTGCCGTCGTGCCGGTATGAGTAGTGGCGGCTTTGCCGGTCGTAGTGGAAGTGGGCGTGATGGTTACGTGGCGGGTAGTAGTCGTGGTGGTGCCTGCCGTGGGCGTGGCACCAGCCGCCGTACGGGTCCGGGTGCGCGTCCCAGTAGACGACGACTATCGGAGCGTTCCAGTAGTAAACCCCGCCCTCGACGCGGTAGTGGACGGGGTTGCTCGGCGCGTAGTCGTGGTCATGGGCGCCGTCGAGCAGGCACCAGCCGCCGCCATAGGCGTCGGGGATGAGGTGCGCGCCCCAGTATCGGTAGACCACGACCGGCGGCGGCGCAGGCTGGGTGACGACGGTCCGGCGCGGCGCGTGGTGATGTACGCAGGCGCCAGCGCTCAAGACCGCGAGAGCTGCAATGAGAGCTCGGGGCAAGTACCTCATCCGTCTCCTCCGTGTTTGTCTGCAGCCTGAGACGAGACCGCCGCGCCACCATTCAGCCGCACGCCGACGGTTTGCTTCCTTTCGGTCATACACCAAGAACGCCGCCCGACGGGATTCGCCCGGCCCACTTCCAAGCATGCGAGAAAGCGCATAGCCGTAGCTTCGCGCGGCTCCGAGCGCTTTCCGGGCGCCTTGCGGGGGTTCAGCCGAGCGCCGCCAGCGCCCGCGCAAATCCCCCTCCGAAGAGCCAGTCGAGGTCCCGGCGCATCGAGATGTGCAGGGGCGGCAGCGACTCGTCGTTCAGGCAGGGGAAGCGCCCCGCCGGCCAGGTCGCGACGAGCCTCGAGGTGCTCCTCGAGACCACTGAGAGCAGCGTCCGCCCCTCGCCCAAAGCGACGACGATGAGCGGGAAGAGCCGACAACTCAGCGGCTGGACGTCGCTCTGCTCGAGCCCATGCCTCTTGGCGAGGGCGCGAAGGCGGCAGCGGATGCGCCCCTTGCCGTCGATCTGGGAGAACGCGCAGCGGCCGCCCGGCCTGGCGATGTACGAGGGGCCGTCGGCGCGCCAGAAGCCCCTGCCGCAGCCCGCGAGGCGCGGCTCGCGGCTGGCGATCGCGTCGGCGAGGAGCCACTCGTGGCGTCGCAGCCTGCGCAGCTCGCCGGGCGAGAGCGCGACCTCGGCGTCGGCGCAGCAGCTTCGCCATTTGCCGCGGCCGCGCCCGGGCGCACAGCGCTCGGGCACGCAGGCGAACCTCTGCTCGGCAACTGCGCGGTCGACGAAGACGCCGTCGATGACGGCGATTGCGCCCGCGTTCATGCGCCGCAGCAGCCACGCCTCCCAGTCGGTGCCGGCCTCCGAGTCGGCGCCCTCGTGCTCGGCGCGCAGCCAACGGGCCACGGTGGGGTTCAACCTGCGCATGCTCGCTCGCATCCTCTTCGCGTTCCCCTTCAACCGTCCGCGTCAGCTTTCGATACCGGCGGCCGCCGAGCTCATCCGATCGCTGATCAGGCGCGCGTAGGCTTCCTTCATCGGAAGCTCGGTGTCCACCTTGATCCTGCGGCGCGAGGCGACGACCTCCTTCTTCGCCAGCGGGTCCCAGCCGCGCTTCTCGTAGCGCTCCCAGTAGAGCCCGACGCCGCGCCTCTGCCAGGCGGGCAGGTCGTTGAAGTTGATGCCGCGGCGAAACAGCAGCTCGTTCTTGAAGGCGACCGATGTGCGGTGCAGGGCCGCGGTCGCCTCGGCTGCGCTCTTGCCCTCCTTGCGCAGCGACCAATAGGCCCAGCCGTTGAGCGCGCTCCGCGCCGCGTCGTCCTGGCGCCAGCGGAAGTAATCGACGACGAGCTGCTCGCTCGGCCCCAGCCAGACCCGGCTGTCGAACTGCGCGGGGCTGCCGAGCGCGAGGCTGAAGGTGGACGAGGCTATCGCCGCGGAGAGCGAGACCGTCTTCTCGAGCTCGCGGTCGAAGAGGTCCCAACCCTTCGGAAGGAGGACCGAGACTTCGTCGCTCTCGGTGTAGGCGTAGAGACCTTGAAGCTCGCGCAGCAGCGCCTCGGCGGTCTTCACCATTAGATCGCGGAAGCGATCGTCGTAGGGCTTGTCGAAGCGATGGGCCGTCAGCCGCGTGAAGCCGCGCCCGTCGACGCGCACGATGGGCCAGGTCTCTGGCAGCATGCGGATGGAGTGGTAGTACTCGAGCCTGCGCATGCGCTCGTCCATCGTCGAAGGCTTCATCCACGGCCTCCCGGGCTGCGTCAGGCGCCGGGCGCTTTCGCCCGGCCCGCTGTCGCGCCAGTCCGAGCCAGCATCATCATCGAAGTCGCCGCCCGGCGCTCGAGCGGCTATCGTCACGCCACTTCGTTTGGAAAGGACCTTCTATGGGACTGCTCGACTCGCTCTGGAGCGCACTTCGCACCGATGCCGAATTCCGCCACCTCACCGATGAGCAGAGCCACGCGGCCGTCGAGGCGCTGGTGGGCGTCGTCTTCGTCGACAAAAGGATGGCCGAAGAGGAGGTCAAGGAGTTCGAGCGTCAGATCCAGAAATTGCCGTGGCGCTGGGCGAACGACGAGCGCGAGCGCGAGCGTGTCTTGACCATGGCGCGCGAGCGTGCCAAGGCGCTCTCCGATCCGGACGAGGCGCACGCCTTCGTCGTCTCCATCGCCGAGCGGCTCAGCTCGCTGACGGTGCGCGAGAAGGTCTTCGACATGTGCTGCGCCATCATCTTCGCCGACAAGCACCTCGACCCCGAGGAGGTCAACCTCATCGGCGGGCTGCGCCAGGCCTTTGGGATCTCGGAGCTGCGGGCGCGCGAGATGATGGGGAAGATTCGCGAAGCGATGGACGCGAGGGAGTAGGGGCGCGCCGCTGGGACCAAGCTCGTTGCCCCACCTGCGCGGAGGCGGCTGCGACGATCCGCTGAGCCGTGCTCGAAATGCACGCCTGATTGCAGCCAGCTGTTGGGGGTAGCTCAGGGCAGGCGAGATTCGTCTGACCGGGCGCGGATGGCCATCGTGCTAGCATGCGGCCTTCCCCGGCTCATCACTGAATTCATTCCGAATGCTGCGAACGAAGTAGGGCTAATCGACTACGATACCGTTCGCCTCGCGAAGGATCTCAAGGCCAAATACGGCAGCTTTGATGATTACCGGGTTCATATCTGGACCACGGACGCGGTCCTAAAGAGCCTGGAGCCAGATCGCGAGCCCGACCCGTTTCTCGGCTGAGGCGCGCGAGCCGGCGACGGCGGGCCTTGGCCTACGAAGCGCCCAGATGCCTCAGCATCGGCAGCAGCCCGCCGCGCTCGTGGACGACGACCAGCGCGCTCATCGCGCGGGTCATGGCCATGTAGAGCACGCGGCGAAGCTCTTCCTCGGAACCCTCGGCGCCGCTGCCGAACCGGCGAAAGGCCGGGCTCGAACCGATCAGATAGACCACCGGGAACTCCAACCCCTTCGCCGACTTGATCGGCAGCACCTTCACGCTGGGGTCGGCGAGGCGGATTCCGCTGTCCGAGGCGTGCTTCTGAAAGGCGATCGACTCTGCGCCGAGCGCCTCGGTCATCTGCTCGCGCATGCGGTTCGGATAGCAGAGCACCGCGATGTTCTGCGGCGGCACCGCCTCACTCTCGATGAGACGACGGATGTCCCGGGCGATGACGCGGCACTCCTCGCCTCGCCCCGTTTCGATGAGCCGGGGCTTCGGGCCCGTGCGCCTCGTGCGCTCGGGCTCGAGCAGTTCGTCTTCCTTCGCTTCGACTTGTCTGCGGCGCATCGGACCGAGCAGCGGCTCGGCGGCGTCGAGGATCTCCCGCGTGTTGCGGTGGTTGCGCCGCAGCTCGAAGCTGCGCCGCGAGCTGACGGCGATGCCGCAGTCGCGCCAGCGAAACCCTCGCTCGTAGATGCTCTGCGCGGCGTCGTAGGCGACGCACAGGCTGCCGGTCGGGCGCGGCAAGGAGGCGACGAGCCGCAGCCCGACGACCGTCAGGTCCTGCGCCTCGTCGACGAAGACGTGGTCGTAGACCGGGCCGAGCGCCGCGAGCCGCTGCGCGGCGAGCCCGGCGACGTCGTCGAAGTCGAACCGCCGCTCGCGCTCGCAGCGCGTCCGGTACTCCTCGAAGACTAGCCAGATGAGCTCTCGGCCGCGTTGATCGAGCGCCCGCCCAGCGCCGCTTCGCTGCAGGCTCGCGTACTCGGCACGGTTGGCGATGTCGCGCCCCTTGATGCGGTGGATCTCCTCCTCCCAGAACCCGACCGGCAGGCGCCAGAGCGCCGAGTCCCGCGTCCGCGAGCGCACCTGCTCGCGCGCGGCCCAGATCATCTCGCTCCGCTCCTTGGGCTCGAGCACGCCCGAGCGCAGCCCCGCGCGGTCCATGCACCACTTGTGGAAGGTCGAGACCTCGAGCTCGCCGCGCCGCAGGCCGAGGGCGATGAGCAGCTCCCGGGCCGCGGCCATGAGCGCGCGGTTGTAGGTGAGCAGCAGAACCCGCGGCCGCTCGAGCAGGCTGCGCTGAGCGAGCAGCCGGTAGATGCGGTGCAGGATCACCGCGGTCTTCCCCGACCCGGCGACCCCTCGAATCACAATCGTCCCGTGGCCTCCGAGCTCGACGATGCGCCGCTGCCCGGGGTCGAGGTCGAGCAGCAGCTCGGTGATGTCGCCGTGGAGGAAGCGGTCGAGGTGCGCCGCGCTCGTTGCCCGGCGCCGCAGCGCCTCGCGCGTGGCGGGCGCTCCGAGGAGCTGCTGGACGAAGACGAACTCGAGGCGGCGGTGCACGCGCGCGGGCAAATCGAGCGCGCGCAGCGCGGCGAGGCTCGTCGCGCGCTGGACATCAGGGATGCGGGCGTCGTCCACGCCGAGCTCGCGAAGCTCGGCGCGCGAGGTGGAGGCGAGCGGCGCCGAACCGGCTTCGATCTCCTCGACCTGCGCGCCGGCGAGGTACCAGAGCCCGACGCGCTGCTCCTCCTCGCGCGTCCATCCGACGAGCGCGGAGTCGCCGGCCGGCTCGACTCCACAGGGCTCGCCCGCGGAGGCGCGCTCGACTATCCGGCGCACCGGCTGGCGCAGCGCGTCGGGCGAGCGGCGCGCCCGGTCGAGGAACTCGTCGGTGAGCAGCAGCTCCATTCGGCAGGTCTTGATCGGCTCGGCGCTCAGGATGAGCGGGAGGGCTCAGTATCCGCCGGGGCCTTCGCCGATCCGAGAAAACGCCTCAGCGCCTCCTCGTCGCGCTCGTCGCGCTCGTCGCCGGCCTCGAGCTCGAGGCAGCCGCCGAGCCTCAGGCTGGCGAGGACGCGCCCGAGCATCGAATGGCGCCCGAGGCTTGCGGTCAGGTGCGCGAGGTTGGCGACCACCACGAGCCGGCTGCGCGCGCGGCTGAGCGCTACGTTGACGAGGTTGGGCGCGTCGGGGTTGTGGTTCTCGTCGAGGAAGCGGCAGAGGCTGCCGGGGCCCTCGGTCGTGTCGAAGATGACGAGCTCCTTGTCGCGGCCCTGGAAGCGGTGGACGGTGAAGACCTCGACCCGCCCGCTCGACAGCAGCTTCGGCGCGCGCGCGCGCAGCCGGTCGCGCACGGCGCGCACCTGCGCGCGATAGGGCGCGATGACTGCGATCTCCCGACTGTTCGCGGTCTCGACGAGCCGCGCGACGAGATCGGCGTGGCCGGGGTTTCGCTTGGAGCTCGTCTCGCTCAGCTCGGTGCGCGCGCCCAGGCGGCTCGTGTCGAGGACGAGCACCGCGGGGCCGGCTTCGGTGCGGGCGCACACCGAGTCCCCGTCGCGCAGCTTGCCGCCGTAGAAGACCTGGCTGACGGTCGCCGAGATCTGCGGGGCCATGCGGTGCTGCTCGTCGAGCATGACCCGCAGCGGGTGGTCGGATTCCGGCCGGTCGCAGCCCGCGCTCGCGAAGACGTGGCTGCCGAGCCACGTTCGGGCCGCCGGCTGCTCGGCGCGGACGATGGCCGGAAGCTGCATGAAGTCGCCGACGGCGATGGCGCGCTTCTCAGCCGCGCAGGCGGCGACGAGGCAGAGCGCCAGGGAGGCGATGCTCGCCTCGTCGAGCACGAGCGCGTCGGTGTGCAGCTCGCGCAGCACGCGCTTGGTGTAGAGGCCGGTCAGCGTCGAGGCGACGACCGCGGCCTCGTCGACGGCGCGCTGCTCGGCCTCCTCGACGGCGTCCAGCAGCTCGGCGATCCGCCGCGTGAGCGCGGGATCGATCTCCTCGCCGCTCCGGACGGCCTTTTGAGCCATCCGCAGCACTCGCCCGAGCGGCGTCCGCCCGCTGTCGAGGTCGGGCCGCGGCCGTTTCAGCGCGCCCGCGAGCTCGACGCAGGCCTCGCGGATGTCGCGGGCGAGATCCGGCTGTCTGGAGCGCACCTGGCGATCGACGACCTCGTCGAGCCCGACCGCGTACTTCGCGAGCGCCTCGCACCGGTAGCCGACGCGCACGACCTCGCCGGGCTCGAGCTGCCCCTCTTCGAGAAAGCGCAAGAGCGCGGTGTCGGTGGCGATGTTGGTGTGGGCGGTGAGCAGGACCCGCTCGCCTCGCTCGACGAGCGCGTGGACGAGGTGGGCGACGGTGCGCGTCTTGCCGGTGCCCGGCGGGCCCCAGAGGTAGCCGACGCGCTGGCCGAGCAGGAAGCCGACGGCGGCGGCCTGCGACCGTGAGAGCCCGGGGCGCGTGAGCTCGATCGGAGGGCCGGGCGGAGCGCGCCCGGTGAGGAACGCGACCGCTTGCTCGATTCTGCGCAGCTCGAGGCTCGGCAAGTCGCCGGAATCCGCCGCGTCGCGCGCGAGCGACTGGACGTGAGCCGCGAGCAGGTCGAGCAGCAGCGTCGATTCGAACTCGAGGAGCCCCTCGGGGACGAGCTCGCCCAGGTTCTCGCGCAGCACGCACTCGAGAAACCCCTGGCCCGGGTCGTGATCGGTCACCTCGCCGCTGGCGCGCAGGCCCGCCGCCTCGATGGTGATGCGCGTGCCGTCGGCGATGAGGAACTCGAGCTCTGTCTGGAAGCGGTAGACGCACGCGCCCGGCTCGGCGAAGAGGCGAACGCCGTCGCACAGCGGCACCGACGGCTGGGCCTCGAGCGCGCCGAGGGACTTGCGTACGGCTTCCCGCTCGGCCCGCAGCGCGTCGAGGAGCTCTTGGAAGAGGGGCGCGAGGGTCATTGGGCGGGGATTGTACGGGAAGGCCGCCTGTCGAGTGGGGCCGGCCGCCGTCCTGCTCGAGGTGGGGAGAGCCGCCGTCTCGGCGGCTTGCGAGTGGAGGCGGGGAGAGCCGCCGTCTCGGCGGCTTGCGTGGCAGGCGCAGAACCTACGGACTCAACCGGCTCAATTCCTCTGCGCCGAATTGGATTGACGGGGCGTGCAGCTACCCCCGCACCCCCTCCCGCACGGCGCGCATCCACCGGCTGGGCAGGAACGGCGGCCTCAGCGCGCCGTGCAGGAGGGGGCTTTCACTCGCGGCAAGGTGTCGCCTCGACGCAAGCACGAACGGCTGGAAGGGTAAGACTTGGGAGATCCGCTGCCTCGGCGGCCTGCGCCTCAATCCAGCAGATGCGACAGGCTGCTTGCCGGCACGCTAAGTTGGCGCCAGTACGAGAGGTCTTCGCCGTCTTCTCGGCGAGACTCCAAGAGCCAGAGGGAGACGACATGGACCAGGTAGCACGCGCGCGCAAAGGGTTGCTCGTCTACTTCGCGGTACTGCTGCCGCTCACGGCAGTCGTCGAACTGCGCATGCTGCGCGCTGGCGGCTCGATCGACGACCACCCGTGGCTGGTCGTGGCCCTGATGTGGACCCCGGCTTTTGCCTCGCTCGTTGTGCGGCTCGTCTTGCGCGAAGGTTTCGCCGACATCTCCCTGAGGCTCGGCTCCCGGAAGGCCTGGGCTTACCTGATCGCCTGGCTCTTTCCGGTGGCGGTTTGCCTGCTGGCCTACGGAGCCGCCTGGACGACAGGGCTTGCGAAGCTCGTGGTCCCCGACGCTGCTGCGGCGAATCCGGTGGCGCAATTCGCCATCCGCTTGCTCACGCAGATGACCCTGGGCGTGCTCGTCGCGTCTCTCTTTGCCGCAGGCGAAGAGATCGGCTGGCGCGGCTACATGCTCACGCGGCTCATCGATGCCCGGGTGCCGCGGCCGGTCCTCGTCAGCGCGCTGGTCTGGGCCGCCTGGCATTCACCGCTCATCCTCAGCGGCCAGTACGCCAGCGGCGGCAACCCCGTGCTCTCGACTGTCGTCTTCTTCGTGAACGTCTGCGCCTTGACCTATCTCTTCTCCCGGCTGCGCTTTGAGACTGGCAGCGTCTGGCCAGCCGTCCTCGCGCACGGCGCCTGGAACGCCGTGATCCAGGGCGCCTTCGATCGTTGGTCAGAGCTGCCGAACAGATGGATAGGGGAGTCGGGGATTCTCACCGCGGTCTTTACGCTCGGGCTCGTGTTCCTTCTCGTGAGGGGCCGCTGGGCCGTCCGGCGTGTGCCACGCGATGAGCCCCAGGACGTCGCTGCGCTGGCGGCCTGGTAGCTCGTCGAGCGGGATGGGGGCGGCCAGCGTGTCGGCGCGGCAGAAGAGGGAGGGAGGTCTCGGCCCGGGCCTACTCGCCGTATTCGGGCCCGGCCCGGCTCACTTCGACAACGCCCTTGCCTCCGCACACGCTGCACGGGTCCTCGACCTTCGTCAGGCCGACGTATCGGCCCTTCCCCGAACAGCCCGGGCACAGCGTCTGTTCGCTGACCGGCGCCTCCTCGACCGGCTCGGTTTCCGGCAGCTCCAGCTCGTCGGGACCGAAGTCGATGATCGACATGATGGTTCAGCCTCCGGGCAAGTCTCGCGCGCTCGAGCCAGCCCGCGGGATGGGGCCTGTCGCTACTCGCGAGACGGAGTGATCTGGTCGAAGCGGGCCTTTGCGTCGATCGGCGCGATGCCCTGGGAAAGGTAGGCATCGGCGTCCGGCTTCTCGGCGCTCGCGGCCCGCAGGAGGTGCCGGGGCAGCGAGACTGTGAAGGTCGAACCCGCTCCGTATGAGCTTTGCACGTCGAGCGTGCCGCCGTGCGCTTCGACGATGCGGCGCGAGAGGTAGAGCCCGACACCGAGGCCCTCGTAGCGGCGGCGGACCGAGTCGGCGCGCACGAAGGGGGCGAAGATGCGCTCGCGCTCGGCTGGAGTCATCCCGATGCCGCGATCGCGCACCACCAGCCACGCGGTCGCCGCGTCGGCGCGCACGATGATCTCGACCGGCTTGCCAGCCCCGTACTTGAGGGCGTTGGACAACAGGTTGGACGCCACCTGCTCGATGCGCAGCCGATCCCACCTGCCGACCGCCGGGGCGTCGGCATCGAGGCTCACCGTGGAGCCCGACGCGTCGGCCTGGGCCTGGAAGCTGGTGACGAGCTCGCGCGCGAGCGCGCTCAGGTCGAGCTCGCACGCCTCGAGTCGCAGGTCGCCGAGCCCGACGCGAGAGATCTCGATCAGGTCATCGACGAGCCGCGTCAGCCGCTCGACCTGTCGCAGCGCGAGCGCCAAGGTCTTGTCGAGTCGCTTCGGCCCGAGGCGATCGCCCTGCGTCAACCCGGCCCGGCGCAAGGCCTGAAGCTGCAACCTCAAGACGCTGAGCGGCGTGCGCAGCTCGTGCGCGGCGAAACAGACGAGCTCGTCGCGCGCTTTGAGCTCGTCGCGAAGGCGTTCGGCGTCGTGGCTAGACGACGTCTGCGGCTGAAGCTGTGTCGAAGGGTCCCTCGAGCGATAGCCGCTCAGCCCGAGCGCCGGCCGAGCTTGCGAATGCAACCCGTCGGTCCCGGACCGGCCGCGGGTCGCCCCTGCGTCCGTCGATTTCGGAGAGCGGGCCCTCCATCTCCTACACAGGCGCGCGACGGCGCCTCCCTCTGTGCTCGGGAGAGCTCGCGACAGCCCTGGGCTCCGCAGGGAAGGCCCTGAGCGAACGCGCAGCCACGCGATGCCCAGTGCCAGCCCGAGCGCCGTCGGCACAAAGAGGGCGAGCCACAGCGTGCCGTCCGCGGCCGCGCGGGGCTCCGGCTCGAGCCACGGAGCCGCGAGCGCGGCTGCCCCCGCGGTCGCCAGGGCGAGCGCGGGGCCAGATCCCCAGCGCCAGGCGGCTGCTGCCACAGCGAATAAAAGCAGCCCACAGGCCACGGGCGGCGCTCCGAGCGCCGTGAAGAAGATGCCGGCTGCCGCAAGGCCAGAGAGCGCCGCTTCGCCGAGTGCTCGCAATAGTTGCCGTCCGCTCATTCGTCGCACCGAAGGCAAACCTCTGGCTTGCCAGCCGGGCAGCAACCGCCCGGCGGGGCCTGAGCGGCTGCTGCACGGGAAGTGGAGGTCGGCCTCTTCGAACGGCGCTTCGCCCGAACGACGGCCTGCGGTGGCTCCGCTCTCCCCAGGATTCGACGCTACAGCGCGTTCCGCGCCTGGAGTCGAAGCTCGCGAGGGGTCGAAGTCATCCGGCGAGGCGCTGGATTTCTCCGATCGGCTCGAGGTTGGGAGGCGAGATTCGCGCCCCCCTCATCTTCGAGGCCTTCGCAGGTCGCCTTTGCGATCGGGCTGACCGCGTTTCGGCCGGGTTGCTTGGAAATGGCGGAACAGGCAGCGCAAGAAGCACCTCTGCGCGGCCTGGCCACGGCGCGATCGCAAGCGGCCTCCGGCTCCCGCCGACCAAATCGTCCTTGTGGCCGCTTGGTTGGCCCCTCTAGACTCGGCCCGCTTGTCCAACCCTCACTTCTCCAGGGTGAAACCATGCGCAAAGCAATCGGAATGATCTTTGCGGGCGGCCGGGTCGAGGAGCTGTCGGTCCTCACCGGACGGCGCCCGAAGGCCGCGGTGGTGTTCGGCGGCATCTACCGGATGATCGATTTCGCGCTCACCAACATGGCCAACGCCGGCGTCGGCCACGTGGGCATCCTCACGCAGTACCGGCCCGCGTCGTTGATGGACCACGTCGGGTCGGGCAGCTCCTGGGATCTCGTGGGCTCGACCCGCGGCGTGCGTTTCCTGCCGCCGTCGCTCGGGCACGAGGGCGCCGAGTGGTACCGCGGCCCGGCCGACGCGCTCTTCCAGAACCTCGAGTTCATCGAGCGCACCAACGCGACCGACGTCATCGCCGTCTCCGGCGACCATCCCTACTCGATGGACTATCGGCGCCTGCTCGACTTCCACATCGAGAAGGATGCCGACCTGACTGTCGCCTTTACCCCGCGCGAGAAGGACGCCCACCGCTTCGGAATCGGCGAGCTCAACGCTGCCGGCCAGGTCCTCGGCTTCACCGAGAAGCCGGAGCTCCCGCGCTCCAACCTCGCCTCGATGTCGGTCTACGTCTTCAAGCGCGAGGTGCTCGTCGAGGAGCTCGAGCGCGCCATCGGCGGCAAGGAGGGCCAGCAGACCTTCCAGATCCACGAGGTGCTGCACCGGATGATGAACCGCCGGCGCGCCTACGGCTACGTGCACCGCGGCGTCTGGGAGTACACGCGCACCATCGACGAGTACTTCGAGGCCCACAAGAAGCTGCTCGGCCGCGAGCCGCGCATCTCGTTCGACGAGTGGGAGGTGCGCACCAACCTGCTCGCGCGCCGCACCTCGCCGCCGTCGCCCTCGCGGCTGCTCGCGGGCGCCCAGATCGAGGACTCGCTCATCGCCGGCAACTGCGTCGTCGAGGGCACGGTCAAGGGCAGCGTGCTGTCCCCGGGCGTGCGCATCGGCAAGGGCGCGGTCGTCACCGACTGCGTGCTCCACCACGACGTCGTCGTCGAGGAGGGCGCCCGGCTCACCGGCGTCATCAGCGACAAGAAGGCGGTCTTCGGGCGCAACTGCCAGGTCGGCGTCGGCGACATCGTCCCCAACGAGGAGCTGCCCAAGTCGCTCTCGTGCGGCGCGACCCTCGTCGGCTACGAGGCACGCATCCCGGCCGAGGCGCGCGTCGGCAAGAACTGCATCATCCACGCGGAGATCGTCGAGTCCGATCTCAGCGCGGAAGTACCCTCCGGCGCGAGCCGCTGGCCCGCGTCGGCGCGAAAGGCGGTGGCCCCGTGAAAGTGACCTACTTCACCCGTGAGTATCCGCCGCACGTCTATGGCGGCGCCGGCGTCCACATCAAGAACCTCTCGCGCGAGGTCGCCAAGCGCGCCCAGGTCGACGTGCGCTGCTTCGGCGAGCAGGACATCAGCGAGGAGAACCTTCGGGTCAAGGGCTACGGCGCCTGGCCGAGGATGTGGGAGGGCGAGGACAAGAAGTTCAACAGCACCCTCGGCACCTTCTCGACCGACCTGTCGATGGTGCGCGACCGCATTGACTCGGACATCGTCCACGGCCACACTTGGTACGCCTCGATGGCCGGCTTCTTCGCCAAGGTGCTCTACGACATCCCGCTGGTGAGCACGGTGCACAGCCTCGAGCCGCTGCGCCCGTGGAAGGAGGAGCAGCTCGGGCGCTCCTACCACCTGACGAGCTGGATCGAGCGGGTCGCGCTGGAGAGCTCCGACCGCGTGGTGGCCGTCTCGAACCAGTCGCGCGGCGAGATCCTCGAGCACTTCCCGGCCATCGACCCGAAGAAGGTCGTCGTCATCCACAACGGCATCGACCTGAACGTCTGGAAGCACGTCGATCGCACCGACACGCGCCAGGCCTACGGGCTGCTCGACCAGCCGTACATCCTGTTCGTCGGCCGCACCTCGCGGCAGAAGGGCATGGTCTACCTCATCGAGGCGATGAAGCACGTCGACCCGGGCGTGCGCCTGGTCTGCTGCACCAGCGCGCCGGACACCCCGGAGATCGAGGAGGAGATTGCCGCCAAGGTGAAGCAGGAGCCGCGCTGCACCTGGATCAACACCTTGCTGCGCGAGGAGCAGTACATCGAGCTGTACAGCGGGGCGACGGTGTTCGCCTGCCCGTCGGTCTACGAGCCGTTCGGCATCATCAACCTCGAGGCGATGGCCTGCGAGCGGCCGGTGGTCGCGAGCGCGGTGGGCGGCATCCAGGAGGTGGTGGTCAACGAGAAGACCGGCTTCCTCGTCCCGCCGGCCGACCCGAAGGCGCTCGCCGAGGACATCAACCGCGTGCTGCGCAACCCGGAGATGGCCCGGCAGTTCGGCCTCGCCGGCCGCAAGCGCGTCGAGGAGCACTTCTCGTGGACCTCCATCGCCGACAAGACGCTGGCGATGTACCGCGAGCTGCTCCTGGAGAAGGGGCGCAAGGTCGACTGACCCCGCGCTCCATCGGCGGCGCCCCGCGCACCGGGTGCGGGGCGCCTTCGCGCGGATGAAGAAGCGACGAAGGCGCGCCCTATCGCGGGCGCGCCTTTGGTGCATCCGGCCTTTCCCCGACGAGGTGAACCTTGAGTCCAGCCAGGCGAAAGACCGCGGCAGACGCGGCGACGAGTCCCAAGAAGAAGGCGGCTGTGAAGAAGCCCGAGGCTGCCAAGCCCTCCGACACCAAGGCTGTGGCGCGCAAGGCGGCCGTCCCCGAGCCCGCGGCGAAACCGGCGGCGACGGCCCGTTCGTCGGCCAGAGCGGCCGCTGCGCCCAAGGCCCCGCCCGCGACCGGCAAGCCGAAGGCGGGGCCTGAGCCCGCTAGGGCGAAGCGCGCGACCGCGAAGTCCGCCAAAGCCCCGGCCGCGGGCGAAGTGCCGGCCGCACCGAAGCAAGAGAAGCCCCAACCCTCCCGCGAGCGGGAGGAGACCCCGAGGCGCATGGGAATGATCGAGAAGCTCGAGCAAGTCAGAATCGTCATCGAAGGCATCAAGCCGCAGGTCGACTGCGGCCGCTTCGCGATCAAGGCGATCGTGGGCGACCGCATCGAGGTCGGCGCCGACATCTGGAAGGACGGCCACGATCTGCTCAAGGCCGCGGTGCTGTGGCGCAAGATGGAGCCGGGCGAGTGGCACATCGGCTCCTGGCCGCGCAAGCCCGACCTGAGCAAGGGCTGGCGCGAGGCGGCGATGACGAGCCGCTACGAGCTGAACGACCGCTGGTTCGGCAGCTTCGTGTCCTCCGAGATCGGGCCGTACGCCTACACCGTGCTCGCCTGGACCGACGTCTTCGGAAGCTGGCGCGACGCGCTGAAGAAGAAGGCGGGCGCCGGCCAGGAGGTCAGCAGCGAGCTGCTCGAGGGGATGCGGATAATCGAGCGCTACGCCGAGCGCGCGGGCCAGCAGGACCGCAAGGCCATCCTCGACCAGCTCGCCGCGCTCAAGGCCGCGCCGAGCCAGCAGGAGCAGGTCGCGCTGGCGCTCGGCCCGGCGCTGCTCGAGCTGATGGAGCGCAACGACCCGCGCGGCGACGCGCGCGTCTACCCCGTTGAGCTCCAGCTCTGGGTTGACCGCGAAAAGGCGCGCTTCGGCTCCTGGTATGAGATCTTCCCGCGCTCGCAGGGTACCGACCCGACCCGCAGCGCCGCCTTCCGCGAGGCCGAGGCGCGCGTCCCCGAGATCGCGGCGATGGGCTTCGACGTGCTCTACCTGACGCCGATCCACCCCATTGGCCACACCGCGCGCAAGGGCAAGAACAACACCGAGCGGGCCGAGCCTGGTGACGTCGGCAGCCCGTGGGCCATCGGCAGCGAGGCGGGCGGGCACGACGCCGTCGAGCCGAGCCTCGGCACCATCGAGGACTTCGATCACTTCGAGCAGGTCGTGCGCCAGAACGGCATGGAGATAGCGCTCGACTTCGCGGTGCAGTGCTCGCCCGATCACCCCTGGGTGAAGGAGCACCCGGAGTGGTTCAGCAAGCGGCCTGACGGCACCATCAAGTACGCCGAGAACCCGCCGAAGAAGTACCAGGACATCTACCCCATCAACTTCGACACCGAGGATCGCGAAGGGCTCTACCAGGCGCTGCTCGACGTGGTGCTCTTCTGGATTGGCCACGGGGTGAAGATCTTCCGGGTCGACAACCCGCACACCAAGCCGGTCGGCTTCTGGGAGTGGCTCATCGCCGAGGTGCACAAGAAGCACCCCGACGTCATCTTCCTCGCCGAGGCCTTCACGCGGCCCAAGCGGCTCAAGATGCTCGCCAAGGCGGGCTTCACGCAGTCGTACACCTACTTCACCTGGCGCAACAGCCGCGCTGAGCTCGAGGAGTTCGCGACCGAGCTGTTCCTCACCGATGTTCGCGAGTACCTGCGACCCAACTTCTTCGTGAACACGCCCGACATCCTGCACGAGATTCTGCAGCGGGGCGGGCGGCCGGCGTTCCTGATGCGCCTGGTGCTCGGGGCGACGCTGTCGCCGACCTACGGCATCTACAGCGGCTACGAGCTGCTCGAGAACATCCCGCTGCGCGAGGGCAGCGAGGAGTACCTCGACTCGGAGAAGTACCAGATACGCGTGCGCGACTGGCACGCGCCGGGGAACATCATCCCCTTCGTCACCAAGGTGAACTCGATCCGCAGGGCGCACTACGCGCTGCAGCTCGCCAGCAACCTGCAGTTCCTCGGCTCGACCAACCCGAACATCATCGCCTACGCCAAGTGGACGCCCGACAGGCACGACACGCTGGTGGTCGCGGTGAACGTGGACCCGCATCAGGTTCAGGACGGCCTCGTCCACGTGCCGCCCGAGATCTACGGCGGGACCGAGTACGAGTCCTACCGGGTCACCGACCTGCTCACCGGGGCGAGCTACACCTGGCGTGGCCCGACCAACTACGTGAAGCTCAACCCACACGAGATGCCCGCGCACATCCTGCAGGTCGAGCGCGTGAGGTAGTGGCGGGAAGAGTCGCTTGAACGAACCGGGCGCCGAGGGTGGTTTCCTTGGCGCCCGGGCTCATTTCGGTTCCAGCCCGCCCCTCTTTCCCGTCCCGTGCGTGCGCCGCCCAGTAAAAGCCCCCTCCTGCACGGCGCGCTGAGGTGCACGCCTTTGCCCAGCAAGATGAATGCGCGACGACGGGGAGGGAGCTCTTACGGTGGGCGCGCGCGGAATGGGGAATGCGGGAGCCCAGGCAGCGATCGCGGGCGCAAGGGAGAAGAGGAAGGGCCCGCCGTCCCGGCGGCGCAGAAACGTTGCGCAGGAAGACCGCGCGTACCGAGCGCTCCTTGGCGTTTTCCGTCTGAGACGAGAAGCGACGAATAGGATGGCGATCAGACGCCGGCACAAAGGCCGGCGATCCGATTCGCCGCCCTACGCGACCGACCGACAGGCCTGTGCCGCCTCGAGGCACAGAGCAAGCCCCGTGACCCCACGAGCGCTCCCTATCCCTCGCGCCGCCCGCGCCGACAGGCCAGCGCCGCGGCGAGCACGAACCCGAGCAGCCCCGGCGCCGTCGCGCTCGCCTGGCCGCAGCCACAGCCGCCTGTAGACGAGCCCTCCTCATCGCTTTCGCCTTCGTCCCCGCCAGACGGATTCGCCCCCGCATCCGTACTGTCGAGCGGGAGTCCCGAATCCGCTCCTCCGATGCCCGAGTCGGCGAGCATGCCCGCGTCGCCGCCCGCGCCTGCGTCGCCGGGCACTCCCGCGTCGACCGGCTCGTCACCGGTGACCGTCACCTCGATCACCTTCGGTCCGTTCGACGCCCCCGTGAACGTCAGCCGCGCGGTCATCGCCGCCGATGGCCCGGTCAGCCCGACGCGATAGGTACTGCCCGCCGCGACCTCGTCGCCTCTCGTTACTATCCGGCCATCCGCCGCGTAGAGCGCGACCGACGGCGAGGACGAGCTGACGGTCCAGCTCAAGACCCCCGCGCCGCAGTTGGCGAGGACGAACCCGTGCGCGCGACCCGAGTTGTCGCCGTCGAGGACGATGCTGCGCGACAGACCGTCGCAGAACAGCGGCTCCCTGTTCTCCTCGAATTCGAAGGCGAAGGCCCACATCCCGATCGACGAGGTGTTGTAGCGGATGCGGAAGAAGCCGTTCTCGCCCCAGTCGTCGCCCCAGGAGTTCTTCGCTATCCAGTAGCCGCCCGCGTCGTCGTAGCCAACGAGCGCCACCGCGTGCATGCCCGAGATCCTGGCCGTCGCGCTCGGCTCGTAGATGCCGCTGCGGTAGTAGCGGAAGTCGTCGTAGGTGCGCATCGACACGCCGATCGGACGCTGCTGCAGCAGCGTCTTGATCTCCGTCATCGCCCTGGAGCTCAAGGTGAACGGCGGCGGATCCCACTGCGGGAAGCCGGGCGTCGTGGAGCTCAGCTCGATGGAGTCCTCGGTGCGGACGATGGCGTTGCGGCACGCGGCCGAGAGGTTGGAGGTTTGTGTGCACGAGCCCTTCTGGCCGCTCGAGCCCGAGGTGTACGGGTAGCAGTCCTCGGTGGTCACTCCGCTCCCCGAGAGAAACCAGGCCGCAGGGCCCCACGTCAGCCCGCCCGAATCGCAGCCGAGTGAGGTCGAGGCGCAGTCGACGAGCTGTTGCTCGGAAAGGTCGAGGTCGGGAGACGGTGTGGAGCGCCGGAACGCGACCAGCGGCTCGAGCGCGCCCAGCATGGCGAACGCCCAGCAGGAGCCGCAGCCGCCCTGGTCGCGGGCGGCGGTCACGAAGTCGAAGCCGCGGTAGTCGCGCCAGTCGATAGCCGCCGCCGGCGGAGCGTTGAGCAAGACCGGCCTCGAAGCGCGGGCGCCGAGCGCGCCGACCCAGGGCGGGATGGCGCCGCGCGGCGCGATGCGCGCGAGCCATTCCTCGTAGTCGAGCCGGGAGACGGAGGTTTCGCCCGCTTCCCACTGGAGGCCTTCGGCGCGGATGGCCGCTCGGACCTGCTCGAGGTCGGCCGGCTGTCCGGAGGCGAGGCGCGG
>JBMNNX010000104.1:0-20496 GCA_050942745.1 Myxococcales bacterium
GCCTCCCGACGAGCACGAGCACGAAGAGCAGCGCGTAGAACCAGGCTCCCCAGGCGGCGATGGGCATCCCGAACAGCTCGGACCAGGGGCTGAGCGCGACCGCGTCGCAGCTCAGGCGCTCGTTGATGTCGCAGCCGCTCCTCCAGCCAATCTCCCGGTGCAGCCTCACGTGGACGTAGGCGAGGTAGACGCTGATCGCCGCTCCCGCCGCCGCCAATGCGAGGGCGACGAGCGCCGGCGCGCGCGCCAGCCGCAGCGGCGGCAGCTCGTGCCTTTCTCTCGCTGGCGGCCTGCTTCCTCTCTTCTTGCTCATGGTGCCGATCTCCGAGTCCACGCGTACACGCTGCTTGCGCGCGCGGCGAACCGCTCAACGTCCTTCGGGTGAATCGCTTCCCGACTGCAACCGCGGTGCCCGGCGGCTGCGGTAGCCTAGCGACGAGCGTCGCGGCTCGCCGGTGTAACCAAGCCCGCCCACCGTATCCGGCTCGGTCACAGTTGGACCCTCAGCGCGAGGCGACCCTCTATGTCCTTCCCAAGGCGCTGTCCAGCACGCAACACCCGGCACACCGGTTGCAGAAGGGCGCCGGCACAAGGAGGAGAACCTCATGAAAAAAATCCTGACCGCAGCAATCGCCGCATCTTTCCTCGTCGCCGGGGCCGCGTTTGCCGCCGACGGCGCGCACGAGGGCTGCCCGCATCACGCGGCGATGAAGGCCGAGCAGGCGAAGGCTGGCGGCGAGGGGCAAGACAAGAGCGCGAAGGCAGCCTGCGACTGCAAGGACGGCTGCGACTGCGCGGCGGACAAGGCCGGCTGCGGCTGCAAGGCCGGCGAAGGTTGTCCGCACGCCAAGAGCGACTGCGGCTGCAAGGACGGCAAGGCCTGCGAGGGCTGCACCTGCGCGAAGGAGGGCTGTGGCTGCAAGGACGGCAAGGCCTGCGAGAGCTGCGCCCACGCCAAGGACGGCTGTGGCTGCAAGGGCGGCGAGGCCTGCGAGAGCTGCGCCCACGCCAAGGACGGCAAGGCCGGCTGCAAGCACGCCAAGGTCAAGGGTGCCGACGCGCAGCAGGCTGCCGCCGCGACGCACACCTGCCCGATGCACCCGAAGGTCGTGCAGAAGGGTCCCGGCAAGTGCCCGGACTGCGGCATGGACCTCGTGAAGCAGGCGAAGGCCAAGAAGTAGTCGCAAGACGCTGCGATCGGACCTCCGGTCGCGGTGAGGCCGGCTGTCTGATTTGAGAGCGGCAGCCGGCCTTTTCTTTCGCCTCCAGCCGAGTGGTCCGGCCGGCTCGCGGTCGCCCGCCCGGCAAAGACGCAAATCGCATTGAACTGCCGCGCCCCGTTGTTTAGTGTTTCGCTCAACATTCTCGGGAAGAGCGCGATGAGAAGAGAAGACCTGCTCGGCTGGCTTCGCCAGGACGATCCGACATCGCTCGCGGAGCTTTGGCGAGACGCAGACCAGGTGCGCCGTGAGCGCGTCGGCGACGCGGTGCAGCTGCGAGGCCTCATCGAGGTCTCCAACTACTGCGTGCGCCGCTGCCTCTACTGTGGCCTGCGCGCGTCCGCGAAGCTGACCCGCTATCGGATGACCGAGGAGGAGATCCTCGACTGCGCCCGGGCGGCGGTGCGCTTCGGCTACGGCACGGTGGTGCTGCAGGCGGGCGAGGACCCGGCGCTCGATCGCGAGACGGTCTCCGCCATCGTCCGGCGCATCAAGGCGCAGACCCCGCTCGCGGTGACGCTGAGCCTGGGCGAGCGCACCCTTGACGAGCTGGCCGCCTGGCGCGAGGCGGGCGCCGACCGCTACCTGCTGCGGTTCGAGACCTCCAACCCCGAGCTGTTCGCGCGCATCCACCCGCCGCTGGGCAGGGCGGACGCGCCGAGCCGCATCGAGATCCTGGGACAGCTGCGCCGGCTCGGCTACGAGGTGGGCAGCGGGGTGATGATCGGTATCCCAGGCCAGTCGTTCGAGGACCTGGCGCGCGACATCGAGCTGTTCGCCGAGCTCGACCTCGACATGATCGGCGTCGGCCCCTTCATCGCTCACCCGTCGACCCCGCTCGGCCAGAGCGCCCCGGCGGCCGACGATCAGGTCCCGGCCGACGAGCTCACCACCTACAAGGTGCTCGCCCTGGCCCGCCTGGTGCGCCCAGACGCGAACATCCCGAGCACGACCGCCCTCGCGACCCTCAATCTCGCCCGCGGGCGCGAGCTCGGCCTCGAGCGCGGCGCCAACGTCGTGATGCCCAACCTCACCCCCGTGCGCTACCGCGCCCTCTACGAGATCTACCCGGGCAAGGCTTGTATCCGGGAGACCGCCGACCAGTGCGCCGGATGCCTGCGCAGGCGAATCGAGGCCATCGGCCGGACCGTGGGCACAGGCCCCGGCAACGCGCCGAGTCAGGCGCGCCGGCGGCTGGAGGCGCAGCCGTGAAGCGCATCTACCTCGACCACAACGCGACGACGCCGCTGCACCCGGCGGTCCTCGCGGAGATGCTCCCGTGCTTCGAGGACGGCTTCGGCAACCCGTCGAGCCCCCACGCGCTCGGGCAGCATGCGCGCCGGGTCGTCGAGCGGGCCCGCGAGCGCGTTGCCGCCCTCATCGGCGCCCAGCCCGACGAGATCGTCTTCACCAGCGGCGGCACCGAGGCCGACAACCTGGCCATCCTCGGAGCGCATGGCGGGCGGGTCGTCACAACGGCCATCGAGCACCAGGCCGTGCTCGCGGCCTGCGACTTCTTGGAGCGGCGCGGCACCGAGGTCGTCCGCGCGCCGGTCGATGAGCATGGCGTCGTCGATCTTGCGGCGCTGGAGCGAGCGATCACGCCCGGCACCGGGCTCGTCTCGGTGATGCTCGCCAACAACGAGGTGGGCACGCTGCAGCCGGTCGAGACGGTCTGCGCGCTCGCGCGCGAGCGCGGCGTGCTCGTCCACAGCGACACGGTGCAGGCCGTCGGGCGAATTCCGGTCGATGTGCGGACTCTCGGCGTCGATCTGCTCTCGCTATCGGCGCACAAGATCTACGGCCCGAAGGGCGCCGGCGCCCTCTACGTGCGCCGCGGCGTCGAGCTCGCGCCGCTGATGCACGGCGGCCACCAAGAGCGACACGTTCGCGCGGGCACCGAGAACGTCCCGGCCATCGCGGGGCTCGGAAAGGCCTGCGAGCTCGCGCGCCAAGAGCTCGAAGCGCGGGCCGCGCACACCCGCGCCCTGCGCGATCGGCTCGAGCGGCTCGTGCTCGAGTCCATCCCAGGCTGCCGGGTCAACGGGCACCCGAGGCTGCGCCTTCCGAACACGCTCAACTTGAGCTTCGAGCGCCTCGACGGCGAGCTGCTGGTCGCCAGCCTCGACTCGCTCAGCCTGGCGGCCGCGACCACCTCGGCCTGCAGCAGCAGCAGCACTGAGCCCTCGCACGTGCTGCTGGCGATGGGCCGCTCTCCCGACGAGGCGCGCAGCGCGGTGCGCTTCTCGTTCGGCCCGGGCAACACCGAGCTCGACGTCGATCGGGCGCACCTGCTGCTGCTCGAGACGGTCGAGTCCCTGCGGACTCTGGCGCGTCCGCGCACGAGGATCTCGTGAGCCAGGCCGAACGCTACTCGCGCCAGACGGTGCTCAAGGAGATCGGCGCCGCCGGCCAGAAGCGGCTCCTCGACAGCCGCGTCCTCGTCGTCGGCTGTGGGGCGCTCGGCTGCACGCAGGCCCAGCTGCTTGCCCGCGCTGGCGTCGGCACTCTGCGGCTCGTCGATCGCGACTTCGTCGAGCTGAGCAACCTGCAGCGCCAGCTCCTGTTCGACGAGGACGACGTGGCCTCGCGCCTGCCGAAAGCGGAGGCCGCCGCGCGCAAGCTGCGCCGGGTCAATAGCGCGATCCAGATCGAGGGCCTCGTCACTGACCTGACGCCGCGCAACGCCCTCGAGCTGGTGGCCTCGAGCGACATCGTGCTCGACGCCACCGACAACCTCGAGACCCGCTACCTGCTCAACGACGCGAGCGTGAAGCTGGGCAAGCCCTGGATCTACGGCGGCGCGGTCGGCAGCTCAGGCGTGCTGCTTCCGGTCGTTCCTGGCGAGGGCCCGTGCCTGCGCTGCCTGTTCGGCGAGCCGCCACCACCCGGTACCCTGCCGACCTGCGATCTGCTCGGAGTGCTCAATACCGCTCCGGCGCTCGTCGCCACGCTCCAGGTGACCGAGGCGCTTCGGCTCCTCCTCGGCGAGCCTGCCAGACCGCGCGTCGTCACCGCGGACCTTTGGGACCTCTCGGTGCGGCGCGTCGAGGTGGCGCGCGATCCCGCGTGTCGATGCTGTGGAGAGCGCCGGTTCGACTTCCTCGACGCCGTCGAGACTTCCACGGCGACGAGCCTGTGCGGCCGCAACGCCGTCCAGCTCTCGCCGGCTCGAGCCTGCAAGCTCGATCTCGAGGCGCTCGCCACACGCCTCGCAGAGGCCGGGAGCGTGGCGGGCAACGGGTTCCTCCTGCAGTTCGAGACAGGCGAGCACGAGATCGTCGTCTTCGCCGACGGACGAGCCATCGTGCGCGGCACGAGCGACCCGGCGGTCGCCCGAAGCCTCTATGCCCGCTGGATAGGGAGCTGAGGGTTCGCCATGTTCGACCTCATGGCGCGCCTGAGCGCCTCTGGCGCCCGCTTCGTGATAGCGACCGTGGTCGCCACCGGCGGCTCGTCGCCCCAGAAGCCGGGGGCCAGGCTGGTCGTGACGAGTGACGGCGCGCTCCACGGCACAGTCGGCGGCGGGGCCATCGAGCACCGGGTGGTCGAGACCGCGCGCGAGCTCCTCGCCGACGGCGCGGAAGAGACCCGGCTGCTCGACGTTCACCTGACGTTCGATCTAGGCATGTGCTGCGGCGGCAGGATGCGGGTGTTCCTCGAGCGGATCGAATGCCGCGCGAAGGCTGAGGCTTCGGCACGCGACGCCACGTCGGGCGAGGGGTCTTGAGATGAAGATGTCCACAAAGGGCCGCTACGGGTTGCGGGTGATGGTCGAGCTCGCGAGGCGCCACGGCGCGGGCCCGGTGATGGTCGACCTCATCGCGACCAATCAGGAGCTGTCCGCCAGCTACGCGCACCTCTTGCTCGGCTCGCTCAAGTCCGCCGGGCTGGTGCGCTCGGTGCGCGGGCCGAGTGGCGGCTACGAGCTGAGCCGTTCGCCCAGCCTCATCACGGCCTTCGACGTCATATCGGCGGTCGAGGGCGATGCGCCCGTCGACTGCGTCGCACGGCCAGAGGGCTGCAATCGCTCGCCGACCTGCGCGGTACGCGAGGTCTGGTGCGAGGTGGCGGCCGCGGTCGAGAAGGTGCTCGCCTCCGTCACCTTGGAGGAGCTCGCGGCGCGCCAGGGCGCGAAAGAAGCGACGCCGCCGATGTACGAGATCTAGCGGCCTCGAAAGGCCGCTGCTCACTGCCGCTCGAGCGCGCGGCAGTCAGAGGAGAGATGGATGGATCCGCTGTACGAGCAGTTGAAGGACAGGATTCGGGAGCTGGGACGCGTCGTCGTGGCGTTCTCGGGAGGCGTCGACAGCACGCTGCTGCTCGCGGCGGCGCACGACGCGCTCGGCGATCGGGCGGTAGGCGTCACGGCCGTCTCGGCCACCTACCCCGACCACGAGCGCGAGCGCGCCTGCGAGCTCGCGCGGCTCATCGGGGCGCGCCACCGGCTCATCGAGACGGATGAGCTCTCCGATCCCACTTTCCGCGCCAACCCGCCGGACCGCTGCTACCACTGCAAGCGCAAGCTGCTCGACGAGCTGTTCGCCATCGCCGCGGCCGAAGGCAAGGCCGTTGTCCTCGACGGCTCGAACGTCGATGACTTCGACGACTACCGGCCCGGCCGCCAGGCAGCCAAGGAGGCTGGCGTGCGCTCGCCGCTCGCCGACCTGGGCATCGGCAAGGCGGGCGTGCGCCGGTTGGCCAAGGAGCGCGGCCTTCCGAACTGGAGCGAACCGGCGTGCGCCTGCCTGGCTTCGCGCATTCCCTACGGCGAGCAGATCACGGCCGAACGGCTGCAGCGCATCGGCGCGGCCGAGGCGTCGCTGCGCTCGCTGGGCTTCCGGGTCTTGCGGGTGCGCGATCACGGCTCGCTCGCGCGCATCGAGGTCGGCGCTGACGAGCTCGACCGAGCCCTCGAGCCGCAGCTCCGCGAGCAGATGGCGCAAGCGGTGGCTCGGCACGGCTATGCCTATGTCTGCCTCGACTTGAAGGGCTACCGAACCGGCTCGATGAACGAGACGCTCGAGAGCCGGCCTCGAGGTTGAGGGCTCGCCGCAGCCTCGGCCGACGTCAAAAGGAAGAGGCGAGCCTTCCGGCCCGCCTCGTCCCCCTTTGGCAAGGTGCTTCGCCGCACCTGCCGCCGACTGGCAGCTCGAGCGTCCCTGCGCGCGCTACGGCATCGGGCCCTGCTGACCGCCGATCGAGCCGAGGTCGAAGTTGGTACCCGAGTCGACGAGCGTTATCTGGTCTGCCCAGTTGCGGTTACCGATCTCGGCGAAGGTGACGTTGACGAACTGGCCAGGGATCACGTTCTGGAGGAGCTGAGGGTGCGTTCTGAACTGCACCCCGCGCACCTCGATGAAGCCCTGCCTCTTGTCGACCCGGTTTACGTAGCCGGTGGTCATTCCGTACGACCCGAAGGACTCCGGGCTGAGCGACAGATTGCCCGCGCCTCCGATGCCGCCGCCTGCGCCCTGGTCCAACGAGAGCCAGAGCACGCCGTTGTAGTTGTTGTAGGTGAAGGCGACGAGGTCGCCCGGGTTCAGGTCGGCGATCTGGCCCGGCATGCCCCGTAGGTGCATCCGTCCGCCCGGCGTGGAGATGGTGACTATGCCGTCAGACAGATTGAGCCCGAGCACCGTGCCCTTTGCGACGCCCTGGAACGAAGTCGGGCGCTGATCGCTCATCTGAATGGTGGTGCCGAACTGCTCATCCTGCTGGCCGCCTTGCGCCCCCTGCGCGAAGACCAGACCCGGCACAAAAGCCATGGCGCCCAGGAGCGCCGGTAACATCCATCGACGCAATTTTGCCTCCCCGCGACGCCCCAAGCCTTGGCCTCTTGATGCCGGCTCAACGTCGCACGCCCGTTAGTTAGTGCTCCCAGAATCGCTCGGCTCGAAAGCCCGGATATGGAGCGAGAAGCCCGCCGGGCGCCTTGCGAGCGCCGAAGGCGCACCGAAAACGGGCTTGCGACTTGCGCGGGGCATCTCCGCACTGCGCGCTCGGCGGGGAAGCCGCCTGCGGTTGCTTCCGCGCCGGCAAGAGGTCGACAGCGAACCCGCCGGCCTGCTACCGCTCTTTCGCGGACGGAAGGGGACGGCACCCGCGCCTTGTCTTGCAGCGACCCTGCCTCGGGTCTCGTTCACTCACTCGGTGACGGTTTGCTTCGAGCCTCTTGAGCTGACAACGGCGCGACGCCCGAGCCGCAAGCAAGCCGGCCGCGGGCATCTCCTGGTTACGCCGACCGAGAGGGCGCTGGGCGAACCCCGCGCGAAGGCATCGATCAAGTGAGGTGCGTACCGTTAGGCGTGCGACTGGGAAGAGGCCCTGCGATGACCATTGGCCAGCAGCTTCCGACCGAGCCTTTGCGAGCCGAGCACCGAGCGCTCCTCTCGCGCCTTGGCGAGCTCGACCGCCTGGCGTCCGAATTGCCGGCGCTGCCGCCCGACGAGGCTCGAGCTCGCCTTCGCCGCTTGATCGCCTTCCTGCGCCACCACTTGCTGCCGCATGCCATGGCAGAGGAGAAGACGCTCTACCCGGCGATCGAGGCTGCGATGGGCGCCCCAGGCGCAACGGCGACCATGTTCGCCGATCACTCGGAGATAACGAGGCGCATCGAAGCTCTCGATGCTGCCGCGAGGCGGCCCGACCTCTCGTCAGTGCCCGCGATGCTCTACGGCCTCAGCGCGATCGTGCTGCTCCACTTCCGCAAAGAAGAAGAGGTGCTGTTGCCGGTCCTCGACCGAGCGCTGTCGCTCGAGGACGCGGCGAACCTCCTCCAGCAAATGGCCGCAGACGCGGGCGAGACCAGCGAGGAACAGCCTGCGGCTCCCAGCTAGAGCGGCTTTCGCGCGAAAACTCGCGCGCTCCAGATCTTGCCCTCCAGCCGTTTAGCCAGATCGCGCATCGTCCCGGCGCGCCCGGCGCCGCAGCCGTGGGACTCGGCCGAAGAACCGCAACAGCCGCCGAGCCCGTCAGCTCCGAACATCTCCTCGAGCTGCGCAGCGTCGTAAATGAGCCGCTCGCGCACCTCGATATCTTCCATGCCCGCCATCTGCAGCCCGAGCACGTACTCCCGTTCACTCACCGCGCCCGCGATGCAGGCCGAATAGAACCCGGGGTCCGCGCGCACCTCTTCCGGAAGCTCCTCCGCCACGATGTCCGAGATGAGCATCCGTCCGCCCGGCTTGAGGACGCGCGCGATCTCCGAAAAGATGCGCTGCTTCTCGGGCGAGAGGTTGATGACGCAGTTGGAGATGACCCAATCGACCGACTCGGAAGCCACCGGCAGGCGCTCAATGATCCCGGCGCGCAGCTCCGCGTTCTCCACCCCGGCCGCACGAAGGTTCTGGCGAGCCTTCGCGAGCATCTCGTCCGTCATGTCCACGCCGACGACCTTGCCGCGCGGCCCGACCTTCCGGGCTGCCAGCAGAAGGTCGATGCCCGCGCCGCAGCCGAGGTCGAGCACGGTCTCCCCTTCGCCTATCTCGCTGAAAGCGACGGGGTTGCCACAGCCAAAGCTGTTGACGACGGCATCCTCGGGCAGTGTGGCGAGCTGCTCTTCGGCATAGCCGCCCATGCGTGCGCTCGCGCCCTTCTGCTCGACGCCGCAGCAGCCGCGTTTCGGCGCCCCGCCACAGCAGCCGCCTGAAGGTCGGGCGACAGCCGCCGCGTACGACTCCGACACTGCCTTCCTCGTCTTCTCGGGATCGCTCACGATCTTCTCCTCTCGTCGCGTGCGCCAGGCCTCAGGCCTCGGCGAAGAGCCTTTCGAGCCGGACGCGAAGCTCGTCGCGCACGCGCCGAAACGCCTCGAGCCGCTGCTCTGGAGAGCCCTGCACCTTCGCAGGATCAGGCAGGGCCCAGTGAAGCCGATGCACCGTGCCCGGAAAGAGCGGGAAGGCCTCGTCGGCGCACAGGGTGATCACCGTATCGACCGAGGCCGCGTCGATCTCCGAGACGGACTTCGAGCGGTGGTTGGAGATGTCGATGCCAAGCTCGCGCAGCACCTCGACGGCCTCGGGCCTGACCGAGGTCGGGGCCAAGCCCGCCGACGAGATGCGCACGCCCTCGGGCGCCAACGTTCGCGCAATGCCTTCGGCGAGCTGGCTGCGCGCGGAGTTGGCGACGCACAGGAACAGGACGTGGCGTGAGCGCAGTGCGCGCAGCAGCGCGACCTCGACGAGCCACCGCGGAGGCAGGCCCGCGCCATCCTGGTGGTGACAGGCCAGAGCGGGTTCCGTAGCCACGCGGTCCTCGAGGTCGCGGCCGTCGATGCGCACGCTCGGCGAGCCGAGAAGACGCTCGCGCCGCTCGTCCTCGTCGGTCTCGACCCTCACCTCCTCGACCGGCTCACCGGGCGCGAGCTGAGCGACCACGTCCCGGACCAGCTCGAGGGCAGCTTCGGCGTGAGGGCAACCCTCGAAGGTGAGTACCTCGATTCTGGGCATCCGGGGACCTCGTGCCGATGTCCGGGGGGCGCTCAGGGCGTGCCGCCCGGAGTGACGGCTACGCCCGGCGTCTGGCCGGAAGCGTGGAGCGGGAAGTACCGCCGCTTGATCCAGAGCGCAACGTTGACGAGCCCGATGAGGGCAGGGACCTCGACGAGCGGGCCGATGACCGCGGCGAAGGCGGCACCGTGAGAGATGCCGAAGGTGGCCACGGCAACCGCGATGGCGAGCTCGAAGTTGTTGGAGGCAGCGGTGAAGGAGAGGGTCGCCGATTGCCCATAGCTGGCGCCGACCTTCTTGCTCGTGAAGAACGAGACCAGGAACATCACCACGAAGTAGATGAGCAGCGGGATGGCGATGCGCACTACGTCGATCGGTAGCTGCACGATCGTCTCGCCCTTGAGCGAGAACATCACGACGATGGTGAAGAGCAGCGCGAGCAGCGTGAGCGGGCCGATGCGCGGGAGAAAGCGGTTGCGGTACCACTCCTCGCCCTTGAGCGCCCGGAGCCCGAAGCGGCTGGCGATGCCGCTTTGGCGCGCGCACGCTACAAGCTGCCGATCAGCGCCTTGAGCCTGCGCATCGCCCGCGGGTCGATGCAGTAGTTGACGCGCGGGCCGTCTATCTCTCCCTGCACGAGCCCGGCGTCCTTGAGCACTTTGAGGTGCTGCGAGACGGTCGACTGCGCCAGCGGCAGCTCGTCGACGATGTCGCCACAGACGCAGGCGTTCTTGCGCGACAGCAGCCGCAGGATCTGGACCCTCGCCGGATGCCCGACCGCCTTGGCGAGCACGGCGAGCTCCTGGTCAGCTTCCGGGCCTTCGACCGGGCGTAGGTCTGGCCCGTCGCTCGAAAGACTGCAGCCGGGTGCCGTGCAGACGGGTTTGTCGCGGAGGGCCATGTTCAATCGGCTTCTTACGATGAATGCGCACCTGGGCGCAACCAACTCCTTGGCGCGGTCGGCAGAGGGACAGGGAGGCTCAAGCTCAGTTCTCTCGCGTAGAAGCAGGTTGCGACTGGCAGCGCCCGGACGCGCCAGCATTGTCGCCCTTTCGTTTTGGCATCGGCCTTCGCCGATGTTCTCGACCGCGGCCGTTCCCATGAACGGATGGCGCCGCTTCGAGCAAGTCCACGGCGAAACGCGGACGACTTTGCCTGCTTCGGGTAGATGAGACGGCCCCCGCTCTCATCGACAGCAAGATCGAGTCGGGAGGAACGTTGCCGAGAACCACAGGTCGCCGAATCGAGGAAAAAGCTCGACGAGGCTCTGTCTCGGGCCAATCTCGATGGACCTCATCGACCGATCGGCGCTCTACTTCCGCGAACGGAAAGGACTCATCCAACTCCTGCAGGGGCGAGGCTTCCGATGCCCAAATCACCGCCGCGCGCAATTCGCATTCCGCTGGAGATCGCCGCAATGAACACCTCCCTTCGCGTCCTCGCCCTCGCGGCCACCCTCGTCGCGGCGGGCGCCTGCAAAGAGCGCCCGTCCGATGCCGCGCGGGCAGTGACGACCAGCGCTCCGGCCGAGGGCGCTCCCGCCATGTCTGCCCCTGCGGCAGCTCACGATCCAGCACATCCGCCCATCGACTGCCCGCTCAGGAAGCAGGGTATCGATCACACCGCCCTGCGCCCGTTCGCCGAGGTCGAGGAGTACATCGCTTTCCTCGAACGCGAGGACCGCGCCATCTGGCAGCGCCCGGACGAGGTCATCGCGGCGCTTGGGCTCAAAGGCGACGAGCTGGTCGCCGACATCGGCGCGGGCTCGGGCTACTTCAGCTTCCGCTTCGCCAAGGCCCTGCCCCGCGGGCGCGTCGTCGCCGTCGACGTCGAGCCGGAGATGGTGCGCCACATCCATCACCGGGCGCTGAGCGAGGGCGTCTCGAACCTCGAAGCTGTCGTGTCGAAGCCCGACGAGCCTTCCTCGCCGCCGGGTGCCGACCTCGTCTTCATCTGCGACGTGCTTCACCACGTGCCGGATCGAGCGGCCTGGCTCGGCAAGCTGGCGGCCGGGATGAAGAGCGGGGCGCGCTTGGCGTTGGTCGAGTTCAAGGAAGGCGAGCTGCCGCAGGGACCTCCAGAGGGCGCCAAGATTCCGCGGGCAAAGTTGCTGGAGCTGGCGTCCGATGCGGGCCTGAAGCTCGTCGAGGAGAAGCCCGAGTTGCTGCCGTACCAGACGTTCCTCGTCTTCCAGCAGCCCTGACCCGCCGAAGGGCGCACGGGAGACAGCGCCCTCGCCTGCCTCGGGCTGCCGGCCGCTGGCCGCCACCTCTCGTCTTCTCGCGCCCCAGACTTTCGCGCCTTCGCGGGCCGCGAGCTCGGGCAATTCGGACGGCGGTTTGACACTCGGTGTCATCGACGGCCCGAGAGCTACGTCGGCGCCGCGGCATCGACCTCGCGCCGCAAGAGCGGACCGGGAACGCTCTCGCCATCCCGAGCCTTACCGACGCGCTCCGGCCGACCGCGCGCTGTCGGCCTGCTCGAGAAGTCGCGCGACGGAGTCCTGACGGTTCGCCCGGGCGATATCCCAAGCGCTGCCGCATCCCATTCTCGCCCGCGTCGAGGCCCCGTGAGCGAGCAGCAGCTCGACTGCCCGCACGTCGCCGAGAGACTGCGGCGCGCATCAGAGGTGTCGCGCCGTCCCGCTCGACGCTGTCTACCGGGCTGCCGGCCTCGAGCAGGAACTCGGCGGCCGCGTGTTGGCCGTGGCTCACCGCGGCGTAGAGAGGATAGGAACCGGGGGCGTTCGAAGCGGGGTCGACGCCAAGGCACACGAGCACTCGCATCATCGACATCGAGCCGCGCGAGGCCGCGTGCAGAAGCAGCTTCGGCCCCTGGACCCTCACGCTCACACCCGCCGCGATCACCACCGCGAAGAGCACGAAGGCGATCTTGATGAGAGAAGACTTCGAACGGTGGTCCATAGCAGCGCCCCCGTGATCGCCGATCGACTCCGACGGTCCGCACGCAAGGCTACTACTAGACTTGGCTGCCCGGGCCCCGATACCCAGGCGAGCCACCGTTCCAGTTGGCGACCTTAGTAGCGGCGCAGTCCTTGGTCGCCAGGTCGCGCCCGCTCCAGGAGACGCGCTCTCGGACGCCTTCGCCTGCCGCTGCCCCAGCTCGGCGCGCGCCCTCCGCCGGCTTGTCGGGTGGATGCGGTCGCGGTCGCTCGAGGCATCGGCCAACACGGTCTGACCGCCGAGATCGCCACCTGCGGCCTCGATCCGTGGTAGCGATGCCGGGCCGGCACTGCCTCCCGGCTGCCATGGATGCCTCGCGCCCAAACCTCGAGAAGAACCTTCGCCGCATGTCGCTCGTGCGGCTGCTGTTCTGGACCCACCTGGTCAGCTCGGTGGCCGTGCCCTTCTTCCGCGACTGGGGCGGGCTCGACTACACCACCATCCTCCTCGTCCAGGCGTGGTTCATGGTCTGGAGCTTCGTGCTGGAGGTGCCCACCGGCGCGGTCGCCGACAGGTTCGGCCGGCGCGTCTCGCTCGCTGCCGGCGCGTTCGTCGCCGCGGCCGGCTCGCTGCTCTACGCGAGCGCGCCGCTGCTGCCGGTCTTTCTGCTCGGCGAGATCGTACTCGCCGCCGCCTTCGTGCTGGTCTCCGGCGCCGACGAGGCGCTCGTCTACGACACGCTCCGGGCGCTCGGCCGCGAGCCCGAGGCGACGCATGTCATCGCGAGGCTCGAGTCCTACAAGCTCGCGGGGATCCTCGTCGGCGCCCTGGCCGGAGGCGTGGTCGCCTCGACGCTCGGGGTGCGCGCCCCGATGCTCGTTCAAGCCGTCCCCGCCGCGCTCGCGGGCTTCGTCGCGCTCACGCTGGTCGAGCCACCGAGCGACGCGCCCGCCGGTCACCACCGGCACGGTTACTTCCGGGTGCTGACGAGCGGCCTGTACTACTTCCGCGCGAGCAGCCAACTGCGACGCCTGACGCTGGACCTGGTCGCCAATGGCGCCTTCGCCTGGATGGTCCTGTGGCTCTACCAACCACAGCTTCAGCGCGGCGCGGTGCCGCTGTCGCTCTTCGGCGTCGTCCACGCCGTCATGTCGCTGTGCCAGATCGCGCTGCTCGCCCGGGTCGAAAGTGCCGAGCGCCTGCTCGGAGGCAGGCTGCGGCTCATCCGCGTCGGCGCGCTCGTGCCCCCGCTGTGCTTCCTCGCGCTGGGGCTCACCGCGAACCCGGCGGCGAGCGTCGCCCTGGTCGTCGTCGCCGCGACCTTCGGCCTCTCGCGCCCGCCGGTCTTCAGCGGCGCGCTGAACCAACAGATCCCCTCGTCCGAGCGCGCCACCGTGCTCTCGGCCGTCTCCGCGGTCCGCACGCTCGGGCTCGCCGTCTTCTATCCGCTGGCGGGCGCGCTGATGGATAGATCGCTGCCGCTCGCCTTCGTGGTCCTCGGGGCGCTCGGGCTCGCCACCGCGGTGCTGTCGGCCGCGCCCGGGGCGGCGTTCGAGCCGACGCCGCCCGAAGGCGCGAGCGAGGCCGCCGAGCCCGAGCGGTGACACGACGCCGCGCGCCCGGGCGGGCCCGCGCTCGCGTCAGGCGGACTCGAGCTTGTCGGCAGGGCGCTCCTCGCCGGGCGCCGGCGCGGCGGGAACGGCGGGCGCCGCGGGCGGCTGGGTCTTCCAGCGCTGGTGCATCCAGACCCAGGCGTGCGGCGCCTCGCGGATGGCCCGCTCGATGGCCTGGCTGAGCACCTCGGTGAACGCGCGCGAGTCGGCCTCGAAGTCGCCGCTCGTCTGCGGGACGAGCCGCTCGAGCCGCACGCGGTGGCCGCCGTCGGGCCGTCGGAAGACGAAGCCGGCGACAACCGCCGCGCCCTTCTTCAACGCGAGGTCTGCGACGATGCGCGGCGTGTGGGCCGGGCGCCCGAAGAAGTCGACAAAGTGGGCCCGCGTGCGCGTGTCCTGATCGATGAGCAGGCCGATCATCTCGTTGGCGACGAGACCCTGCTCAATCTGCTGCACCGCCGTCCCGCGGCCGCGCCAGATGATCCCGACCTTGCCGTCCCCGCGCATCTTCTCGATGAACGCCGTCAGGCGTGGATCGCTCGCCGGCTTGGCCACCGCCTTGCTCGGGTAGCCGAGCGCGGCGATGCGCCGGGCCATCAGCTCGAAGTTGCCGACGTGGCCGGTGACGTAGAGAACGCCGCGGCCCTCTGCGACTGCCGCGCGCAGCAGCGCTTCGTCCTCGGCGGGCAGCTCCACGTACCGCTCGAGCTGCGGCATGATTCGCGACGCGCAGAAGACCTCGCCCGCACACATGCCGAGGTGCTCGAAGCAGCGCAGGCCAAGGTCGTAGCGCTGCGCCTCCGAGAGCTCAGGGAAAGCGACCGAGAGCGAGGCGAGCGACTTGCGCCGCTCGCCTCCCGCGACGCGAAACGCGAATCGGCCCAACGCCGCGCCCAGCGAGATCCCCACATGCAAAGGCAGCAGGCCGAAGAGCGCGAACACCGCGCGGAGGAGCAGGTAGCGCACCAGGCGCTTGAAGCGTTTGAGTGGTCGGGGCTTCATCGAATCACCGGCGCCGCACGACCTGCGCTGGATTGGGACGTGGCGGAGCGGCGGGCGAAAAGTAGCCCATTGCACCCGCGCTCGCCACAGACCAAAGCGCCCTCGCGCACGCACCCGCGACGAACCCTGGCGACCTCAGCGCTCGGTCCAGCCCGCGTCGGGTTTGTGCGCCGCCGTCCACCTCCACTCCAAGCCGGTGCGTCCGGCGATTCTGCGAGCACACGAAGCGCAGACTCGGGGCGCCCTGGCCTACCCGCCTCGCGGCGCCGGCGGCGATTGCTTTGGGCTCAAAATGAAGGCACGCCGGGCTGCCAGGCCGGAGGCCAAAAAATTGACCGCTTGCCCGGCTGCCTTAGCGTGTAGCGAAACATAGCTGTAGCGCCCTGGAGCGCACGCGGAGGGTTCCATGAAGAAGGCAATGTCGTTGGTCGCCGTCGCTGCTCTCGCCCTCGTGGCGATCGCCTGGGTTCCCCGGCAGGCCGCCTCCGCCGAGTCCGAGGTCGACCGCGCCGAGCTCGACGCCCAGATCGATGCGCGCCTGCATGCGCTCCTCGGCAAGATGATCGACCAAGCCAAGCGCGACGGCTCGACCAACCGAAAGCCCACTTCGCGCTGAAACCAACCAGGGAGACTGGGCAAATGACGCCGGGATCGCGTTTGACCCTCTTCTCGCCCCGGTGATAACAACACGCCGACTTCTTCGGAGGGGTGCTGCACATGGGCATCGCGGAAGCCGACCTCGAGGTAGGCGATCGGGTTGTCTACCCGAACCAAGGCGTCTGCCGGGTCGTAGGCACCACCGAGATGGACATCGGGGGCCAGCGCGAGACGTTCATCAAGCTCGCGCGCGAGGACGACCAGGCGGTCGTCATGGTCCCCAAAGGCCGGCTCGCTCGCGTGGGGCTGCGCCGGGTCGCCGACACCGACGAGATCAAGCAGGTCTTCGCCTATCTCGCCGCGCCGGTCGAAGGCCCCGAGCTCGACTGGAAGGTGCGCCATCGCACGCACGGCGAGCGCATGTCCGAAGGCGGGCTGCTCGGCCTCGCGCAGGTGGTCAAGAGCCTGGCGACCCTGGCCGATCTGCGGCCGCTCCCGCCGAAGGAGCGCGAGCTGTACGACAGCGCCCGACACCTGCTCGTCACCGAGATAGCGGCGGCCATCTCTCAGCCCGAGGTCTCCGCCGAGGACGCGGTCGACCTCGTCCTCTTCCCGCCGGGAGTCGAGCGCAAGAAGCCCGACCGGGCCATCCTGGCCGACGCCGAAGAGGACCTCGAAGGCATCGAGACCTCCGAAGGGGCGACCGACGGGCTCGCCGAAGTCCCGGAGGAAGAAGAAGCGCTCTCCGCCGAAGAGGAAGAGGCGGCCGAAGAGGAGCAAGAGGCCGCCGAGGAAGAGGAAGAGAAGCCGAAGCGCGGACGCCCGAAGAAGGCCGCGGCGGCAAAGAAGAAGCCCGCGGCCAAGAAGGCGGCGGCCAAGAAGCCTGCGGCGAAGAAGGCGCCCGCCAAGACACCCGCAGCGAAGAAGCCCGCGGCAAAGAAGGCGGCAGCCAAGAAGCCTGCGGCCAAGAAGGCGGCGGCGAAGCCCAAGGCCGCCAAGTCTACGACCAAGCCGAAGAAGTAGCGGAAGCGAGGGGAAAACGTGATCCGCGTGGTTGCGCTCGAGGCGTTGGACGAAGAGCTGATGAACGGGTTGAGCCGCATCCTCTACCAGGCCTACGGCCTTGGGTGCGAGTACGCAGGCCAGGTCGAGCTGCCCGACGAGGCGGTCAAGGCGGGAAAGGTCGACGCGCAGCTGCTGCTCGAGAAGGTCGAGCGGGTCGCCTCGTTCGCCGATGACAAGACCCTCTACGTCACCAACCAGCCGCTCGCGCCGCGCGAGCTGCCGAGCGGCAAGGCGCCGACGCCCGGCTTTGCCCAGTACAGCGGCGAGCTCGCGGTCCTGACCACGCACGGCTTGCCAAAAGGCGACGCCCTCCTCAAACGCCTGGCCAAGCAGGCCCTCCACGACGTGGGCCACCTCTGGGACCTGCACCACTGCCTCGACCCGCGCTGCTCGATGTACGCGCCCTGGTCGCCGCCCTTTCAAGTCGGCGAGCCGGTGCTCTGCCCGTTCTGCAGGGACAAGAGCGATCAGAGAATCCGGATGGCGAAGACGTAGGGCGACGGTCGAGAGTCGAGAGTCGAGGGTCGAGAGTTGGCAGGTGCTGGTTCGATCGCCCTCGGCTAGCCCGGCCAGAGGGCCGCTCTTCCTCCGCTTCGCTCCGGCCGACATGCAGGTCGGGCCTCCGCCGACCGAGAGATTGGTCGTCCCTACGGACGCAACTCGAGTCGGGTCGCTCGGCGCTTGACTCTCGAGCGCAATCCGGGCCTGATTCTGCGCCTTTGGACGGTACTTTCTTGTCAGAGACGCTCCCAGCACAGCCCCCGCCAGACCAATCTGCTCCAGCGAACGAGCCGGCACCCGCCGCCGAGTCGCCTTCGGCCGGCGAGCCTGCTCTCGCTCTGAATCCGCGCTGGCTCACGCTGCGGACGTGGCTCCTGCGCGCGCAGGCGGTTCTGGTCGTCGGGGCGGCGCTGCTCTCCATCCTCTTCTACCTGCGCCTGCCCTCGTCCCTCCCTTCGGAGGCGGATTACCAGCGGCTCGCCGAGTCACTCGCTTCGCAGGCTGCGCCGGGCGACGCCGTCTTGCTCGACCCGCATTGGGCCGAACGCGCCCGGCTCTTCGTCAAGGGCATCCCGATCCTCAACTTCGGCCGCAACCCGACGCGCGAGGACCTCGCCTCCTTACGCCGCCTCTTCGTCCTCAGCGCGCCGGAGCTGCCCCGGTCGGATCGTGCGGAGACCTTCGAGCGCCTCGAGTCCATGAAGTTTCGCCGCACCGGCGAGCCGACCGAATTCGGGAACCTCTCGCTGACGCTGTTCGAAAACTCGGCGGTCGAGGTGCCCTCGTTCGACTTCACGAGCGAGGTGGCCAAGGCTCGCGTGTTCGTCCGCCGCCCCGACGGAAGCGAGGAGCTCTGCCCGCGAGCCGGCGATCGCCATCCGTGCAAGCGGGCGGGCTGGATGAACGTCGGCGCCGAGATCAAGGAGATCGCCTTCAAGCCCTACCGCTGCATCTGGGCTCACCCCGCGGGCCACGAGCCGCTCGTCATCGAGTACTCCGACGTGCCCTTGGGCAAGGAGCTTCGGGTGCTCGCCGGCATCGTCGGGCAGATAGCCTTTCGCACCGAGCGCTACCAGCCGGTGACGCTGGCGGTAAAGGTGGACGGCGAGCTGCTCACGAGCGTCGTGGTCCCGCCGGGCGAGCCGGGCGAGCGGCGCAGTACCGTCGGCACCGGGCGGTTCGCCGGCGGCAGGCACCGCGTCAGCTTCGAGGTCTCGACACCCGATCCGGCGATGCGCCACTTCTGCTTCGGCGCCGGGAGCTTTCCATGAGCGCTCTTCTCGACCGCGCCCCCGAGCCGCTCGATCCGCGCGCGCCTCGCCGCAGCGACCGTTGGATAGCGCTCGGCCTCGCGCTCGCAACCTTTGCCGCGCTCGCGCTGACCGAGTCGAGCGTCGGCTTCGCCCGCGACGAGGGCTACTACTTCCGCGCCGGCCACGACTATGCGGCCTGGTACGTCGATCTCTGGGAAGCCGCAAAGCGCGGCCGTCCGTTCGAGGCTTTCAAGGACGCGGCCATCGTCCGGCGCTTCGACTACAACCACGAGCACCCGGTGCTGATGAAGTCGCTGTTCGGGCTCTCGCACCTGCTCTTCACCGAGAAGCTCGGCTGGCTGCGCGATGCGGCCGGATATCGGCTGCCGGCCTGGGTCGTCTCCGGCTTCATCTCGGCGCTCATCTACCTGCTCGGCGCACGGCTCGTCTCGCGGCGCGGCGGGCTCTTCGCCGCAGCGGCGTTCTGGCTCACGCCGCGCCACTTCTTCCATGGGCACCTGGCCTGCTTCGACATGCCGATGGTCTGGGCCTGGCTGCTCGTCGCCTACTGCTACTGGCGCGCGCTCTCGAACCGCCGGTGGGCGCTGTGGACCGGCGTCGCCTACGGCGTCGCGCTCTCGGTGAAGCACAACTCCTGGATCATCCCGGGCGTGCTGCTCATCCACTTCCTGCTGGCCGAGGCGCCCAGGGCCTGGCGCGATGGCCGCGGGCGCGGGCTCGCCAAGGCGCTCGCCCCGTTCTGGGCGATGGCGACCATCGGGCCGGCCCTCTTCTACCTCCACTGGCCCTACCTCTGGCACAAGCCCATCGAGCGGTTCGTCTGGTACGCCAACTTCCACAACAAGCACATCAACTATCCGTGGGAGTACCTCGGCGAGCTGCTCGTCGAGGCGCCCTTCCCCGTCGGCTATTCCTTCGTAGTCTCGGCGCTCACCGTGCCTATCGCGCTGTTCCTGTTGATGATGAGCGGCTCGCTGCGCGAGATAGCGCGGTTCGTCGGCACCTGGATCCATCGGCCTCTGCAGCGCTTCGTCTCCCCGCTCGACACCGACTCGCTGCTGCTGCTGGGCAACGCCTTCGCCTCGCTCGTCGTCTTCTCGGTACCCTTCATCCCGATCTTCGGCGGGGTGAAGCACTGGATGCCGTCGGTGGCATTCCTCGTGATCCTCGCGGCGCGCGCGCTCGAGCAGGTCTCGGAGACGACCGAGGGGCTGTTGCCCGCGGCCCGCCGCGCGGCCTTCCCCGCGCTCGCCGGCGTCGTGCTGCTGCCGGGGCTGCTCGGCCTCGTCCGGAACCATCCGTACGGCACCAGCTTCTACAACGAGCTGGCGGGCGGCTACGCGGGTGCGGCGACTTTGGGGATGCATCGCCAGTACTGGTCGAACAACGTCACCGGCGTTCTGCCGTGGATAAACGAGCACGCGCCTCGCAACGCGCGCGTCTTCTTCCACGAGGTCAACTGGGACTCTTTCCACGCCTACAAAAAGGCGAAGATGCTCCGCGACGACATCCAGTACGCCAGCTCGCCGCAGGACTCGGTAATCGCCGCCTACCAGTACATGCCCGAGTTCCGCGACATCGAGATGCAGATCTGGAACAGCTACGGGACGCAGACGCCGGTCTACGGGCTGTACCTGGACGAGACGCCGCAGATCGTCGTCTACCAGCGCCCGCCGCGGGGCTGAGCAGCCGCTCGAGCGAGGGAAACGGAGCCGAATCGGCCTCGACTTCGATGTCGCCAGCGCGGTCTACGCTCGGCCTGACTGGGAATCGGCTGCTTCAGCGGTTTTCAGAACGCTTCGCGAACGAGCTGGAGCATGTCCTCGCGGCTGACTTCGCGCGGATTGGTCGCGAGCGATGCGTCCCGGGAC